>JBBQCC010000027.1:0-26384 GCA_038318285.1 Planctomycetota bacterium | reverse complement strand
GAACGCATGGAAGGCACGGTGGAACCGTCGGACGTCCCGGTGTTGCGCGAGGAATTGCGCCGAGCGCGCGCGCTGGTGGAGGGCACGCATGTCGCCCGCTGAACACGACGAGCGCGAAGCGTTGCACGCCTTCGAAGCGCGATTGGCCGACGCACTGTGCTCGCCCGACGCCGGCGCGGCGTTCGAGAGCTTGCGCAGCGAAGGCGCACCCGGCCTCGAAGTCGCCCTGAATCCTGCGCAATCCGACGGCTTCCGGATCGCGGCACTGCTCGTTGCGCGCCTGCGCTTCGAACGACTCCTGCACGGCTCGCGCATTGCCGGCGAAGCCTTCGCTGCGGACGGGCGCACGTTCACCGAGCTGTTCCGCCGCTACCACGTCGTCGTTCCACCCACGGCGACGGCGGCGGCGGACGAAGCGGCGTGTTTCGAGCGTTGGTCTCGCGAGGCGAACGATTAGAACTGCGCAATGATCGGATCGGCTTCGCCCAGGTCCACGACGAGCTTCCACGTCCCGTCGGCCAGCTTGCGCCACACGTCGAAGTAGCGCCCGGTCGCGATCGTCTCGCGCGAGCCGTCGTCGCGCCGACGCGACATCGTCCAGCGCCCCGTGGTCGATCCGAGGTTGCCGGCTTCCGAGATCACGGCCGTGTCGGGATCCCACTGCAGCTCGTTCGCTGGATCGGCGAACAGCTCCGTCATGTGCGCACGAATCGCGACATGACCCGTGACGGGCCGGAACTCCTCGTCGAACTGCGAACCGTTCACGTCGAACGCCGCGAGCCACGCCTCCATCCGCCGCGACTGCGTGTCGGCACAGAACGCGCGATCAGCGGCTAGGAGCGGCGCCGCGCGGTCCGTGCCGGCCGAGCGACACGCGACGAGGAGAAGGAGCAAGGCCAGGGCGAGCTGGGTGCGCATCGTCCAAGAGTAGTACGCGAGGCGGGGGCGCGAAACGTCACGGCGGCATGGCCCGGACTTGCTCGCAGCGGATAGCATCCGCGCCCGATGACGAGCGCCATCCGCGTGCGCGACCTGCGCAAGACGTATCCGGGGCGTACGCCCGTCGAGGCGTTGCGCGGTCTCGACCTGGACGTCCAGCGCGGTGGATGCTTCGGGCTGCTCGGTCCGAACGGCGCGGGCAAGACGACCACGATCGAGATCCTCGAGGGGCTTCTGGAGCCGACTTCGGGCGACGTCGAAGTGCTGGGCCTGCGCTGGGATCGCGACGCGACTGCGCTGCGGGAACGGATCGGTGTGACGCTGCAGGAGACGCGCTTCGCGGACAAGCAGTCGGTGTTGGAAACGCTCGAACTGTTTCGCTCGTTCTTTCCGCGCGGAACGGCGGCGAAGGATGCGATCGAACTCGTGGGGCTGGGCGAGAAGAGCAGCAGTCACGTCGTCGCACTGTCGGGCGGACAGAGGCAGCGGCTCGCCGTCGCGTGCGCGCTGGTCGGCAATCCGGACCTCTTGTTCCTCGACGAACCGACGACGGGCCTCGATCCGCAGTCGCGGCGACAGCTGTGGGACGTCGTGCGCGACCTGCGCACGCAGGGTCGAACGGTGCTGCTGACGACGCACTACATGGACGAGGCCGAGAAGCTGTGCGACCACATCGCGATCGTCGACCAGGGTCGCGTCATCGCGGAGGGCACGCCGGCCGCGCTGATCTTGTCTCTGGGGGGCGACCACGTCGTCGAGTTCGCGTTCGCGGGCGAGCGCGCGAGCATGGCCGAGCGCGAAGCCGAATTGTCGACTTTGCGCGAGCTGCCGTCCGTGCGTTCCGCGCGTCTCGAGGGTGACGGCTTCCAGCTCACCGTCGCCGAACCGCACGTCGCGTTGCCGGCCGTCCTCGATCGTTCCAAGGTTCTCGCGACGACGCTGTCGCGCCTTTCGACGCGCCACGCGAGCCTCGAGGACGTCTTCGTGTCGCTGACCGGGAGGCACTTGCGGGATGAGTGAGTCGCGATGAGTGCATCCAGCGGTTTCGTCGAGCTCTACAAGATGCGGATGCGCGAGTTCCTGCGCGAACCCGCGATCCTGTTCTGGGTCTTCGGCTTCCCGATCCTGCTCGCGTTCGGCTTGGGCATCGCGTTCCGCGAGAAGCCCGTCGAAAACATCGCGGTCGCCGTCGTCGACGTGGCGGGCGCCGATCGATTGACCGACGAACTGCGCGCGAACCCGACGTTCAAGGTCGTGGCCGTCGATGCGGACGAGGCTGCGCTGCGCCTGCGCATGGGCAAGGTCGCGCTCGTCATCGTGCCGGGTGACGAACTCGAGTACCGCTACGACTCGACGAACCCCGAAGGTGTGCTGGCGCGTGCGCGCGTCGACGACGCACTGCAGCGCTCCGCCGGTCGCGCGGATCCGCGCGCATTTCGCGAGACGCTCGTGACGGAACCCGGATCGCGCTACGTCGACTTCCTGATCCCGGGCCTCTTGGGCATGAACATCATGAGCGGGTCGATGTACGGCATCGGCTTCGCCTTGGTCGAGATGCGCTCACGGCGCTTGTTGAAGCGACTGGCCGCGACGCCGATGCGCCGCTCCAGCTTCCTCCTGGCCACGATCGCCAGCCGCATGACGATCGTCCTGGTCGAGGTCGCGCTGATGCTCGGCTTCGGCAAGCTGATCTTCGGCATGGTTTTCCACGGCGGCGTGTTCTTGGCGACGGTGCTCGCGCTGATCGGCGCGGCGTCGTTCGCCGGTCTCGGCCTGCTGGTCGCGACGCGCACGCGCAAGATCGAGATCGTTTCGGGCTTCATCAACTTGGTGATGCTGCCGATGTTCGTCCTGTCGGGGGTGTTCTTCTCGTCCGAGCGCTTCCCCGACGCCGTGCAGCCGATCGTGCGCGCGCTGCCGCTGACGGCGCTGAACGACGCGCTGCGCGCGGTCCTGCTCGAAGGAGCGGACCTGTCCTCGCAGCTCGTGCGCATCGCTATCCTCGTCGCTTGGGGCTGCGTCGCGTTCGTGTTCGCGCTGCGCCTGTTCCGCTGGAATTGAACAGGACCCGGCGCGAGTCGAGCCACGCGCACCAGAATCGCGCGCCGTGTTCGTGCCGACGATCCTCCTGTTCGCGATGGTCTCCCAGACGGCGCGGACGTGCGCATTCTCGACGCGGGACTCTTCTCGGCGCCCATGCCTTGGAGAACGCGTGTTCGCGGCGCATAGCCGAGCATCCGAAGGGCCGGGACCGCTCCAGGGATCCGGCCGCATCGGTTAGACTGCTGGGCCCGACCTCCTGGACGAACTCGGTCGAACTCGATGACGACACCCGAAAACGGCAAGACGAGCGGCGCCGCGCCGGATCGTGACGCACTCATCCACGATTGGAACGAGCCCGATCTGCGCGCGGCCGGAGCCATCCAGTTCGACGACGAGACGCTACGCGACGGTCTGCAGAGCCCTTCGGTCAAGGACCCGACGCTCGACGAGAAGATCGCGCTGGTCCGGTTGATGGACGAACTCGGCATCCAGACGGCGAATGTCGGCCTGCCGGGCGCGGGCGCGCGGGCGCGCGAGCACATCCTCGAGCTGTCGCGCGTCATGAAGGGCCTCTCGATCCGCCCGAACGTCGCCTGCCGCACGGTCATCAGCGACATCGAGCCCGTCGTCGACATGGTCCAGCAGACGGGCGTGCCGATCGAAGTCTGCGCGTTCATCGGCAGCTCGCCGATCCGCCAGTACGCCGAGAACTGGCACATCGATCAGATGGTCAAGCTGTCGCACGACGCGGTGTCGTTCGCGACCAAGAACGACCTGCCGGTCATGTTCGTGACCGAGGACACGACGCGCGCGAATCCGGAGCACGTCCGCGCGCTCTACACGACGGCGATCGAGGCCGGCGCAAAGCGCATCTGCGTCTGCGACACGTGCGGCCACGCGACCCCGAACGGTGTGAAGCGCCTGATCACGTTCGTGAAGAGCATCGTCGACGAGATGGGCGGCGACGTCGGCATCGACTGGCACGGACACCGCGACCGCGGCCTGGGCCTCGTGAACGCGCTCGCCGCACTCGAAGCCGGTGCGACTCGCGTCCACGCGACGGCGCTGGGCATCGGCGAGCGCGCGGGCAACGTCGAGATGGATCTTCTGCTGGTGAACCTGCGCCTGCTCGGCCTGATCGACAACGACCTGTCGATGCTCGGTCGCTACGTGGACCTCGCGAGCCGCGCGACGGGTGTGCCCGTGCATCACAACTATCCGGTGTTCGGCAAGGACGCGTTCGAGACCGCGACCGGCGTCCACGCCGCGGCCGTGATCAAGGCATTCAAGAAGGGCGACCACTGGCTCGCGAACCGCGTGTACAGCGGTGTTCCCGCCGACTTGGTGGGCCTGGAACAGATCATCGCGGTTGGTCCGATGAGCGGGAAGTCGAACGTCACGTGGTTCCTCGAGCGACGCGGCGTGCAGCCGACGGACGAGCTCGTCGCCAAGGTCCTCGAACTCGCGAAGCGCACGCCGCGCCTCCTGACCGAGGAAGAGATTCTCTCCGCCACGCGTTCCTGACGCGCAGTCGCCGGCCGCCGTGAACGACAAGGCCGCAGCCGTCACGCTCGTCGCCGTCGCGACGGATGTCGCCGTCATCGGCTGGATCTTGGCGCGCGGGCGCGAGCCGATCGGCGCGAAGCGTGTCGCGCAGGCCGCGATCGCCGGATCCGCGTTGGTGGGCGCGCAGCTCGTGGGCGCGTACTTCGCCGCGCACAATTCGTTCCTGTTGATGACCGTCCTGTGGGCGTACGTCGCGATCGCGTTGCCCATCGTCGGACTTCTCATCCTGGGGCCGTCCTCCACGCGTGCACGCGCCTCACGGCTCGCGCGCGTGCTGGCATCGATCGCGCTCGCGTCGGTGCCGCTGACGCTCTACGCGGCCTTCGTCGAGCCGTTCCAGCTGGTGACGGAGCACGCCGACGTCCAAGTCGCGCCGGAACGCAAGCTCGCACGCGCGCTCACGATCGCCGTGCTGGCCGACATCCAGTGCGTCTCCGTCACCGATCGCGAACGCGACGCCGTGCGCCGCGCGATGGACGCCAAGCCCGATCTCATCCTCTTGCCCGGTGATTTCGTGCAGGTCGGCTCGCACCGCGTGCCCGAGATCGCAACGGCGTTTCAGGAGTTGCTCGCTCCGCTCGACGCACCGTTGGGCGTGTTCTGCGTCCAGGGCGACACGGACACGCGCGGTGACATCGAGCAATTGGTGCGCGGCACGCGCGTGCACGTGCTGGACAACCAGGTCGTGACGCTCGAGCACGACGGGGTCACTCTCACCCTCGCCGGTATCGGGATCCAGTTCGATTCCGTGCTCGCGCGCGCGGCCCTGCGCGACGCCGAGTCGCGACCCGGCGAGGAGGGCGCGCGCATCGTCATGGCGCACCGTCCTGACGTCGTGTTCGGCCTGATCCCGAACTCGCGCGTCGACCTCGTCGTCGCGGGGCACACGCACGGCGGCCAGATCGCGCTGCCCTACTTCGGTCCGCCGTTCATCAGCTCGAACGTGCCACGCCGCGTCGGCTGGGGCGGCCTGCACACGCTCGGCGGGCGCCAGATCTACGTCAGCCGCGGCATCGGGTGGGAGCACGGCTCCGCGCCGCGTCTGCGCTTCCTGTCGCCGCCCGAGGTCTCGATCCTGACGCTGCGCTGATGCCGTACCGCGCGTCAGTGTTTCTCGTGGCAGCACTGATCGACGACGATCGCAGCCGCCAAGACCAGCGCGTCGTCCTCGCCGTGCGCGATCTCGATGCCGTACGTGTCGGCCAGCGTGAACCAGCGCTTGCTGACCTCGGCGACGCGCCTCCCGTGGCGCGTGAACACGTACTCGCGGTCCAGGAGGCTGCCCTCGGCCTCGAGGTCGTCCGGACCCGGCACGTCGACGGTGAAACGCGCCCGCAGGAACGTGAACACCTTCTTCTTGATGACCGCGATCACCGCGCCGCCGCGCTGGATCTCGAAGGTCTTGCCCCACGCGAAGAGCTTCTGCTCGATCCGCAGCAGCTCGCGGCCGTTCGCGTCCTGGAATGAGAGCTTCGACCCGATCGTGAACACCTTGCCATCCACGTAGAAGCGCTTCTCACCGTGCGCATCACGGATCGTGTAGTCGTCGCCGATACGGAAGAGATCCTGGCGCATCTGGTACAGGGTCATCGATCGATCTCCGTGTCGCGGGGTTCCGTCGAGCACCGCCCGACTCCGTTCGGGCGGCGATCTTCGATCCGAGTCGCCGCGGACCACGCCGCGCCTCGGTACGATCGCATACGAGCCGACCTCGACATGCATTCTCGAACCACCGTCCGCATCGTGTTCTTCGCGGTCCTGGTCCTGGTGGCCGCGTGCGGCGATGACCCGCCCAGCGGCGCGCCCGCGATCGCTCCCGAGAGCTCCCCGCAGTGGCAGACGGACGCCGGCGCAACGGCCGCGCGACCGGCGAAGCTCGGGCTCGTGCACCGCGAAGACGGCGCGTGGGACGGCTACACGCTGATCGCGCCGCTGAACGGTCGCACCGTCTACCTCGTCGACATGGACGGTCGACCCGTGCACACGTGGGAGACGCAGCACATGCCGGCGGGCGGCGCGTACCTGCTGCCGAACGGCAACTTGCTGCGCTGCGTCCGCGTCGAGGCCGAGAACGGCGCGCAACGCGGCGGCATCGGCGGCTTGACGCAGGAACTCGACTGGGACGGCAAGGTCGTGTGGGAGTGCGACCTCTCGCCGCAGGGGCTGACACAACACCACGACCTCCACCCGCTCGCGAACGGAAACGTGCTCCTCATCGTGCGCCAGTTCCACGCGGGCGAGGAAGCGCTCGCGCGCGGTCGCGATCCGCGACACCGCAGCGATGCCGCGCTGTGGAGCGACCTCGTCGTCGAGGTCGAACCGACGCGGCCGAGCGGCGGAAGGGTCGTGTGGTCGTGGGACGCGTGGGATCACCAAGTGCAGGACCACGACGCGAAAGCCGCGGGTTTCGGCGTCCTCGCGGAACACGTGGGTCGCATCGACATCAACGCGGACCACCGCAGCCAGCCCGCGACGGAGACGCCCGAGAAGCGCGCGCGCCGCGAACGCCTCGAGGCGCAGATGCGCGCGGTCGGCTACGCCGGCGAGGGCGCGCCCCGGGACGAAGAACGCACGGATGCGACACCCGTTGCGTCGAGGACGGAGGGGGCGCACGACAGCGCGTCGGCCGGCGAGGACTGGTTGCACCTGAACGGTATCGACTACTCGCCCGAGCACGACTTGATCGCGCTCAGCTCGCGCCACCTGTCCGAGGTGTTCGTCATCGACCACTCGACGACGACCGCGCAGGCGGCCACCGATCGGGGCGGTCGCTTCGGGCACGGCGGCGACCTGCTGTACCGCTGGGGCAATCCGCGCAGCTACGGCATGGGCGAGCTGAAGGATCAGCGCCTGTTCTTGCAGCACGACGTCACCTGGACGAGCGGCGCGGAGCCCGGGACGCTGCATTTCCTCGCGTTCAACAACGGACCGCGGCTCGAAGGCCACGAGATTTCGAGCGTCGACGAAATCGCTGCGCCCTTCGATCCGATCCGCGGCTTCACGCGCGAGGCAAACCGGCCGTTCGGGCCCGCCGGCCCGCTGTGGAACTACGCCGATCCGGGGCACTTCTACTCGGGCTTCATCGCCGGCGCGCAGAGGTTGCCGAATGGCAACACGCTCATCTGTGAGGGCGCCAAGGGCCGCGTGTTCGAGGTCCGGCCCGACAAGCACGTCGTGTGGGATTACTGGAACCCCTACTCGGTCGCCGGCCCGGCAGGGGTCGCACCGCAGGCCGCGCTCTTCCACGCGACGCGCGTGGCGAAGGACCATCCGGGGTTACGCGGTCGACTGTGATCCGCGGCGAGGCACGCTTGCCGCGCTTGTTTCACAGGCTCCACGAAACGGCCAGGCCGTTCGTCAGGTTGAACGTGGACGGCGTGCAGAAGGGCGCCGCGTTGCGGTACCACACCTGATACACGCGCAGGCCGGGAGTCGCGACGAGACCGCGCTGGTGAATCGACGGGCTCGACGCCGTCGGATATTGCGAACCACCGCCCGTGTTCGACACGGTCGCGAGTCGGATCACCGATCCTCCGGTGCAGCGCAGTCCGTCACCGAATACGGCGCCCACGCCGAACGACAGCGCCTGCGTGCCTTGGAAGTAGAGCGCCGAGCTGTCGGGCATGTTCGTACCCGACAGCACCAGCGTGTCGCTCAGGATCCGGGGCGTTCCGGTCGCGGCGAGTCGCGCGCCGAAGCCGAGTGAGTTCGCGCAGCCCTGTCCCGCACCGACGGGCGACGCATTGCCGCACGGACAGCTCGCACCCGAACCGTCGCCCACGCACGTGTCGGACACGGCCGACGGCACCGACCCGTAGTGCGAGATGACGCCGCCCGATCCGGCGACCCAGACGTCGCCATTCGGAGTGACCGCGATCCCGGTGTAGCCGTCGTAGTCATCGTGAAAGGGTGTCACGAGCTCGGTCCAACTGCTGCCGCCGTTCGTCGTGTGGAACACGCGCCCGCCGCTGACCGACGCGGCCCAGCACTCGGTCGGGCTGATGACTTGGATCGATTCGAGGTGCGTCCCGAAACCGACTCCGGGAATCGACTGCTGCGTCCACGTGACGCCGCCGTTCGTCGTGCGCGCGATCCAGCCGTGTATGCTCGCGGCCCACCCGACGAGCGTGTTCGCGAAATCGACGGCGCGCGCGTCGGGACCGTTGCCCGGGAACGCGAAGAACACCCACGTGGATCCTCCGTCCACCGTGCGCAGGACTCCGCCGAACGTCCCGACGATCCAGCCGTTCTGTGCATCGACGAAGTCCATGTCGTAGACGCCGTCGGCCGAAGAGCCGCCGACGAACTGCTGGTTCCATGTTGCGCCGCCGTCCGTCGTGTGCGTGATTTCGAGGTACTGCCCCGCCATCCAACCTTCGGTCGGCGAAACGAACGAGCATGCGGAGTAATTACCGGTGCCGCCGTTCGGATATCCCGTGGGCGCGGCGACGGCTTGCCACGTGAGTCCGGCATCGAGCGTCTTCACCAGCGTGCCGTGATCGCCGGAGGCGAACGCGAACGACGGTGCGACGAGGGACAAGTCGATCAGCGGGCTGCCGCCCGACAGCGTCCAACCCGGTCGCGTCGGGATCCACGTCCGGCCGGCGTCCTCGGTGCGCAGGATCGTGCCGCCGCCGCCGCAGACGAGCCCGCGCCGCGCGTCGAACATCTTCTCGTCCTCGAACTCCATCGCGAACCCATTCGAGGCGTGGAACCAAGTCAATCCTGCGTCGAGCGTGCGCAGGATCACGTTGCCTGCCACCAAGACGAATCCGTCGGTCGCGCTCGTGAACTTGCCGCCGTTCATGTTCGCGGCGAGGCCGCTGCTCCACACCTGTTGCCACGTCGCGCCCGCATCGGTCGAGCGGTACAGATCGGCGTCCGGCGTCCCCGCGATCACCGTCGTCGCGTCGACACGCACGGGGTTCTGCAGATCGACGCCCGGCAGGTCGATGGTTTGCCAGGTGAGGCCGGCGTCGGTCGAGCGCGCGAAGTCGGGCCCGCCGAACGAGTGCGTCGAAGCGAGCACGGTCGTCGCGTTCACCCACTCGATGGCGAAGGACTCGTGACCGTGGACGACCGTCCACGTCTGACCGCCGTTCTGCGTTCGGCGAAGAGTGCCGGCCGTGGACAGCACGCCGACGTTTCCGTCGACAAAGTCCATCGCGTCGATGCGGACGTTCGAACCGTAGTTCTGCGTAGTCCATGTGGCGCCGCCGTCGTTCGTGACTTGCAGGATTCCCGGCGCTCCGGCCCAACCGTGCGTCGGCGTGACGAAGTCGAGCTGGCTCCAGTCCGAGTTCGAGATCGAGCTCATCTGCGTCCACGTCACCCCGCCGTCGACCGTGCGAAAGCAGGCGTTCGTCCATGAAACCTTCTGTCCGACCAGCCAGCCGTGCAGCGCATCCGCGAAGACGACGCGGCGATACCCGCCTTCGTTGAGCAATGGGCCGGTCAGCACGCGCTCGTGCCACGTGATCCCGCCGTCGGTCGTCTCGAGCAACCCCGTGTTCGCACCCACGAGGAAGCCGCGCGAGCCCGAGAACGCGATGGACTGCGGGTTGAGCTGGGGCGGGTAGGGCAACGGACTCTGCCGCTGCCAGCTCGCGCCACCTTGGGCGCGGGAGCTCGGAGCCGAGAGTACGATCGCGACGAGACAGGCGAAGATGAAGCGCTGGAACATGAGCGGCCTGCGCAAGAAGCGCTCCCGCGGCTCGGACGCGCGTCAGGGGTCGCGCAGGGCCGCTCGCGAGCCCTCGATCGAACTCCTGTCCGCGATTTGGACGACACGCGAGCCGGTGTCCCGAGCCCTCAGCCGACCTGCGCGCGCACCGGCGTGGCGCTGCCTGCGGTCGGCTTGCCGTTCTTCGCCACGTAGGCGTTGTTGTGGGCGCACGTGAAGCACTTGTGGTAGCTGCCGCGCTGCCGGTCCTGGCACTGGCCGGCGGACACCTTGTGCGCGAAGAGCACGGGCGCGCGATCGACCCGGGTCGGGCACAGCTGCAGGTTCGCGTTCGTTTCGTCCGTCATGCGGTTGCTCTTTGGATCTTTGCGCGGCCGCGAGAAGCGGGCGGCGGCGGGAAGCGGTCCGGGAACCCCTTCGGCGGCGCGGGTGAGGGCGCGCGGGTCTTTGGTCCTCGCCCGGGCCGCCGGGCAGGCGGGACATTGTGAACGACGGTTCAGGCCCGAGGCAAGAACGCGTCAGGTCAGCCCTGCGTGCGCGCTCCGCAGGCCGCCCGGATGCGGTCGAGGGCCGTGCGCGCCGCCTCGGGCGCCCGGTGGCTATCCCGGGACAGCTCCACGGCCGCCATCCCGCCGAATCCGATCTCCTCCAACGCCCGCAGCGTCGCCGGGAGGTCGAGGTCGCCGCTGCCGAGCTGCAGGTGTTCGTGGACCCCGGCGCGCGCATCGTCGAGATGTACGTGGACCAGGTGGGAGGCCAGCGCACGGATCGAGTCCGCCACCGGCACGTCGCCCGTGACGACGAGGTGGCCGACATCGAGCGTCAGGCCGAGCTCGGCGCCGCGACTTTCGAGGCGTCGGACCAGCTCGAGGTACCCGGCCGGTCGCTCCAGAAACATGCCCGGCTCCGGCTCGAACGCGAGACGCACGCCCCGATCGCGGGCGTGGTCGAGCACGGCGCGCACGCCGAGCACCAGACGGTCCCACAGCGGCTCGGTGCGCGCGCGATCGAAGTTCGCATCATCGCCGACGACCGCCACCTCGGCCGCGCCCGACCAGATCGACACGAGGGGCGCGCCCAACTCGGCAGCCAGGTCGATCGAGCGCCTGTAGAAGTCGACACGCCGCGCGCGATCGGTCGGGCCGGAGTCCAGGAGGTTCGGTCGGTGCTTGCGCGCGGGGTCGAGCGCAAACCGCGCGCCGGTCTCGACGGCCAGGGCGAGGTCCCGGTCCTCGGCCTGTCGCCGCAGCGCGCGCACGCGCTCGGCATCGAGCGCGTAGAGGTCGAGCTCGCCGACGTCGGGCGTCAACGCCACGCCGCGGTACCCAAGGTCCGCGACGAGGTCGAATGCGTCGCGCAGCCGATGGTGCGCCAGCCCGTTCGTGTTGTAGCCGATGCGGAACACGCCGAGGTCAGCTCGCGGACGAGCGGTGTTCGTCGTCGGGCGGTGTCGCGCGCGGCTTCGCGGGCGATGAGCCGGCCGTGGGCCGCGTCGGAGCGGACACCTTCTCGGAAGTGTTCGTGCGGACGCCCGCGCCGAACACGGTGCGGTCCACGATCTCTTCGGGCTCCGCACGCTTCGGTTCGGGCACCGTTTCCTGGACCAACTTATCGTGGATCGTCGCGCCGCGCGGGACGGGCCCGCCCTCCGCGGGGTCGCAAATGCGCGTGCGCTCCTCGTCATCGAGGCGCACCGCCAGTTTTTCGCTGGCCGTCCGCGCCACGTCGCGCAGCGAGAGGTCACGCGGGATCACGTCGCGGAACTGGCGCAGCTCGCGTTCGAGGCCCGTGTCGCGCCACGTCGCGTCCAGCGAGCGCTTGAACTTCGCGATTTGCGCTCCAGCCTCACCCGCGACCTTCGGCAGGTCCTTGCCGAACAGCAAGAGGGCGCCGATCCCGACGACGACGAGTTCGATCCCGCCCAGACTTTCGAACAGTGCCAGCACGACACCGATCCTATCGACCGCGATGCGATCAGTGGTAGACGCCCAGCCATTGATCGATCAGGCCCAGTGAATCGCGCTTCCACGTCAGGCGCGGCTGGACACCGATGCCGAAGCGCGAGCCCTCGCCGGCGCGATAGCCGAGCTCGATCTCGAGCACGAAGTCGTGGCCCAGGCGGCGCAGCACGAAATTCGAGCCCAGCGAGCGTTTCTCCTGGAGGGACTGCGTCTGCGAGGCCTCGATCTCCCACTTCGTCGTCCAGCGCCAGCGCGCACGCACGGATGCCGCTTCGTAGAGCGGCAGGTCGAACGCGTCGCGGCCGTAGTGGTGGCCGAACTCGATGCCGACGTTGCGCAGCGGCTCGAAACCAACGGCCGAGTTCGAGTACTGCGTCTCGTCTTCGCGAGCGTCGTAACGGCCGTCGTGCGTGATCGCGAACGGGAACCCGCCGAGCACGGTGTAGTAGCCACCGAGGAAGGCGATCGGCTGCAATCCGTCGGGCTGCGGTCCGACCACGCCCTCCCCGATCGACGCGCGCACGTCGATGTCCAAGCGATCTTGCGTCTCGGGTTTCCACCAGCGCGCACGCACCCCGAAGTCGAGGAAGCTGCCGAGGTAGGGATCCTCCGTCTGGTCGAAGCGCACCGGGTCGCCGACGGACTCGTAGTCGGCGACGTCGGTGTGCACACCGATCGTCGGTGACAGGGTGTGCGCGGTACCGCTCGAGCTGCGTCGCCACAATGTCGTCGTCGCCTCGGCACCGACGATCAACGCGGCGCTGGCCGGCGACGTGTTCTCGTCCTGGCCCTGGCTCCAGATCGCGCCGCGACCTTCCACGTACGGCGTCGCGACGGCGTTCATCACGCCCAACTGGAACGGCATCTCGATGCGCTGCACAGTGCCTGCGCGCAGCACTTCGCGGTCGCCGAACGCGTCGGGGTACGGCGCGTAGTACCGCGCGTCGCCGTTCTCGCGACGCAGGTACGCGGCCTCGATCGAACCCGTGTGGTAAACGGGATTCTCCCACCACGTGGCGATCTGCGTACGGCCGCGGAAGGCGCCCAGCGCGGGCAACCTCTCCACGTCGGTGCGGTCCTCGAGCAGGATCTTCGCCGTGCCCGAGAAGTAGTCGGAGCCGACGGCCTTGCGCCAGTGGAGGTAGTTGTCCTTCTGCTCGTAGGCGAGGTAGTCGCGCTCGAAGAACTCGGACTGCACGCCCGGATCCGTCTGGTACGACAGCGCGAGGTCGACCCACTCGGCGTCGTCTCCGCGCTCGATCCAGTAACGCCCGCGCGAGTGCAGCCACGTCCGTAGCAACGAGCGGTCGTCGCGGTCCACGCGCACGAGGCCCGAGTCGTCGCGCCGGTCGGGGATGACGTCGGCCTGAGCGTTGAAATCGAGCTTGTCGCCGAGACGCAGGTCGAGCCCTGCGCCGAGCAGCAACCCGCGCGAACCCAAGTAGCGCACGTCGAAGTTCCAACCGCCGCGGATCGGGATGTCGGGCAATGCGAACGCGAAGCGCGCCAGCTTGCCGACCGCGAAGCCGATGCCACCGAGCTGCGCGTTGATCGACGCGCCGACGGCGGCGCCGAACTTGGCACTGTCGCCGAGGACGAAGCGGTCGACGAGCGGTCGGCCCTCGGACGTGGCCTCGAATGACAGAGGCGGCAACGGGATGCGGAGCCCATGCTCGAAGCGGATCGCGTTGCCCTCCGCGCTGACCTCGAACGCGACACGATCGTCGCCCTTGTTCGCGTGCGGGGTCAGGCGCAGATCCGTCGTCTCGATGACGTAGTGCGGTTCGTCGAAGTCGCACGCCGTGAGAACGGCGGTGTCCGCGCGGAATGTCGGCCCCGGCGAGATCCGCATCCACTGGGCCTTCGCGCGAACCGCGCGCGGTTCGCCGCGCACGTCCAGGTCGGAGACGACGTCGGCGTCCTGGATCCAGCCGTGCGCCTCCACGACGTCGAAGTAGATCGCGCCGGCCCGCGCCGAGCGGTCGCCGACCTGGTAAACCTCGACGTTGCCCTCGATGTAGACCTCGGAGAGCAGGCGGAAGATCGGGCTCTTGCGGGCCAGATCGAGCATCCCCGCGTATTTGTTCTCCGGCTCGGGGACCTCGTCGCGCCGCGTTGTCGGTTCGTCGGGCGCGCGCACCAAGAGGTCGGGATCGCCGGTGCCCTCCTTGATCGCGCGACGTCCGCTGCGCTGCCACTCGTCGCGGTCCACCCAAAAGAGCGTCCAGTCGGCGAACATTTGTGTGCTGCCGAAGCGCAGACGAGGATTGCGCAGGACGAGGATCGTCGTATCGCCCTGATCGAACGGCTGCATCGAGTCGTACGCGAGCGACCACGACGTGCCTTCAGCTCCTGGACGCGATGTGATCTCGCCCTTGTCCGTCGCGAGCAGCAGGTTTTCGGTGTCGTACTCGATCCACGGAGCGCGCCACACCGCGTCGAGCACGGCGAGTTCCGCCGGGCGACCTTCGAAGCGCACGTGACCGGGGACGCCCTCGAGCTTCTCGCCACGCGCGACTCCACGCTCGCCCATGCGTGCCTCGAAACCACCCAACGCGATGAGATTGCGCACCTTCGCCGCATCGAAGCCGGCTGGGTCGCTGAAATCGCCCTGGATCCGGATCGATCCGGCGTCGAGCGACCAAGCCTCCCCCTGGCGACTCGTGCCCGCGACGTGCGCGTTGCCCTGCAGCAGAACATGCTCTCGATCCGCCTCGATCGAGTCCGCTTGCAATCCGCGCAGCAGCGTCTTCTCGGTGCCCGGCCCTTCCGGATCGGCCAAGCCACCTTCGACACGCGAGGCGCGCATCGAATCCTTGTCGAAGTCGATCCAGTCGGCGGAAATCGTGTACGCGGCCAGCGCGCCGGGCAACGAACCGGTCGCCGTCACGCGTCGTTGCGCGCCCGCGGAGAGTCGCCCCTTTCCGGCGCCGTCGACGGAGAAGCGGTCCGCGTGCGCATCGAGCGCGCCGCGACCCACCGCCGCCGAGTACACGGCGTGCACGTCACCGCGGGCCTCGACGTTCGACAGGAGTGGCTCGAACGGCGGCTCCTGACCCGGATGCGGTTCGATGCGGCCATCGACGCGCACCCAATCCGCGTCCAGATTGGCCGTCTCTTCGCCGCGCACAACGCGCGCGCGAACGTCGCGGCGCGCCTCGATGTGGAAGGGACGTGACGCGATGGAACCCTTGACCTCCGGCGCGACCTGCACGTCCACGTCCTGCGCTTCGAGATCGACGCGCGCGTTGGGGACCTCGGCGACGACGTGCACGTCGCCCTTCGCGAGGACCCGGCGCTCCGTCGCGTGGATCTCGCGGGCCTTCGTCTCGGTGCTCAGGTCCTGATCCGGTCTCACGCTCGAACGGCGCAGGCGATAACTGGCGAGCCGCGACTCGTCGCCGAACAACTCGATGTCGCGCTCCCCGACCACGACCACCCGCGTCGCATCGCCCTCGCCGTCGAGGTCCGCGAATGTCACGTCGCCCTCGGCGGTAAACGTGCGCGCGTCCCAGTCGAGCCCGATGACGCGCTGCGCGGAGGCGTCGATACGATCCGGAGCACCGTCGTCGCCAACGCTGAAATGCACACCTTGCGCCGCCGGAATCGTCAGTTTCGAGCCGGACCACTGCGCTTCGAGCCCCCCCGAGGCATCCAAGGCAACCGCGCGACCATCGAGCGTCTTGCCCCTCAACGCCGTCGCGCCGGAAGACGCGGCGTCCACGCTCAACGAACCGTCGGTCAGCAGCTTCCAGAACAAGTCGAGCGATGGACTGCGCAGCGTGCGGCCCTCGTAATCGACGATGACGTCGCCCCGCGCATGCAGCTCGCCGCCGTGGTGTTCGTCGCGAACCGCAGTTGCGGCGCGATTCCCCGCGCGTACCTTGCCGTCGATGCGTTCGCTAGCCGTGATCGTGAGCACCTGTGGGCCCGTTGCCGGAACGCGCACGGTCGCGGGGCCGCTCAAAGCCAAGTCGATTCCGTCGCCGACGGTCACGACGAGCGGACCCGCGCCTTCGATGGACGCGCGACCGTCGGCCAGGTCGGGCCTCTCCGCGGCGAGGAAACGTCCGATCGCGACGTCGCCGGTCGGCTCACCGGTCAGCGTCGCCGAAGTCAGCACAGCGCGCTCGCCGAACTCGAAGTCGGCCGTCTGCGCATGGAACACGTCGCCCGCGCGCACGAGGACGACATCGTCCTGAAGAGTCGCGGATCGTAGCCGTCCGCGCTCCGCGAACAGGAAGTCGGCTCGCTGCGCGCGGAATTCGTCGCCCGCGCTTCGCGCCACCACGTCGCCCTGTGCGTCGGCCGAGACGAGCTCGTACTCGTTCTTGTCGGTCGTGAGACCGCGCCCGACGAGGTGGATCGTGCGCGCGTCGATCGAAACCTCGCCGAGTTCAGGCGTGCGCTCGCCGCCTTGGATCGAAAGCCGGGCGCCCTCCTGCGCCGTCACCTCGACGCTGGAAAAGCCGTCGTCGTGCTCGACGCGTTCCACGACGAGCGGTCCCGTCTCGCCCGAAGTCAGCACCGCCCGTTCGCCGCCCGCGAGCGTCAGCCGGACCACTGCGTCCCGACCCAGCGCGACGCGCTTGTCGCCGAATCCGGCGCGCAGGCCCGTGCCCTCGGCTTTGATGCCCTCACCGTCGACAAGCACGCGCTCGGACGTCTCGAGGCCGAGCTCCGCGATGTCGAAGTCCACCGACGGCGAACGGAAGCGCAGCGGCACGATCGGCGCGCCCTCGTACAGCGTCACGTCCACGTCGCTGAACCGCGCCGACTTCAGCAAGGAGCCACCAGACGCCCCGAAGTCGATGACCATCGTCGTGTGCGCGAGCGGCGCTTCGAGGTGCGCGCGCTTCGTCTTGCGATCGGGGTCGAGAACCTCGATCTCCACGTTCTTCAGGTCGTATTCGTCGTTGCCGAGGCTGTCGACGTCGCTCGCGCGCAGCTCGAACTCGGGCCGCAGCACGGGCCCGGTTCCACCGCGCAACGTCACCGACAACGGGCCGTCGAGGACCGCGCCGATCGCTTGCCCCGGCTTGCCGTCCTGACCCGCTAGCGGGATCTCGGTGAACTTGCCCTCGGGCGTCGGCGCCGACACGGTCGACTCGTCCGGGCTCTTCGCACGATCGCTCCGGAAGTACCACAGCGCACCGAATCCCAGCCCGAACAGCACCAGGAAGAAGAGGACGCGCTTCATCGAGCGTACGACTCGACGACGGCGTCCCACGCGCCGCGCGCTCGCAGGATCAGCTCGGCGAACTCGCGCACCGCACCGTGCCCGCCGTTCGCGTTGGTCACGAAGTCCGCTCGCGAACGGACCTCGGCGCGCGCATCAGCCGGCGCGGCGAAGAAGCCTGAGCGAATCCGCAGCCGCAGGTCGGGCAAGTCGTCGCCCATCGCGAGCGTCTCCTCGACCGCGATGCCGAGGCGCTGTTGCAGCAACTTCAGCTCCTCGCTCTTGTCGGCGACACGCAGCGCGACGAAGTGGATGCCGAGCTCGACGCCGCGCGCTTCGGTGACGCCCGAACCACGCCCGCTGATCCAAGCGAGCTGCAACCCCGCCTTGGCCAGCCAACGCAGCGCGATGCCGTCGCGGACGTCGAAACGCTGCTTTTCCACGGGCTTTTCGGTGGCACTGCCGCCGATCAACTCGATCGAACCATCCGTCAGCGTTCCGTCCACGTCGAAGACGACGAGACGCGCGCGCGCCAGAGCATCCGTGCGATCCGCCGCTTGCATGCGTCAGATCCGAACGTCCAAGAGGTCCTGCACGTCGACGAGCCCGAGCGGACGACGTTCATCGTCCACCACCGGGATCTGGTCGATGCGGTGCTCGCGCAGCATGTGCTGCGCCTGTTCGACGAGCTGGTCGGGATGGATCACCTTGGGGTTCTTCCCCATGTGCAAGTCCACGATCTCGGTGACGTCGATACGACCCGACTGCTCGAGCAACCGTGCCAGGTCGCCGTGCGTGAAGATCCCGATCAGCCGCCCGGCTGCGTCGACGACGAGCGCCGCGCCCGGTCGACCCGGCGTGCGGTTCATCACGAGGACCACGTCGCGGATCAGCGTTCCCGGCGCGACGATCGGCAGCTGATCGCCCTTGCGCATCACTTCACGTACACGCATCAGCTTGCGCCCCAGCGCGCCGGCCGGGTGGTACAGCGCGTACTCCTCGCGGCTGAAGCTGCGCTCCTGCGACACGACCATCGCCAGCGCATCGCCCATCGCGAGCATCGCCGAGGTGCTGGCCGTCGGCGCGAGCTTCAGCGGACAGGCTTCCTCGACCGGCCCGATGTCGAGCACGCAATCGGCGTAGCGCCCCAGCGTCGATTCCGCCGCACCGGTGATCACGAGGATGGGCGCCCCGATCTTGCGCGCCGGACCGAGCAAAGCGACGACCTCCGCCGACTCGCCCGAGTTCGACAGAGCCAGCAGCACGTCGCGCGACCGCAATCGCCCCAGATCCCCGTGCCGCGCCTCGGTCGGATGCAGGAACGACGACGGCGTGCCCGTCGAAGCCAGCGTCGCCGAAACCTTCTGCGCCACCAGCCCGGCCTTGCCGACGCCGGTCGCGATCACTTGACCTTCGCAGGCGAGCACGAGGTCGACAGCCTGCACGAACCGCCCGTCCAGACGGCCCTCGAGCCCCGCGATCGTGCGCGCTTCCACGCGGACGACTTCCGCCGCGCGTGCCAACAGGATCTCGGTGCGATCGTTCGCCGTGGCCACGCTCTTGCGGCCTCCCAGGAATGCGTCGACGCGCGCAGAGCGGCCTGCCCAGCGCCGCGCGCGACGTCTGCGCGGAGTCTAGGGACGCGCGAGGCGCGGGCCAAGGATGCGCGAAGGCTTGCGCGGTGCTCCGCGCTCCTGGCGGAGCGCCCCGGCCGAACCAACCGTGTCGCCGTTCCGTTCGCGCGGGCCGAAGCGACGCTTCTCTTTCGGCGACGCGGTTCGAGGCAGCCCCCCCCGCGGACTTCGACCCGATGAAACTCGCCCCGGGTTTACCCCGAGCGCGGACTCTCGGTCGAAGCTAGGCACCGTGGGTGGGCGCGCGAACGGCGTGCTCACCGGTCGCGGGTTCGACGTCGCTCTGGCGGCCGTGACCGGGAACGGGCTCGGTGCAGCGGGGCGGCCGCCGGCCTTCCGGCTCATCGTGCAGCGCGCGTCAGCCGACGTGCGTCCGCAGCCCGAAGAGCTTGCCCATCAGCCCGCGCGGGCGGTTCCACTCTTCGTTGGCGCGCTCGACGGCGGCCTGGAGCTCGTCGTTCTCGCGATCGAGCTCGTCGAGGATGCGGACGACCTCGGGTCGGAGGTAGCGCCTCCTCACGTCGTTCGCCGACGGCAATTGAGCGCGATCCTCAGCCGGTTCGGGGTGTTGGTCCATCGTTGTCGCCAGGTGATTCCAACTCCGGGCCGATGGCCTGACCGGGGAAGAAGGTAGCCGAGGACGACGAGACCGGCGCAGAGCGCGGAGCCGTAGAGACAGCGCTGGCTTCGATCGAGCGTTCGCTTTCGCTCCGCGTTCCGTCGGAGGAGGTCCCGCGCGGCCTCGGTCGTCACTGCCGCAGCGATCAGATTGGCCTCGTGCGCGTCGAGGAGGACCTCGTGCATGAGTCTTGGCGCGCCCTTCCAGCGCAACAGAACGCTGGCGAAGGATGACCTCGCTTCCGCCACCTGGCCCTCGCCGGGTGAGGTCGAGCCTCGGGTCCACAGCACAAGACCAAGGGCGACGAGCATCAGGAGCATGCTGAGCATCCAGAGGATGCTCGACGCCCAGCGGAGCCACGCTGATTCCATGCCGTCCACCCCCGGCCCGCGGTACAGCCCCAGCCCGAGCAGCATCGCGATCACGCCCAGGATGCCGTTCTCGCGGTTCGAGAGTCGGCGCGCGTTTTCGACCTCGGCGTGCCAGCGCAGGACCGCAGGATCCAGAACGGTCGCGGTCGTCGGATCGGAAACGCACATGCTGCGCGTCTTGGCCAAAGGATCCGGCCGTCCAGGTGACGTTCGGCGCCTGCGTCGGTCGCGAGCGAAGTCCGAAAATCGCTGGGGATGCAGTTCGAAGCGCACGAGCCCTGCGACCGCGCCGTTTCCCGCGCCGAATGCGCTGCTACGATGCGCCGACGGGGGAATGGGGGTCGCGTGCGCGCGGGCCGCGAAGCCCCGTGTCCAGGAGTTCGCCATCCAACCGTCCCTCGCCGACCGACTGCGCCAGTTCCTCGCCGGGAGTTCGGTCGCGTTCGTCGTCCCGGCGGTGATGCCCCTGACGCCGATCGCGGCCATCGACTCGGCGCAGATCCTGAAGTGGGTGCTGACGATCGCGCTCCTCGTCCTGTCCCTCGGGATCCACGAGGCCGCGCACGCCTGGGCGGCATTGAAGTGCGGCGACACGACGGCGCGCGACCTCGGTCGGCTGACGCTGAATCCGATCCCCAGCATCGACCTGTGGTGGTCGATCCTCCTGCCGAGCTTCCTCTACATCACGACCTCGGGTCAGTTCGTCTTCGGCGGCGCGAAACCGGTGCCGGTGAACTTCCACCGACTCCGACATCCCTGGCGCGACATGTCGTTCGTGGCCTTCATGGGCCCGTTCTCGAACCTGATGTTGGTCGGCGTCTTCCTCCTGGGTTGGAAGTTCTTCCTGCAGACCGGCTACTACAACGGTTCCGCGGCGACGATCGCGGAGCGCCAGGCGGACCTGCTGCCCGTCGTCATGATGGAAGCCGCTTGGCTCAACGCCCTGCTGTTCGTCTTCAACCTCATCCCCATTCCGCCCCTCGACGGATCGCGCATCATGACCTGGCTGCTCCCGGCGAACATGCGCCAGCCCTACAACTCCATCGGCATCTTCGGCATCGTCGCGGTCGTGCTGCTGATGCGCTGGGAACCCTTCGCGCGCCCGGTCGTGCAGTTGATGGACACCATCGTTCGCGTCGCACTGAAGGTCGTCTCCCTCGGAGGACTGTGGTGAGCGACACCGGCTACACCGTCCGTCTCGATCGGGTTTTCCAGGGCCCGATGGACCTCTTGCTGCACCTCGTGCGCGAGCAGGAAGTCGAGATCTCAGAAGTGGAGATCTCGCGCGTGCTCAAGGGCTACCTCGAGTACCTGCACGCGATGAAGGAGCTCGACATCGAGGTCGCGGGCGAGTTCCTCGTCATGGCGGCCACGCTCATGGCGATCAAGAGCCGCTCGCTCCTGCCGCGCGACAGCGTCGACCTCGACGAAGGCCTCGATCCCAAGGACGAGCTGATCCAGCGCCTGATCGAGTACCGCCGTTTCCGCGAGGCGTCCGAGGACCTCGGGACGCGCTTCGCCGTGCGCTCGCAGCAACATCCGCGCGGCGCGAGCCCGGTCACCGAGCCCGAAGGCGGACGCGAGTTCGACCTGGGCGAGGTCACGCCCTGGGACCTGCTCTCGCAGTTCTCGCGCCTCTTGCGCGAGACGCTTGCGAACCGGCCCCACCAGATCGTGCGCGACCGCCGTCCACTGCGCCATTTCGTCGAGGAGATGGCGCGGATCCTGACCGAACGCCACGGCAGCACGCTCAAGGACCTCGTGTTCGCGGTCGACGCCGAACCGACGCGCGAGTCGCTGATCGGGTCGTTCTGCGCGCTGCTCGAACTGGCCCGTCTCGGGCTCGTGCGCCTGACACAGGTCGCGACGGACAGCGAGATCGCCATCGACCTGCGCGACGACCTGCCCTCGTCGGTCGAGGAGATCCTGCGCGACACCGTCTTCGAGGACGAAGCGCACGCTGAGAACCCGGAAGCGACCCCGGAAGCGAGTTTCACTGCGGAGGGCGCGGACACCGCGATCGCGGAGGACACGGCCGACTCGGCGTCCACGGTGAGCTAGTCACCTGCGCGGCACCACCCGCTCCGCCCTGCGATGTCTCCTTTCCCTGCGGTGCGCTAGACGCACGCGCGATCGCGTCCCATAGTCTGGACCCGCTTTCACGCACGGCGCTCAAACTCGCGCGCCCGAGCGACGACCACACAGCCGACCACGAAGACCATCCCGTAGACGAGATTCCAACGCCATGAGCAACGCCACCGACGTCACCGACTCGACCTGGGATGCAGCCGTCACGCAGAGCACGACTCCGGTGCTCGTCGACTTCTGGGCGAGCTGGTGCGGACCCTGCAAGGCGATGTCGCCGTGGGTCGAAAAACTGGCCCAGGAATTCCAGGGCAAGCTGAAGGTCGTGAAGCTGAACACCGAGGACAACCCGGAAGTTCCCTCGCGCTACGGCATCAGCGCGATCCCGACGTTCCTGCTGATCAAGAACGGCAGCGTCGTGAAGCAGGTCGTCGGCCAAATGCCGTACGACAAGCTGAAGGCAGCAGTCGAGCCGCACCTGTGACGTCCGCGGTCTGATTTCGAGCGAGCCCAGCGTGCGCGTCGTTTTCCTGGGCTCGCCGCCGTTCGCGACGCCGGTTTTCGCGAGCCTTGTCGCCAGCCCGCACCACGATGTGGCGCTGCTCGTGACGAAACCGGACAAGCCGCGCGGTCGCGGACGTGCGGTCGCGAACTCGCCGCTCGTCGAGCTCGCGCGTGCGCACGACATCCCGGTCCTGCAGCCCGAACGTGCGCGCGGACCGGAGTTCCTGGAGCAGCTCCGCGCAGTACGTCCAGACGCGCTGCTCGTCGCCAGCTACGGCGAGATCTTGCGCCAGGATGTGCTCGACGTCGCGCCCCGCGGCGCGTTCAACGTGCACGCGTCGCTGTTGCCACGACACCGCGGCGCTTCGCCCATCCAGGCCGCGATCCTGGCCGGCGACGCAGAGACCGGCGTCGCGGTGCAGCGCATGGTGCTCGCGCTCGACGAAGGCGACGTCGTGCACGCCGAGCGCACGCGCATCGGCGCGCACGAGAACGCGGGCGAACTGCTGGCGCGCCTCGCCGACCTGGGTGCCGTCGCTGCGCTGCACGCACTCGATGCCATCGAGGACGGCACGGCCGTCGCGAGGCCGCAGGATCCCAACCACGCGACGTACGCCAAGCGCATTCGCAAGGACGAGGGCCTGATCGACTGGTCGCAGGACGCTGACACGATCGATCGGCACGTGCGCGCGCGCACGCCCTGGCCGGGTGCGCGCACGAACGCGCCGGGCGGTCTCGAGCTGACGCTGCTCGACGTGCAACCGCACGCGAAGCACGCCCACGCGCACATGCAGGGAACCTTGCTGGAGGCGCGTGACCGATTCCTCGTCGCGTGCGGTCGCGGCGCGCTCGAAGTGCTCGCGCTCAAGCCGGCCGGCAAGGGACGCATGGATGCGCTCGCCTGGCTGCGCGGCGCACGCCTTGCGGCCGACGCGATCTTCGGAGCCGCGGTTTGAGAGCGCGCGTCTTCGTGTGGCGGGCCTTGCGCGACCGGACGCCGCTCACGCGACGGGCCCTGCGGCGCGCGGCCGACGAGGCCGAGCTCGACGAGCGCGACCGCAGGCTGTTCACGCGCATCCTGGGCGCGGAGGTGCGGCGTCGCGGCGCGTTGCGCGCGCTCGCCGAACACTTCGCGGGGCGCAAGCTCCGGCCCGATCTAGCGGTGTTCGCGCACGTCGGCTTGGCGCAATTGTGGTTCCTCGACGACGTGCCCGACCACGCCGCGATCTCCGAGACGATCGACGCCGCGCGCGAAGCCATGGGCGAGCGACCGGCGCACGCGCTGCACGGCTTGTTGCGACGCGCGCAGCGCGAGACGATCCAGGGCACGTGCGGCGATCCGCGGCGCGACGTGCCGCTGGCAGGCATCCACTTCGACAAGCCGGTGTTCGCCGATCCGAGCGCGCACTGGCTGCTGTGGGCCGAGCAGGCCTGGAACTTGCCGGTGGCGATCGGACGGCGCTGGCGCAATCGCCTCGGCGAGGAGGCCACGTTGCGACTGGCGCGGGCCTCGTTGCTCGCGCCCGCCGGTCTGACTTCACCCGCCGGGCTGTCTTCACCCGCCGGGCTGTCCTCACCCGCCAGTCTGATCGCAAGTGGCGTGACGCAGCGCGCTCTCGAGATGCTCGCCGCGCGTTCCGGTGAGCACGTGCTCGTCCAGCGCGGGACGAAGTCCACACGCGAGGCCACGGGCCGGATCGCAGCGGCCATCGGCGCGATCACAGACGCCGGTGCGATCGGCATCGCATCGACCGAGACGGTCGAGGTCGCGCCCGCCATCGACGCGGCGTTCGTCGCGGCCCCGTCCTCGTGCACCGGCGTCCTCGCGAAACGCCCCGCGGAACGCTGGCGTTTCGACGCGCAACGCCTCGCCGACCTCGCGCGCATGCAGACCGAGCGGCTCGCGCAGGCCGCCACGCGCGTGCGCGCCGGAGGCCGCCTCGTCTACGCGACGGACAGCATCGAGCCCGACGAGAACCAGCGGCGCATCCGCGAGTTGCTCGCTGGGAACACGGGTTGGAACCTCGATGACGAATTCGCCGTCGAACCGGCTTCGGGCGCGGAGGGTTTCGTCTTGGGCGGCTACGTCGCGCGCATCACGCGCGACTGATGCGACTCACGCGTCGTCGCGACGCGCACCGAGCGCGGTGAACTCGCCGGATCGCGGCTCGGTGTACCCGCCGCATGGCGGCTACGTGAATCGACGCGCGCCGCTTGGCGCGCGCTTCACATGGCGCCGTGATCGGGCGAGCCAGGATTCAGGTCGAACTGCACCGCAGCGTCGCCGGCGTCGAAAATGTTGCCCCACTCTGGGTTCGACATCATGCCGTCCGACGCATTGGGACCCGCCATCTTCGGCAGTGCGGCGCGCAGCTTCGGCATCAAGTTCACGTCGATCCAGCGACGGTTGCTCTGCACGGAACCCACGACGGGCAGCACGGTCAGCTCGCCTTCCGCGATCGGGATTCCGCCCAGCACTTCGGCGAGCACGAGTCCAGGCATCACGACCGTGAGCACCGAGCCGAACCGTCCCATCGGCACGAGGCCGTGCTCGGCCAAGTAGGCCAGATCGAGCCCTTCGAGCGCGCGCGAATCCGGACTGCACAGCTCGACCGGCAGGAACGGCAGGTTGTAGATCTCCGCCACGACCTTCGCGACTTCCCAGTCACCGACGAGGTTCGCGCTGACGATCGCCTCGACGAAGGACGGGTTTCCGTGACCGCTGAGCTGCATCGCTTCGCGCAACGCCTGCGCCTCGCAGAGGCCGCGCTCGATCAGCGCATCGGAGAGTCGGTGGTAGTCGAGCCGTTGGTGGAGCTTCACGTTGGGGTTCCGAGCGCACGAGGGACCGATCGGGGATCCGCTCAGCGTCCTGTCGTATCGGCGCGTGCCCCGCGCGGCCCTGAGGCAGAACTTCGTTCCTGAGCCAGGTCAGCGAAGTTCGTCGCCACCCCACGCGCTGGAATCCCCTTCCATGACGCGCGCGTGTCTCGCCAGGCGCGCCGGAAGGATCAACCGACAACCCCACCGACAACCCCACCGACAACCCCATCGCGCGGTCGACTCGAGCAGTCCACTCGCACGGGTGCTTCGCGCCGCTCGACGGAACGGCCGGAGTCGCGCGCTCCGGTCCGACATGCGTCGATCAGATGTCGAGGTTCGTGACCTCGAGCGCATGCCGCTCGATGTAGTTGCGACGCGGCTCGACGGCGTCGCTCATCAGCAGCGTGAAGATCTCGTCCGCGCCGATCGCGTCCTCGAGCGTCACCAAGAAAAGCGTGCGCCGCGTCGGGTCCATCGTGGACTCCCACAGCTGGTCCGCGTCCATTTCGCCCAGGCCTTTGTAGCGCTGGATGTCGACGTCGGACTGCGCGCTCTTGCGCACGGCGAGCGCGAGTTCGAGCGGCAGCTTGCAACGCGCTTCTTCCTTGCCGCCCTCGACGACCCACTCCGTCCCGCTGCGCAGCGCGACGCCGCGTTGCTCGATCGCACCCAAGACCTTCGCCAGGTCCTCGACGTGCGCCAAGTGACACACGAGCACGTCGGCGTCCTCACGGGCGACGACGCTGTCGGGGCCTTCGTACACGGCCAGCGCAGCCGTGCGGCCGACCTTCTGCAGCTCCAGGAAGTCCTGCAGCTCGGACAGCTTGTCGAACCAGTGATCGCGACCGCCGGCGCGCGCCAAATGGGCGCGCACGCGCGTCCCATCCCACGTGCGCAGCACCTCGCTGGCGTCGACGCGCGCCCACGCCGGCGCGAGCCCGCCGCACAGTTCTTCGAGGCGACGCAGGTCCTCGCAC
>JBBQCC010000026.1:0-26426 GCA_038318285.1 Planctomycetota bacterium | reverse complement strand
GGTGTAGGCGGCCATGCGGCCCATGATCGCCATCAGCGTGCTGTTCGCGGCCCAGTCGGCGTCGAAGCGTTGCGGGCCTTTGCCGCGGATGCCGGCGAAGAAGTCCTTGTGCTCCTCGACGTACATGTTCGACGTCGGGCCCTCGTACAGCCAGGGCGTCTCCCCCTCGATCGCGTGGTGCGGGCCCCAGCCGTTGATGAACGCGATGCCCTTTGCGCCGTACACGTAGTCCGTGTTGTCGGTGGGGCAGTTCTCCCACTGGCGCGCTTGCAAGAATGCGCGGCGACCGTCTTCCCACTCGTACGTCACGCCGAAGTGGTCGTAGATGTTGCCCGGGTGCTGATCCGAGCGCTGTGCACGACCGCCAACGGCCCAGCACACGGCGGGCGGTTCGTTGTTCATCGCCCAGTTGATCTTGTCCACCGAGTGACAAGCCTGCTCGACGATGTGATCGCCACCGAGCCACAGGTAGTGGTACCAGTTGCGAATCTGCCACTCCATGTCGGTCATGCCCGCCGTGCGGTCGACGAACGCGTTCGGGCTGCCGTTGTACGTCGCGTACACCGTGCGAATCTTGCCGATGCCGCCATCGTGGATGCGCTGGTAGACGGCGCGTTCGGGCAAGCTCGAGCGCCAGCAGAAGCCGGACATCAAAGACAGCTTCTTCTCGCGCGCCTTCTTCGCCGACGCGATGACCGAGCGCACGCCGGGCGCGTCCACCGCGAACGGTTTCTCGGCGAAGATGTGAACGCCGGTGGCGACTGCAGCGGCGATCTGCGCCGGTCGGAACACGGGCGGCGTCGCGAGCAGGATCGCGTCGAGCTCGACGCCCAGCACCTTGTCGAGCGAATCGAATCCGGTGAAGCGTCGATCCTTCGGCACATCGGCGCGGCCGGGGAACTGCTCCGTGAGGTGCTTCAGCGACGACTCGATGCGCGCGGGGAACACGTCGCCGACCGCGACGATCTCCACGTCGGGATCGGCGGTCATCGCGTCCGCGGCCGCGCCCGTTCCGCGCCCGCCGCAACCGATGAGTCCGACGCGCAGCTTGGTGTCGCGTTTCGTGCCGCCCGCTTGCCGCGCGCTGGCGGACGAAGAGAGGAACGCGGAAGCGGCCGTCGCGGCGGAGGCGACGACGAACGTGCGGCGGTCGAAGGGCGGGGGCGTCATCGTGGGGACTCGCTTCGAGAGGTTGCCGCGCCCCGGGACGTCCGGGGCGCGGTTCTCGGCCGAGTCTAGCGGCCTCGCCGCCGCGTGGGGCCGATCAGGCGCTCCACATTCCGCCGTCGATCCACGGCGCAGCGCCGTGGGTGGACCCACTCGGCCCCCCCCCGCCGCACGTGCAGCGCGCGAGACCTCAGGGGTCGCAGACGACGCGGAAGCCTGCGAACGGACCGTCGGCCAGCCACCAGATGCTCTTCGGGATCTGGGGGTCGGTCTGGTTCCAGGCCGGGTCGTTCGGGCGCCGCTCGCCCAGTCGTAGCTCGTCGGCCGCGTCCTTGAACGAACCGCCGCGCAATTCGCCCTTGTGATCGGCCCCCAGCGTCCACTCCGCAGCGTTGCCGCGCACGTCGAGCAGGCCGTATCCGTTCGGCGCCTTCTTGCCGACCGGATGTGTGCTGACGCGACCGCGCGACTTCGAGTTCGCCGCGTACCAAGCCGACGCGTCGAGCGCGCTCGCGTCGAGATCGCCCGTCGCGCCGCCGCTCGCTGCGTGCTCCCACTCGGCGCCGGTGGGCAGGCGGAAACGCTTGCCGGTGCGGTTCGCGAGCCAGCGACAGAACTCGGTCGCGCCGCGGAACGAGACCGAGATGACCGGGTACCCTGCGTGACCGAAACCGCGGTCCATCAGGATGTAGGGCTTGCTCGGCCGCGCGAACGCGTCGTAGGGATCCTTCTCGGCCTCGTCGCGCTCCATGGCGAACACGAAAGCGTCGTACATGTCCCACGTCACCTCCGTCGTCGAGGCGAAGTACGGCGCCAGCGCGACGTGCGGGCCGCCGGCGAGTTGGACCGCGCCGCCAAGAATCGGCTGCATCACGAGCTTTGCGGTCGTTCCGGGCACCATGACCTCGAACGGTTGGAGCGGCAGTGCGGCGACCCTCGGAGCGGGCGCGGGCGTCGCGCGCGCGTCCATGCCGCGCGTGGCCTCGGCGGTGTCCGCGCGAGTTTCGCTGGTCCGCGTCGCGCACGCACCGAGCAACGCGGCGAGCAAGAGCAGGGCGATCCGTGCGGGAAAAACCGTGCTTCTCATCGGGGTCTTGATCGTGGGCCTCATCGCGTGCAGGGCGCCTTCGAGCGCGGAGTCGAGGTTCGAGTTCTCGCGCCTCGCGATGGGCGTCGAGGCGCGCATGGTACTCCACGCGACCTCGATCGAGCGTGCCGCCGAGGCAGCCGACCGCGCCTTCGCCGAGATCGAGCGCCTGGAGCAGTCGTTCAGCGACTGGCGCGCGGACAGCGAACTCGTGCGTCTATCTGAGCACGCCGGCGGCCAACCCGTCGCGATCACGCGCGACTTGTTCGACGTGCTGCGGCGCGCGCAGGAGATCTCGGCGGCGACGGACGGCGCCTTCGACGTCACCGTCGGACCGCTCGTGCAGCTGTGGCGCGAGGCGCGTCGCACACGCGTACTCCCCGACGTCGCGCGCACCGATCACGCACGTTCGCTCGTCGGGTGGCGCATGCTCGAGCTCGACGCGAGCGCGCGCACGGTTCGACTGGCGAAACCCGGCATGCGCCTCGACTTGGGCGGCATCGGCAAGGGCTACGCGTGCCAGCGCGCGCTCGACGTGCTGGCCGATGCGGGTTGCGCCAGCGCGCTCGTCCAGATGGGCGGCGACATCGTCTGCGGCGCGCCGCCACCGGGCCGCGCGGGTTGGGACATCGATGTGGGCGGCGAGCCGGTCACGGTGAGCCGCTGCGCCGTCGCGACCTCCGGAGATGAGGAACAGCATGTGGACATCGACGGCGTGCGCTATAGCCACGTCGTGGACGCGCGCACGGGTCTTGGGCGGACGAGCCGCGTGGTCGTGACGATCCGTGCGGCAGAGGGAGCTACGGCGGACGCGCTCGCGACGGCGATGGGGGCGTTCGCGGACGAAGGCGACGCACGTCGGCTGCTCGAGCACCTGCACGCCGTGCCCCTTCGGATCGAAATCGGCGGAGCCCGCAGCAAGCCCGGCGGGCTGTAAACCCGGCGCGGGCACGGGGCGCTCGCGCGACGACGTTGCGCCGTGCGTGCGCTCACAGTGAGCGCTCACAGTGTGCGCAGCACGACCTCGATGGCGCGCGCGTGATCCGAGCTCGCGACCGCGAGCTCTAGGTACGTCGTTCAGGTCGTCGGAGCGCAGTCGGGCTTTGCGCGGATGTGGCCGGTGATGCCGGCGAGCTTCAGCGCGTCCATGAAGCGCGCGAGATCGGCGCGCGTTCCTTCCATCAAGTACTCGAGATGGGGGGAGTCGGTCATGGTCTCTGGGGCGGTCGAGCAGTTGGACTCACCCGGCCGGCAAGCGGAGAACCGCATCCCGGCAAGGAGGAACCAATCCTGGTGGGCGCGCCACGCAAGCGTGGCGCGCTAGCGCGCCGCGCTGGCCTTGTTGTCCTTGCGCGTCTGCTTCTTGCGATCCATCTCCGACAACATGCGCTTGCGCAAACGCAGCGTCTTCGGCGTGACCTCGAGCAGTTCGTCGTCCTCGAGGTACTCGAGCGCTTCTTCCAGCGACATCACGTGCGGAGGCGGCAGCTTGACGTTGTCGTCCTTGCCGGCCGAACGGATGTTCGTGAGCTTCTTCTCGCGGCAGACGTTGACGCCCAGGTCATTGTCCTTGTTGTTCTCGCCGATGATCATGCCCTCGTAGACGGGCATTCCGGGCGCGATGAAGAACGTGCCGCGGTCGAGCAGGCCGAACATGCCGTACGGAATCGACTCGCCGGTGCGGTCCGCGACCAGCACGCCGTTCTGACGCATCGGCAGCGGCCCGCCGTCGCGACGCCATTCCTCGAAGACGTGGCTGAGGATCGCCATGCCTTGGCTGAGAGTCATCAACGCCGTGCGCGCGCCGATCAGACCGCGCGACGGCACGAGGAACTCGATGCGCGTTCCCGCGGGCGTCGGCTCCATGTGCGTCATCTCGCCGCGGCGACGGCCGAAGTACTCGATGATCTTGCCGGCGTGCTCGTTCGGCAGCTCGACGACGGTGCGCTCGTACGGCTCGTGCATGTGGCCGTCGATCGACTTGAGGACGACGCGCGGCTTGCCGACGGAGAACTCGAATCCTTCACGGCGCATGTTCTCGATCAGCACGCCGAGGTGCATGACGCCGCGGCCCTTGAGCTCGTAGCCGTCGTCGCTGCCCTTCTCGTTGAGTTGCAGCGCGACGTCGCGCAGCGCAGCACGCTCGAGACGCGTCAGGATCTGACGGCTCGTGACGAATGTGCCTTCTTGTCCAGCGAACGGCGAGTTCGAGACGTAGAACTCCATCGAGATCGTCGGCTCGTCCATCAGGATCGCTTCGAGCGGCTCCTGCACGTCGGGCGGGCACAGCGTGTCACCGATCTTCATGTCCTCGATACCCGCGACGACGGCGATGTCGCCGGCGTGAACGAGTTCGGTCGCGACACGATTGAGACCCTCGTAGCGGAACAGCCCCTTGATCGGCACGAGCACGGCCTTCGAGCGATCGGGGTGGCACACCGCGACGCGCATGCCGTTCTTGAGCACGCCGCGGCGCACGCGGCCGATCGCGATGCGACCGAGGAAGTCGTCGTGGTCCAACGTGGCAGCCTGGAACTGCACCGGGGCCGTGTCGTCCTGCGGCGGCGCGGGCGCGTGCTTCAGGATCATGTCGAAGAGGGGCTCGAGGTCCTTCTTCTCGTCCTTCATGTCGTGCATCGCGTACCCGTCGCGGCCGGAGCCGTAGACGACGGGGAAGTCGAGCTGTTCGTCGTGAGCACCGAGCTCGATGAAGAGCTCGAACACCATGTCGAGCACTTCGTTCACGCGCGCATCGGGGCGGTCGACCTTGTTGATGAGGACGAGCGCGCGCAGGCCGTTTTCGAACGCCTTCTTGAGCACGAAGCGCGTCTGCGGCATCGGACCCTCGGCCGCGTCGACGAGCAGCAGCACGGCGTCGGCCATGCGCAGCGTGCGCTCGACCTGACCACCGAAGTCGGCGTGGCCCGGCGTGTCGACGATGTTGATGCGAAAGCCGTGGTAGTCGATCGCCGTGTTCTTGGCGAGGATCGTGATGCCGCGCTCGCGCTCTTGCGCGTCGCTGTCCATCGCGCGTTCCTGCACGACCTGGTTCTTCCGGAACGTGCCGGCGAACTGGAACATCGTGTCCACGAGCGTGGTCTTGCCATGGTCGACGTGGGCGACGATGGCGATGTTGCGAATCTGTTTCCTGGCGGACATAGGGGCGCTCGTGGCTCGATCCCGGATGGACTGTTCCCGGAATTCGAGGCGAAAGAAGGTACTCGCAGGGCCGTGAACCGGCAACAGGAGCGCAGGCGCTTCTTCGACCCCAGACCGTGAAGGAATCGCGAACCGCGGTCTCCGTCCCATGGGACGGGCGAGCGATCAGCGCGCTTCCAAGCGCTGGATGCGGTCCAGCCGGTACGTCTTCAGCAACCCGGACCGCAGACATTCGGCTTCCAGGTATGCGCGTTCGCCGCTCGCGAAGAAGAGGTGCGGGACGATCGCGAGGCGCGCCGGCGCGTTCTCGCCGTCGCCGTACACGAGCGTGATGGGGGTGCGATCGCGACAAGCCGTTTCGAGCGGCCGCAGTCGCTGCGAAAGTCGCGGCATGCGCGGCCGCGACCCACGGAAGGTCGTCTTGCCACCCCGGGCCACCACTTCGCCCCACCACGCGCCCTCTTCTTGGATGCCCGAGCGCACGCGGCATTCCTCGAGCTCGAGCCAGCACGCGACGGCGTCCGGCAACGCGCGGTGCGAGCGTTCGATGTCGAGTTCGAGGTGCGCGACGAGCGTGCCCAACTTGTGATCGGGCGCGTCCGTGATGAACCGGCGCGCGAGCCGCAAGCTGTCGAGGATCGGCGCCGTCGTCAGCTCGACTCCGTACCGATGCGCTTCGAACGCCAGCACGTTCGCGTCGAAGCCGGCGTTGTGCGCGACGAGCCAATCGTCACCGAGCCACTCCATGAACTGCGCGATGACGATGCCCGCGGGCTGCGCGTCGCGAACGTCCGCGTCGACGAGTCCGTGAACCTCCGTGACGCCCGCCTCGATCGGGACCTCGGGCCGGACGAAGGCCTCGAACTGGTCGACGATCTCGCCGTCGACGGCGCGGACGGCACCGATCTCGATCAGATGCGGCGCGCCACGCGACGTGGCGGTCTCGGTGTCGAAGGCGACGATGGGGCGCATCTAATTCCGTACGGTGTCAGACACCGTACGGATCAATTCCGACAAGCGCACGGTGTACTCGGCGTCGGTCCCCCAACGCTGGTCGTGACGTTTCAGGGCGTCGTAGGCCGTGCTCCGCTTCGCGCCGCAGCGGAGGGCGGTCTCCTGCACGCTGAGACCGCAGAGGTGATGGAGGAGCACGATCTTGGCGTCCCGCCATCCATCTCCGCGTGGCCCGCGCGACGGTCGCTCCCAGCGGCCGTGGACGGTTCGCGCGCGCACGACGGCGGTCTCGACGCGGTCGGGAGCTTCAGGTCCGGCCCCGATGCCGGTGCCGTCCGCAAGAAGCGCCTTCCGCTGCATCCAGTCCAGCACCGGAGGCGTCGCGGCTGCCAGGTTCGCGCGCTCGTCCTGTCGGCGTGGCGCCGGACGACCCCCGGATCCGAGCACAAGTTCGTCCCGGCGCCGTCCCTGGAACGTCGCTGCGTAGCGGGCGTACGACCACGCCGACTCGCGATGCAGGATCCGGAGTCGAGCCTCGACGCCATCGCGGCACAGCCAACGGGGGATGCGATCCATCGCGAAGTGGTGCGCGCTGCCCCAGGGATGCGACTCGGGCGTCTGTGCCAACCCAGCCTCGACCGGATTGCGATCGATGTAGCCCACGACAGCGTCCCAATGGTCGTCGTCTTCGATCGCTCGCGAGGTGAATCGGCCTCTGAAAAGGGCTCCGTCGCGCTTCCGGCCGCGATTGAACCAGCGGACGTACGCGTTCTGGATGCGGCGCATCGCCTCGGCCAGTTCCCCGAGTGCGCTCCGAACCAGCACGTGGAAGTGCGTGGTCAGCAGAGCGAACGAATGCACCTCGAGCCGGCCCGCGCGCACCTCGCGTGCAAGGCCTGCCAGGAACTGCCGCGCATCCGCGCGGGTCTCGAACACGGTCCGGCGGGCAATTCCCCGATTCATGACATGGTGCCATGTGCCCGTTCCGTCCCTCCGCGGTCGCCTTCCCATGGAATTCCTCCGTGAGGAAGACGCGCGGGCGAGCCAGCGGTCGCGGGTCCAGGCGGATTCAATTCCGTACGGTGTCTGACACCGTATGTCGGAATTGTTCAGCGCGCGCGCAGTCGGGATGAGCCGGACAGTGTCTCGTGCGTCGACTGCACGAAGCACCAGCCGTCGGTGCGTTCCTCCATGCGGCCCTCGACGCGGAGGGACCAGGCCACGCGGCGCTCGTCGCCGCGCGTGTCCACGATCGTCGCGGGGAAGGCGACTTGGGCGTGTTTCGGTTCGCCGGGTTCGACAACGACGTCGATCGAGGCGTCCGTGATCTCGCAGCGGTAGGGGAACGCCTTCGTCTCGGGGTCCTTCTCGCCGAAGTACGCGCTGGCGAGTGCGCCGCGCAGGTCTTCGCGCGTGAAGTTGCCGGTCTCCTCGCGGTATTCGCGGGCCAACACCGCCAGCACCGGGTCCATGCGCGCTGCGCCGAATCCCTCGGCCGCATCCTGGATCGCCCAGCGGATCTTCGTCGCGTCAGAGGTCAACGCGAGTACGAGCGATCGAACTCCGACGGCCAGCAGACCGATCAGGACGAGCGCGATTCCGATCTTGCGCAGCACGAGCGGTCCGCGTTCAGCCGACGAGGCGCTGGTATTCCTTCAACCCGCGCAGCACGTCGAGGTCGGGGTTGCGTCCCAGTTCGCTCTGGATGAAGTAGCCGCGCTCTTGCGACTTCGCGAGCAAGTCCATCGCCTCGGGCAGGTCGCCGAGCGTCGCCAGCACGCACGCGGAGTGGAACGAGGTGTAGCCGTCCTTCGGCGCGACTTCGCGGGCCTTCTCGACCTGTTGACGCGCTTCGTCGGCGAGACCCAGGCGCGCTTGCAGCATAGCGAGGTGCAGACGGGCTTCCTGATTGTCCGGCCCCGTGGCGAGGTGGTGTTTCGCGGCGGCGATGCCGCGATCGGCGATCTCGATCGCCTCCTCGTACCGGTTCAGGCGTTGGTAGACGCCATACAGGTGGTCGTAGGAGCCGACGTGTGCCGGCTTCAGCGCGATCGCACGCAACAGTAGTCCCGCAGCGTTCTTGAAGTTGCCCGCGCGCGCGCGCAAGCCGCCGAGCAGTCGGTGTGCGAGCCACTCGTCGTTGTCGAGCTGGATGGCGAGCTGGTATTCGCGCTGCGCATCGGTCAGGTGCCCGCTGACCTGCCACGCGAAGCCGAGCGCGGTGTGCGCCTCGGCGCAATCGGGATCGAGCGCCAGCGCTCGTGCTGCGTTCTCTCGCGCTTCGTCCAGGAACGCCGAGTCGCCGTCCCAGTACAGGAATTTGCGCGCCATCGCCTCGGCAAGGCCGGCGTAGGCGATCGCGCAGAACTCGTCGGCGTCGATCGCGCGGCGGAACGAGCTCACGGCCGCGAGCAGGTGCTTCGTCGTGCCCTTGTGCAGCGTCTCGTGCGCGTGACGCGCGTGACTCCGGCTGGCTTCGGTGTTGCGGCTGACCGTTTCGACAGGGCGCAGCGCGATCTCGGTCAAGCGCTTGCGCACCGCGCGCACGGTGCCGCGGACGAGGCCTGCTTCGAGGTCGAAGTCGTCCGTGCCCTCGTACTCGACGTGGTCCTTCCACATGTCGAGCATGCGTGGCGTGCGCGGATCCTTCTTCTTGTCGAACTTCTCCAGGAACAGTTCGAGGCCGCCCTTGTGACGCGCCGCCTCGAGTTCCAGGCGCAGGACGTAGTCGAACACCTGGTCGTCGGGCAGTCCGTGACCTTCGAGCAGGTGCACTTCGAGACCCTTGATGCGATTCAGCTCGGCCGCGAGGCTTTTCCGCATCGAACCGGCGATCAAGCTGCACGCGTGCGGGTTCGGGCCGCCGCATGACACCGGCGGCAGCAGGATGCGGCCGCTGATCGCCGCGGTCATGTTGCCATTCACTGGTGCGACCGCTTCTGCGATCGACATCAGCGCGACGTGCACGGCGCCCGCGTCGGCGTAGCGCTTGTCCGGCTCGGGATCCAAGCAGCGCATCAGGAAGTCCTCGAGCTTCTGCGGGAAGCCCATGCGCACCTCGGACGGTCGGCGCTGGATGCCGTCGAGGATCGCCATGCAGACTTCGGGGAAGCTGCGGCCCGGGAACGGCAGTGCACCCGTGAGCGCGTGATAGAAAACCGAACCGAACGCAAAGACGTCCGAGCGCAGGTCGAGGTCGCTGCCGCGAACTTGCTCCGGCGACATGTACAGGACGGTGCCGACGAGCATGCCCTCCTGCGTGATCTTCAGCTCGTTCTTCGCGCGCACGATGCCGAAGTCGAGCAGCTTCGCGGTACCGTCCGGCAGCAACATCACGTTGGCCGGTTTCAGGTCGCGGTGGATCATCCCGTTCTTGTGCAGGGCGGCGAGCGCGTCGCTGACCTGCAGCGCGATGCGCACGCCCTCCTCGTAACCGAGGCTCTGCTGCTTGAGGATCTTGTCGAGGGTGCGGCCCTCGAGGTACTCCATCGCGATGTACGACGTGTTCTGCGCCTTGCCGAACTCGTAGACGGTCGTGATGTTCGGGTGCGAGACCTTGCTGGCGTGCCGCGCTTCGCGCTCGAACCGCGTGTCGGCCTTGGGGTCGATCTCCGCGTTGTTGCGCAGGATCTTCAACGCGACTTTGCGGTCCAGAACGGTGTCGCGGGCCCGGTAGACCTCGGACAGAGGGCCCTCCCCGAGCTTGTCCGCTGCGGGATCGAACCGGAAGTGGGCGAACTCTGCTTCAGGCATTCGGGACTCACGCGGGATGGGGGCCCGCATCGGCATCCTATCGGCAGGAGGCGCGGGAGTTGCACACCCGATGCCGGGTCCCGGGCGCCAGCCTGGAAAGAACGTCCGGGGGATGGCATCCCATCGACATGCCCAAGATCGATCCGGCCGAGCGCGACCCCGCCGCGCGCCCCGAGCTCATCCCGTTCGAGGACGCGGACTTCCACGCGTTGTCGCCGGGGCTGAACCGCGACCCACAGTTCAACGACCGCCGGCTCGCCACGCGGCGCAAGCTTCTGTCCCTGGCCAAGGTCTTCGCCGAGCGCGCCAAGGCCCTCGGCGTCGAACTGGACGTGCGCACGAGCCTTCACGCGCCCTCGTCGTTCAACCACAACCAGGTCAAGCGGATGTGGTGCTACGCCGCGCGCGCGAAGTCCGAGAAGAAACGCCTGAAGGGCGTGCTGGGCTCGGACCTGGCCAAGGACCTCGACGCCGCCTACCGCAACGCCTACGTCTGCTGCGCCATCGAACACGACGCACTCGAGGTCTCGCTGCGCATCCACGCCGACGCCTGGTTCGACGGCCAGAACCTCGTGTCACGTGTGAAGCGCGAGGGCCTCGACGGTTGGAAAGCGCGCTTGAACGAACTCCCCGGCTTCCGCTTGCGCCTGCACGACTGGAAGGGCGAATGGCCGTGCGGCAAGTTGATCCGCGAGCAGCTCGAGGAGTTCCTCAAGTTCTACAAGCCCGCAGAACATCTCCTCGCCGTCGAGCGGCGTTGGCCGGCGACCCCGGGACCGCGCGCGGCGCTGCTCGGCGCGGAGACGCCGGCACTCGTCGTGGAGGAGATGTTGCGGCTCTTGCCGCTGTACCGGTTCACGGCGTGGTCGGAGGAAAGCGATTTCTTGTTCGCCTCGCGCTGAGGCCCGCGCTGAGGCGAGCAGTGCGTCCCATCACTTCTTGGCGGCCGCCTCGTACTCCTCGAGCGTCGCCTGAATCTGCGCGCGGAACTGCTCCTGGTCGGGCTTCAGCCTCTCCAACGCCAACTTCTGTAGCTCGAGTGCCTTGGTGACGTCGCCCTTGCGGAAGTGGACGCGTGCCAGTGTGTCGAGGATTGCGCCGTCCGACTCCTTGCTCAGTGCGGTCGCGCGTTCCGCGGCTTTCAGGGCGAGATCGAGATCGGGGTCGGGGAATGGGTTGGCCGGATCGACCAGGGCCCAGGCCACGGCGTTCAGGCCTTGCGGGCTGTCCTTGCCCGGTCCGGCGACCCAGGTGACGGCCCATTCCTCGGCCTTGGCGGTTTGGCCCAGTTTCATTTGCGCGAGCATGTGCGCCTGCGCGTTCCCACCGAACGTGATCGGGTCGACGTCGAGGAGTTCGTCGGCGTAGTTCAGGACGTCGGCCCACTTCGCGGCTTGGTAGGCGGTCGCGAGGTTGCGCGCGGTCTGCGGTGCGCGCGCGGCTTTCGTCTGCCACGCGGCGAACTCGGCGTAGTCGTGCGTGCCGGCGACGATGGCGTCCGCGAAACGGATCACGAGCGGCGCGCTCTCGACGACGGCGATCTTGCCCTCCTTGTCGACGAACACCGCGCACGGGAGCGCGGAGCGACCGGCGGCCTTGAGGAACGCGTCCTTCGTCGCGGTGCCCTTGTCCCAAGCGATCGTGAACTGCGCGGCGTCGCCCAAGTCGACGAGCTTCGCGCGCACCTTCTCGATCGTCGTTCCGGTCACGTCCGCGGACGCGATCCCGATGACGACCAGGCCCTTCTCGCCCAGGCGTTTTTGCAGTTCGGTCAGCGCCGCGAACTGTTCGACGCTGGCCTTGTTCCAGGGAGCCCAGAAGTGCAGCAGGTAGGCCGTGCCCTTCTCGAGCGCGGCCACGGGCTCACCGCGGACGAACGCCTCCAGAGACAGCGCGGGTGCGGGGTCTCCGACGGACAATTTCGCGGGCGTCGGGGTCTGGGCCGAGGGGGCGGCGATTGCGGCTTGCGGGACGGCGGTTGCGGCTTGCCGGACGGCGGTCGCGGTCTGCGCCGGGGCCGCTGCGCAGAAAACGACGGCGATTCCGGCCAGTGCGAGCGCACGGGACGGCAGGTGGACCTTCATCATGGTTCCTCGAGTGGGAGCTTCGAGCCCGGCTCGAAATGCGAGCGCGGGCCTCGGGGAGACGCGGCAGTCTACCAGTCCCCGCGCAGGCCCCGCGGCCGGGCCGACGGTCGTTGCCGAACGACGCGCGGGAGCGCTCCATGTCGTACACTCGCTGCCTTTCACACGCACCGGTATGAACACGACGACACGCACCCAGCCGGCTCCGGCCCATCCGGCCGAGCTCGCTCTCGGCATCCCCGGATTCACGTTCCTCGACCTGCACAGGCCCGAGCGTCTCGCGGATCTGCACCGTGTGTTCCTCGATGCCTTGCACGCGGAGAACGCGGCACTGCACGAGCGCTGGGTCCGGCATTCGGACGGCGCGGAACGCCTGCGCGGTCCGGCGGAGTCCACGCTGCTCATCGAGGTTTCGCGGCGCGTGTCGACATTCGTCGCGAAGCTGTTTCAGATCGAGAGCACGGTCGAGGCGCGACGCCAGACGCTGACCGATCGCTTGATCGTGTACCGCGTGCGCGACCGGTTCGTGAAAAAGGTCGTGAAGCGTGCGGCGCTCGCCGAGGGTCAGAACGAGGCCGACGTGCACGCGCACGCTGCGGCGCTGCTCGACCTGTTGCCCGGCCGTCCGGGTCGCGAGATCGATGGCGAAGAACGCTTCGCGATGCGCGTGTGGGAGCTGCTGCAGCGTGGCGCGGACGAGAAGGCCGTCCCGGGTCGCGACGAGACGGTCGCGCAAGCGCTCGATGTGCTGGCGCTGTCGTTCAAGGTGCGCGATGCGGCGCACGATCCCGCGCTCGCCGGTTGGCGCATGCTGCGCAAGCCGCACGAGTTGGATTGGGAGCACGGACTCGTGCACCACATCCGGCCGATCGAGGCCTTGCCCGAGGCGATCGAGGGCAACCCAAAACTGTTCCGTCGCCGCGACGGCTTCAAGCTGACGGATCGACGCGCGAACGACGCGTCGGTCATGAACGAGATCGATCAGTGCGTGTTCTGCCACGAGCGCGAGAAGGACGCGTGTTCGAAGGGCCTGCTGGACAAGAAGACGCAGAAGATCGCGAAGAATCCGCTCGGAATCGACCTGAACGGGTGCCCGCTCGACGAGCACATCAGCGAGATGCATGCGCTGTATGCAGAAGGAGATCCGATCGGCGCGCTGGCGCTCGTGACGATCAACAATCCGATGTGCCCGGGAACGGGCCACCGGATCTGCAACGACTGCATGAAGGCGTGCATCTACCAGAAGTCGGAGCCCGTCAACATTCCGCAGGTCGAGACGAAGGCCCTGTCGGATGTGCTCGACATGCCCTGGGGACCGGAGATTTGGTTGCTGACGACGCGTTGGAACCCGCTGCGCATCGAGCGGCCCTACGCGCTGCCGCACAACGGCATCCACGTCATGGTCGTCGGCATGGGGCCGGCGGGGTACACGCTCGCGCACTATCTGACGCAGGAAGGATTCGGTGTCGTCGCGCTCGACGGATTGAAAGTCGAGCCGCTGCCGGGATCCGTGACGGGGCGACTCGGGAAGAGTCAGCCCGAGATCCCGCCGAACGCAGTCGCTGCGTGGGATGCGCTCGACGGCGAGCTCGACCAGCGCGTGCTGCTCGGCTTCGGCGGCGTGTCCGAGTACGGCATCACGGTGCGCTGGGACAAGAACTTCCTGACGCTGCCGTACCTGTCGTTGATGCGGCGCGAGAACTTCGACCTGCACGGCGGCGTGCGCTTCGGGGGCGCGCTCGACCTCGACGACGCGTGGCGTCTGGGCTTCGACCACGTCGCGATCGCGACGGGTGCGGGCAAGCCGACGATCGTCGACATGAAGGGCAACCTCGCGCGCGGCGTGCGCAAGGCGAGCGACTTTCTCATGGCGCTGCAACTCACCGGCGCATTCAAGAAGGACTCCCTGGCCTGTCTGCAATTGCGCCTGCCCGTCGTGGTCATCGGCGGCGGTCTGACCGGCGTGGACACGGCAACCGAGTCGTTGGCGTACTACCCGGTCCAGGTCGAGAAGCTGTTCCGACGCTACGAGATCCTGTGCGCGCGCTTCGGCACCGAGATGGTGCGACGCTTCTTCAGCGACGAGGAGCGCGGACACCTCGACGAATTCATCGCGCACGGCCGCGAGGTCGTGGCCGAGCGCGAGCGCGCCGAGTCGAACGGCGAGGAGCCCGACTTCGTGCATCTCGTGCGCGGCTGGGGCGGCGTGCGACTCGTGTACCGCAAGAACTTGGAAGACTCGCCGGCCTACCGCCTCAACCACGAAGAAGTGCAGAAGGCGCTCGAGGAAGGCATCACCTTCGTCGAGGCGATGTCGCCGACCGAAGTGCTGAAGGACCGGCACGGCGCCGTCCGCGGCATCATGTTCGAGCGTCAACTCAAGTCGCCCGAGGGCAAGTGGAGCGGCTCGGGCGAGATCGTCGAGATGGCGGCCGGCACCGTGCTCGTCGCGGCCGGCACGAGCCCGAACATCACGTACGAGCGCGAGAAGCCCGGCACATTCGCGCTCGACGAGCGCGGTTCGTTCTTCCAGGTCGGCCGTGTCGAAGGCGACGCGTTCGCGCCGGTGAAGCGCGGTCGCGACGGCACCGGCGCGGCGTTCCTCACGTCGTACGTCCAAGGTACGCGCACGGTGTCGGTGTACGGCGACAATCACGCGGCCTACGCCGGCAACGTCGTCAAGGCGATGGCGTCGGCGCGCGACGGGTACTCCAGCGTGGTCGAAGTGTTCCGCGAGCGCATCGCGAGCCTCGCGCACACGCCGGAAGCGATTGCCGAACGGCGTGCGGGCTGGAAAAAGCTGCTGCAACAGCTCGATTTCGAGCTCGTTGCCGTCGTGCACGCGGTCAATCGCCTGACGCCGACGATCACCGAGATCATCGTGCACGCGCCAGCAGCGGCGCGGCGCTTCGAGCCGGGCCAGTTCTATCGCCTGCAGAATTTCGAGGCGAACGCGCCCACGGCCGGCGGTTCGAAGCTGGCGCTGGAGGGCCTCGCGCTCACGGGGGCGTGGACGGATCCGGCGAAGGGATTGCTGTCGATGATCGTGCTCGAGATGGGGGCCAGCTCGCGCCTGTGCGCGTTGCTCCAACCCGGCGAGCGCGTCGTCGTCATGGGGCCGACCGGCACGCCGACCGAGATCCCGAAGGGCGAACGCGTCATCCTCGCCGGCGGCGGTCTGGGTAACGCGGTTTTGTTCTCGATCGGCCGGGCGCTGCGTGCGAATGGCTGCGAGGTCGTCTACTTCGCGGCCTTCCGTCGCGGCGAGGACCTGTTCAAGCGCGAGGAGTTGGAGTCCGCCGCGGACGTGGTCATCTGGTCCACGGATTCCGGCATGGGGATCGAGCCCGCGCGCGACCGACCTTGGGACCGTCACTTCCGGGGCAACGTCGTGCAGGCGATGCAGGCCTACGCGACGGGTGCACTCTACGAGACGTTCGTGGACCTCGCGGAGTGCGACCGGCTCATCTGCATCGGCTCGGACCGCATGATGAATGCGGTGCGCGAATCGCGCTTCGGCGTGCTGAAGCCGTACTTGAAGCCCGGACACATCGCGATCGGCTCGATCAACTCGCCGATGCAGTGCATGATGAAGGAGATCTGCGCGCAGTGCCTGTGCCGGCAGGTGGATCCGGAGACCGGCGCCGAACTGCCGCCGGTGTTCTCGTGCTTCAACCAGGACCAGCCGCTCGACCGCGTGGACTTCGAGAACTTGCAGCAACGACTGCGCGCGAACTCGGCGCAGGAAAAGCTGACGAACCTGTGGCTCGACCACTTGGTCCACGAGTGCAAGTTGCCGATCTGGTCGACGCTCTAGGCGGGTTGGCGGGGATTGGCTTAGTCGGGTAAGCTCAGGCCTACTCGATGAAGTCCATCAAGTCCCTCCGCACGCGACTCGACCTCTCTCAGAAGGAACTGGGGGAGATGCTGGGCGTCCACGTGATGACGGTCAGCAAATGGGAGCGCGGCGTCTCCGCGCCCAGCGAGCACCAGAAGCAGATCCTGCGTGCTCTCGCGACGGCGGCCGAGGGCGGTCTGCGCGCCACGAAGACGGCGGCCGGTCGCAAGCGCGATCCGGTTCAGTTCCTCGCGACAGCGCTGTCGCACGCGAGCGGTGGGCCGCGCATCGAGCTCGGCGCCCTAAGCGCCACGAATTGTTTCCCCGGGCGCATCGTCGAGGTGGCGCGCGGCGACGTGATGACCAAGGTCGTCATCGAGGTCGCGCCCGAAGTGCGCATCGGCGCCGTCATCACGACGGATTCGGTGGACCGGCTGCGACTCGAGGTCGGCTCGCAGGCCGTGGCGATCATCAAGGCGACCGAAGTCATCGTCGGGAAGGGCTAGAAACGTGGCATTTTCGATGCCCGCCCTGGCAGTTCCCTTGCTCGCGTCGGCGCTGGCCGCCTGTTCACGCGAACCGACGGGCAGCGCCTTTGGCGCTTCCGTAGGAGAGACATCCGAACGCGTCGAGCTGTTCGTCTACGCCGCGACGAGCACGCGCGACGCGCTTCAGGCGCTCGAGACCGAGTACGAGCATGACCACTCCGTCGACCTCGTGTTCCAGTTCGGCTCGTCGGGCGATCTGTCGCGACAGATCCTCGCTGCCGGGAAAGCCGACGTGTTCCTCTCGGCGGACGAGCGCGAGATGGACCGCGTCGAGGCCGCCGATCTCCTCGAGGGCGGCACGCGCCAGACGCTGCTCTCGAACCAGCTTGTCGTGATCGAGCCGTCGGACGGGCCGACGATCTTCACTGCGCCGTTCGAACCGTCGCAGCTCGAGCTTCCCGCCGTGCGCCTCCTGTCGCTCGGCGACGTCGAGACGGTTCCCGCGGGCCGCTATGCCAAGGCTTGGTTGCAGCACGTCGAGGTCTGGGACGCCGTGGCCGACCGCGTGCTGCCCGGCATCGACGTGCGCGCCGCGCTCGCCGCGGTCGAGTCGGCCGGTGCACAGGCCGGCATCGTCTACCGCACGGACGTCGCGCGGTCGACACGGGCGCGCGTCGTGTTCGCTGTGCCACTCGAGGATGGGGCGCTCGAAGGCGGCCCGCGCATCGCGTACTCCGTCGCCGTGCTCGCCGCGCGACCGCACGTCGATGCCGCGCGCGCGTTCGAGCGCCATCTCGGATCGCCGACCGCACGAACGGCGTTCGAGGATGTCGGGTTCGTGTTCCTGCCGACCCTGCCGACTGCGCGATGAACGCGAGCCTGTCTTCGGATGCGGGCACAGCGGCCGTTTTGTGGACGACGCTGCGTGTCGCCGTGACGGCGGCGGTGATCGTGGCGCCGATCGGCACCGCGATCGGCTGGTTGCTGGCACGCCGATCGTTCTTGGGCAAGAGCGCGGTCGAGACGTTCGTAGCCTTGCCGCTCGTCCTGCCGCCGACGGCGATCGGCTACCTTTTGCTGACCCTGCTCGCGCGCGACGGCTGGCTGGGCGAGAGAACGCTGGGGTTCGACCTCGACCTCCTCTTCACGTGGAAGGGCGCCGTGCTCGCGTCGGTCGTCGTGTCGCTGCCGCTCGTCGCGCGGACGGCGCGCGCCGCGTTCGAGGACGTCGATCCGCGGCTCGAGTCCATGGCGCGCACGATCGGGATGTCGCGTCCGCGCACGTTCATCGCCGTGACGCTGCCGCTCGCACGCCGCGGTTTGCTCGCCGCCGCGACGCTGGGTTTCGGCCGCGCGCTGGGGGAATTCGGCGCCACCGTGATCGTTGCGGGCAACATTCCCGGTCGCACGCAGACGCTGTCGCTGGCGATCTTCAGTGAGATCCAGTTGGGCGATACGAGCGCCGCGCTGCGTCTCGTCGCGATCACGATCCTCGTCGCTTTCGTGCTGATGTGGTGGACCGAGCGTCTCCTGAGGCGCGATCCGCGCGCGAGGACGGCGACGTGAACGAGGCCGGTCCCGCACGGCTCGAGATCCGCATGCACCTTCCGCTCGCGCACTTCGGGCTCGACGTCGACGTCGCGAGTTCGGCGCGCACCCTGGGCATTTTCGGGCCATCTGGCGCCGGCAAGACGAGCCTCGTCGAGGCGCTGGCCGGTTGGCGCACGCCCAGTTCGGGCCGGATCCGCGTGGGGGAGGCGCTGCTCTACGATTCTACGACGGGCGTGTCGTTGCCGATCGAGCGCCGCGGTGTGGGCTACGTGCCGCAGGACGCGCTCCTGTGGCCGCACTGGAACGTCGAGCGCAACGTGCGCGCCGGAACTTCGCGATCGAGCGCGGACGACGAACTCGTCGCGCGCACCGCCCGTGTGCTGGAGATCGCGCACCTCTTCGACCGCGCGTGCACGCGCCTATCGGGCGGCGAACGCCAGCGCGTCGCGTTGGCACGCGCGCTCGTCTCGCGACCGCGCATCCTGTTGCTCGACGAGCCGCTCGGAGCGCTCGACGTGCCATTGCGACGGCGGATCCTGCCCTACCTGATCCGCGTGCGCGACGAGTTCGGCCTGCCAACGGTCTTCGTCTCGCACGATGCGACCGAGATCCAGGCGCTGTGCGACGAAGTGGTCGTGCTCGACGCCGGCCACGTGCGCATGCAGGGCGCGCCGGATCGCGTGCTGCGATCGATGCGTGCGGGCGAGCGCGCGTTCGAGAACGTGCTCGCGGGCGTCGTCACGGCGCACGGCGACGGGACCTCGCGCGTCCAACTCGACGCGGGCGGTGACGTCTGGATTCCGACCGTCGGCAGCGAGGTCGGCGAGCGCGTGCTCTTCGCTCTCGGCTCCGACGAGATCCTGGTCGCTCTGGATCCGCCGACGCGCATCTCGGCGCGCAACGTGCTCGCTGCGCGCATCGACGCCGTCGAGCACGACGAAGACGGATCGGCGCGCATCGACGTGCGCATCCTCGATGCAGCCGAGGGAGACGGCGCCCGCGTTTCGGCCAGCCTGACGCGCGGATCCGTCGAGGAGCTTGCACTCCGACCGGGCGGCCGCGTCGTGCTCGTATTCAAGGCGAATTCGTGCCGCGTACTGACCGCGGACGGGGCGCGCGCACCCTGAGCGTTGCGCGTCGAGTCAGCCCCGTGGCGCGTCGATCGCTGCCTGCAGCTCGGACAAGAACACCTGTTCGTCGAACCGCCCGCGCAATTCCTTGTGGTATCCGCGCACCCATGTCCGGTCGTCGACCAGCACGAACGGCACGGCCTGCTTGCCCGTTTCGTTCTCCAACTTGTCCGCCGCTCCGTGCACTTCGTCGATGTAGACCTTCTCGTGCGCCATGTTGTTCTGGCCCATCCACCGGTCGAGCCGCGTGCAGTCGGGGCAACCGTGGGAGGAGTAGACGGCCAAGCGGTGCCCGGCCAAGAAGTCGAGGGATCGATCCATGCTCATGAGACGCGCAACGTAGCCCAAGACCCTCAGGATCCCAACGAGCGACTCCTGCCGCTGCGGGGCATCGATGCAGGAGGCGCACGTCGAACGGACCTCAGGCCGGTACGGCGCGGTTCGCGGGCATGGTGCTCCGCGGCGTCACGGATGTCGGCAAGGCAAGGTTCGGGAACGGGTAGGCGGAGCCGGGGTTGTGCTCGCCGTGATCGACCATGTCCTGCAGGCTGGTCCGCTCGAGCCGCTCACGGAACGAGCGCGAGGCCTTCATCCACATGTCGTGCAGCGGGCAGGCGTGCGCGTCGTCGCAATCGTGTTGGCCCAGGAGACAGACGTTCGGCGCGCGGAGCGTCTCCTCGGCCTCGGCGATCTGCACGAGGTAGATGTGCGCAGCCGGACGGTCGAGGCGGAAGCCTCCACTACGCCCGCGTTGGCTGTGCAGGTAGCCGCGGGTGACGAGCGGCTGCAGCACCTTGCCCAGGAAGGGCGCGGGGATGCCGAGTTGCTCAGCCATATCGCGCGCTAGGTAGTGCCGACCGTCGCCGTGGCGTTGCGCCAGGAACGTCAGCGCTCGGATCGCATACTCGCTGGATCGTGAAAGCACAGCCGACCTTTCGGCCCCTCGCTCGGGGCTGGATCTCGCACACACTCGAAGGCTTGGCGGCGCGACCGCGGTCTCGGCGCACCGGCGGGCGGAGAACCATCTCCCGCCCATGGTTCTTTCGTGGCGATATCCACCGCGGATGCAGATTCCTGGGGACCTGTAGGTGGTTTCGGATGCAGCACGATGCGTGGTCACCCGGCGGTCACCTGCCCGCGGCAGCGACCGCCCTCTGCCGCGAACAACCCGCACCGGACCGGGCCGTTTGCGCTCGCGATGCGGTAGCCTCGCGCGCGATGCTCATCGGCGCCGCACTGACCTTCCTCGCCAGCACAGGCCCTGCGAACACAGGCCCCAGCCAGCCGGCGCGATCGATCGAGGAGCCGCACGTTCCGCACCTGCTCGTCTACACGACGTCAGCCGGCTTTGAGCACGACGTGGTGCGCCGGCCGGCCGCGGACGAACTCTCGCTGGTCGAGCGCGTCCTCGTCGACCTCGGCGAAGAGGGTGGTTTCAAGGCCGTGCCCACCCGCGATCCGGCGCAGTTCGAGCGCGCGGCGTTGGCGCGGTACGACGCCGTGCTGTTCTACACGACGGGCGAGCTGCCGCTCAGCGAAGCCCAGCGCGCCGCGTTCCTCGACTTCGTGCGCGACGGGAAGGGGTTCATCGGCGTGCACTGCGCCACCGACACGTTCTACGACTGGCCCGCTTACGGCGAGATGGTCGGCGCCTACTTCGACGGTCACCCCTGGCACGAGAAGGTGCGCGTGCGCGTCGAGGACGCATCGAGTCCGGCAACGCGGTACCTCGATCCGACCTTCGAGATCACCGACGAGATCTACCAGTTTCGCGCGCCGTACGACCGCAAGCGACTGCACGTCCTCCTGTCCTTGGACACGAATTCCGTCGACGCCAAGAAGGACGGCGTGAAGCGCACCGATGGCGATTTCGCGCTGGGCTGGACGCACACGGAGGGGAAGGGCCGCGTCTTCTACTCAGCGCTCGGTCACCGACCCGAAGTGTGGGCCGACCCGCGGTTCCGCGCGTTCCTGCGCGGCGGGATCGCGTGGGCGATGCACATCGACGCGACGCCGGTGCACCTCACCGCCGAGGACGAGGTCTACCGCGCGTTCTCGCGCGAGCACTCCGGCGATCCCGCGCGCGGCTTCCAGGTCTTCCGGCGCGAGAGCGGCCCGATGTGTCTGCGATGTCACAGCGTCTACGGCGAGGGCGGCACGGTCGGACCGGACCTCTCCGCCTTGGGTCGGAAGCACACGCCGGCCGAGATCGCGGAGCAGATCCTGGCGCCGTCGGCCGAGATGGAGCCCGGCTACCGCACGACGATCTTCGGTCTGCGCGACGGCACCCTGCTGACGGGACGGGTCCAGTCCGAGACGGCCGAGCGCATCGCGGTGTGGGACACCGACGCCAAGCTGCACGAGCTCGCGCCCGGCGACGTGGCCGAACGCCGCGAGAGCGACGTGTCCCTCATGCCCGAGGGTCTGGCGCGCACGTTGAGCCGCGAGGATTTCGCGGACCTCGTCGCTTGGCTCGCGACACTGAAGGGCGCCTGAAACGCCCGGGCGGCGGCGAGGGCGGAACCAGGTTCGTGTCTCGACGAGTCGCGTAGGCTCCGGGTCTCGGTGACCGCCGCGGTTCGCACCGACGGAATGCGCCGTCGCGGGTACAACGGTCGCCGCGGCCCGGGAGTTCGGCCCGCGAACGCACCACGACCGTCCCAGCCCGCGCGATCCCATGCTCAGCTTCCTCGCGCTCGGATTCTTGATCGGTTTGCGCCACGCGCTGGAGCCGGATCACGTCGCCGCGGTCGTCAGCCTCTCGACGCGCGGCGGCACGCTGCGCGACCACGCGCGCAACGGCGCGTGGTGGGGCGTGGGGCACGCGCTGACCTTGCTGATCGTGGCGGGAACGTGCGTCGCGTTCGGACTCGTGATCCCCGAGCGCGCGGAGCGACTGCTCGAGGGAGCCGTCGGCGTCATGCTCGTGTGGCTGGGCGTCTCGGTCTTCGTGCGCATGCGGCGCATCGGGCTGCACGTGCACGGACACGTCCACGCCGACGGGACGGCGCACGTGCACGCGCACGGACACGCGCCATCGGCTCGCGACGCGCACGAGCACGAGCACGTGCGCAGGCACCCGCGTTCGTCGCTGCGCACGATCAGCATTGGCGCGTTGCACGGGCTGGCGGGATCGGCTGCGCTCGTCTTGCTGGTGGGCAGCACGGCGAAGTCGCCGGCATCGGGCCTCGCCTACATCGCGCTGTTCGGCGTCGGCGCGATCGTCGGCATGATGCTGCTCGCGGCGACGATCTCGCTGCCGCTGGGGTTCTCGGCGAGACGAATGGTGCGCGTGTACAGCGTGGCCTGCGCGGCGGTCGGCGTGTTCAGCATCGTCCTCGGACTGCGCTCGATCTGGGCCTTCGTTGCGCCCGGTGCGGCCTAAACACGGCGCGTTTCAGCGCCAATTCCCGTCGAAAACGAGCGCCGGAACGCTTCCGCGCGCCAGCGCAACGGACTTGATGTCCGACTTGTCGCCGTAGTGGAGGTGCACCTCGACGGTGCCGACCGGGCCGTAGATGTCGAGCGACGCTCCGCGTGTGACGACCGACGTCTGCACGACCAGGCCGCTGTCGAACACGAGCACCAGGGCTGTGTCCGTCGGCCCGTCGAAGCGCAGACGCGCGCGACCGGCGATCACAGCGACGAGTTCGATGGCGACGCTGCCGCCTGCGGCCAGCACCACGTCACGTTCTGCAGCGAAGCGACCGTCCGGCGTCACGGCCGAGACGTTGTAGACGCCGCTCGCCAGCGTGCGCAGTTCGCAGAATCCACGCGTGTCGGTCGGGCTCGAGATCAGATCACCTTTGCCGTCCGCCGCAACCACCGAGACGGTCGCCAGCGGGATCGGTGCGCCGCCTTCGCCGACGATTCGCACAGAAAACGTCGACGGAACACCGATGACCAGCTTCACTCCCTCGCTCCCGGATTCGACGCGTTGAGCGGGTGAATTCGCGCCGTCCGTCGCGATCGCGAAGAGATCCCAAGCGCCCGCTGACAGCGGACCGATCACGAACGTTCCGTCCGCGTTCGTAAAGGTATCAACGCTGCCGGCACTGGGTCCGAACAGGGCCTGCACGCGCGCGCCGTTCGCTGCGCTGCCGTCCGATCGCTCGACGCGACCCGCGATGACCTCCCCGCGCTCGAGCGTGATGTCGTGCTGCGCGTCGACGTCGGCGGAGTCGAGCACGACGCGCTCGGCGATCGGTGTGGGATCGCGACGTGGATCGCTCTCGCGGTACGGCACCGGCGCGGGACCGACCAGCCAAGCGCCCATCGCTAGCCCTTCCAACCGGTACGAACCGACGGAATCCGTCGTAGCGGACGCACGCAGTGTGCGGTCCGGAGCCATGACGAATTCGCGCGCTCGATCCCTCGCCGGACCGGCGCGGATCTCGACGCCGCTCGCGGGTTCGCCGCTCTGTTCGCGCACCACGCCGACGATCGCCGAGGCGCCGACGCGGATCTGCATCTCGCGCACTTCGCCCGGCTCGAGAACGACATCGCTGCTCGACTGCCAGACCGTGCGGCTGCCGCGGCGGATCTCGAGCGCGAGCGGCGCGTGAGCTGGCAGACGTTCGAGCAGCGCGATGCCGTTCGAACCGACGCCGGCGAACCAACTCGCGACGAGCGCATCTTGCGCCCATGCGCTGGAGGGTTGTGCGATCGAAGTGCGTGCGGTGCTTGCGACTGCGATCCACTCGGACGTGTCGGCCCCATCGGCAGAGACGATTTGCGCGCGCACGGCGGCGCACGGCTCCAGCAAGATCTCGATCGCCGTCGTCGACGCGTCGCTGAGGCCGGCGATCAGCGTGACTGCAGTGCCGTAGTCGGGGTGCTCGTACCTCACCGAGATCGTTGCGAACGAGCGCAGGGCGAGCTGGAACGCGCCGTCGTTCGCCGTCTTCGTCTCGGGCGCGAGTCCGTTTCGCCGACGCGGCGCCCCGGTGACGAGCACGCCCGCGATCGGCTCGCGCGTGTCGCGTCGCAGAACGACACCGTGCAGCACGAGGTCCTCCTGCGTGCACACGGCCAGCGCGACTTCGCGCCTCTCTCCCCGTGATAATGCGGCAATCGGCAAGTTGGCCGTGCCCGTGCGCCGCCCGTCGCCCTGCGCGCTGACGATCAATCCGACGTCGGGTTCGACCTCGATCTCGGCGGTGCCCGACTCGTCCGTTTCGATCTCCTGCGGCGTCGCCAGCACGGTCCCAGCGTCGCGCCAAGCCGTGACGAAGACGTGCGCGACGGGCTCGCCCGTCTCGATGGCCGTGACGCGAGCGATGACGAGCGCCGGACCGTTGCGTGCCGAAGGATCCGCGGGGGCAGCCTGAACCTCCGCGCGCGTCGATGACGCAGCTTCCGTTGGGCGCGTCGCACGCCCGCCGATTTCCAAATCGGCGGGGCGCACGGAATGCGGCGCGTTCGCGAAGGTGGATTCCACTTCGGGCACTGCAGGTTCCGCGCGCAGGAACCAGACCGCGAGGATGACGAGCGCGACGAGGACGATGGACGTCGCGGCGAGCGCGCGCTGTTGCGCCCGCTTCACTTCCAGCCTCCGTCATAGACGAACTCCGGCGTCGTTCCGGCCGCGACGACGATCTCGCGGTCGACGTAGCCCTTCAGCGGCGCGAACGCGCGCAATGTGCACGTTCCGATCGGCACGGTCAGATCGGCCGATTGTCCGGGCGCGATGTAAACCACGTCTACGTCGATGCCATCACGCTGGACGAAGAATCGTGTGCCTTCCGGCGCCGCAACGTTTCGGAGCCGTGCACGGACACCGAGCTCCAGCGCGAGTTCGATGTCGATGGTCCGCCCTGATTCGACTGCGATTCCGGCGCGCGCAGCCCAACGTCCATCGCTCGTGTTGGCGCTCGCGCTGCACGACCCGGGGACCATGCCGGTGAACTCGAGCGTTCCCTGGCCGTCCGTCCGTGCGGACGAGCTGTACGAATCGCTCGCGAGGAAGACGGAGGCACCGGGGATTCCCGTTCCGCCGCCATCGACGACGTGCACGCGCACACGGCCGAGTTCGACCAGGCGCAGAACGACATCGGTGTCGCCGGCATCGGCTTCGACCTTGTCCGAGCGCAACCCCGGCGCTGTCCCCGTGGCGAACAGAGTCCAACGTCCGGGCGAAAGCGGGCCGACGACGAAATCCGGCGACGTGTCCGTCGGAGCATCGACGTACATCCGGTCCGCAGGTCGGGAGACGTGGACCTGCGCGTTCACAGGCGTCAGGCCATCGGGTCCGACGACGCGGCCACGTATCACGAGCCCGCGCACGAGTGTGATGTCTTGCTCGAGAACCTCGCTCGACATCGAGACGAACTCGCCAATAGGCACTGCTTCCTGAGTCGGGTCGATGCCGACCGTTCCGGGATGTTCCGGGCCGATCCACCACCCCCCTGGCTCGACATCGTCGAAGCGGTACGCACCGCTGCCGTCCGTGTGGGCGACGCGTCGACCCTGGCTCACGTCGAACGATCGGAAATACGTCGGCAACTCCGTCGTCGCGCGCTGCAGCCAGACGCCGAATCCGCGCGCCGGCGTCCCGTCTGCTTCGCGCACGATCCCGTGGATCGAGCCGCCCGCGCCAAGGACCCATGTGACGCGGCGCTCTTCGCCAGGCGCCAGCGTGAAGGGATCCGCTTCGGTGCGTAGCAGCTTGTTGCCGCGCAACACGCTGCCCCGCAGCTGCGCGCCGGGCGGCAACTCGTCGAGCGTCGCGATGCCCGCCGTGTCGGTCGCGGCCGTCCAGGACAGCGCGTCGAGCGCGCGCATCGTCGTGCTGGCGCCCGAACTCATTTCGGAGATCCAGGACTCGATGCGCACGGTGGCGTCTGCGAGCGGCGCGCGATCGGCTGTCAGCACCTTGACCATCAACGTCGGCGCTCGGTCCAGCAGGATGTCGAGCGCGCGGTCAGCACTCTCGTGACCTGCGATCGGACCGACCCAATGCTCGGAAAAACGTGGCGCGCGGAGGCGCAAACCGACGGTATTCCAAGTGCGGACCGCGACGCGGAAGACTCCGTTCGCGTCCGACGCGCCGTAGTCGGCGGTGCCGGGTGGCTCTTCACCGACGATCGTGGCGCCGGCGACCGGTGCGCGCGACGCGCCATCCAGGACGCGACCGAAGAACACCAAGTTGGGTTCGAACTCCATCTCGACGACGATGGACCGTGTTTCGGCAGCATGGAGCGCTTCCACGTTGAG
>JBBQCC010000025.1:0-26603 GCA_038318285.1 Planctomycetota bacterium | reverse complement strand
GGTCTGCGCTGTGCCGGCGGCTCGGTCATCCGGTTGAAGACCCTCTTCAACATGTCGGGTTCGTCGCAGTACCCGGAAATGGGCGACCCGACGGTGTCCGTGCGCGGTCTCGTGATGGCGCCGGGCGCGCGGACGTACCAGATCTGGTACCGCAACGCCGCGGCGTTCTGCACGACCGACACGTTCAACCTGACGAACGGGTTGGACGTGATCTGGGCGCCGTGATCGGCATCGACGGAATGCGCACGGTTCGCCGTCGGACAACGGCGAGTCAGGCGTAGTTTGGAATGCAGAGGCCGCGGGATTCCCAACCGCGGCCTCTGCGCTATTTCTGCAGCATCAGCGCGCCGCGAGATGCTCGTCGAACCAGGCGAACATCTCGGCCAGGACGTGCAGCACGGCTTCGCGCGAACGGTAGCCGTGACCCTCGTGCGGCAGCACCACTTGACGTGCAGTACCGCCGGTGCCCTGGATGGCCTGGAACAAACGCTCGGTCTGCAGCGGATGCGTGCCCGAGTTCTCGTCCTCCGCGCCGTGCACCAAGAGGAGCGGCGCACGGATCTTCTGTGCGTCGAAAATCGGCGACAGACGCACGTAGCTCTCTGGCGCTTCCCACAGCGTGCGGCGTTCGCTCTGGAATCCGAACGGCGTCAGCGTGCGGTTGTACGCGCCGCTGCGCGCGATGCCGGCGCGAAAGAGGTCCGTGTGCGCCAGCAGGACGGCCGTCATGAACGCACCGTAGCTGTGTCCGCCGACGCCGACGCGCAGCGGGTCGATGACGCCGCGTGCGTCGAGGTGCTCGATCGCAGCGCGCGCGCTCGAGGCCACTTGGTCGAGGAACGTGTCGTTCATCGTCTCGGGGTGACCGACGACGGGCATCTCGGCGCCTTCGAGCACGGCGTAACCGCGCAGGGCGAAGAAGAGCGGTGACGGGCCGCCGACGCGCGTGAAGTCGAACGGCGTACCGCGCACTTGTGACGCGGTGGCGTCGTCGACGAACTCGCGTGGGTAGGCCCACACGACGAGCGGCAGGCGCTGGCCGTTCCAGTCCGGCGGCAGATGCAGTGTGCCGGACAGTTGCACTCCGTCGGCGCGCGCGTAGCGCAACATCTCCTTCTTCACGCGGCGAAAGATCGGCGCCGGATCGGGAAAGTTCGTCAGGCGCTCGAACGTCGAGCTGCCCACGCGGCGCAGCCGCAAGTTGGGGGGATCCGTCGGACTCTCGTGCCGGGTGACGAAAGCTTCGACCTCACCGGCCGCGTCTTCGACGAGCGCCAACGGCCTCTCGAGCTGCATCGATTCCGAGCGAAACAGGCGCTCGCGCGCAGCCGGATCGGCGAGCGGGAGAGCGATGCGCTGGCGATCGAGGAACGGCCGTGCACCACCTTCCTCCTCGCCCGAACCGATGCGAAAGATCCACGGTCCGCGCTGGCGCACGATCCGTCGGCCGCGGGCGCGCGGCTCGAACAGGATCGCGCCCGGATCGGCGTAGTGGTCGTTCGCACTGCGGTCGTCGAGCGCTGACCACGTCGCGGGATCGGAGCCGCGCGCGAGCTTCCACAAGCGCGTCCACTTCGCATCGCGATCCCATTCGCGCACGAGCAGGTCGTTCTCGTCGCGTAGCCACGAGATGCCGCTCGCGCGATGCTGCACGCGCACGATCTCGCGCGGCGCAGATTCGAAGGGCGCGTCGAGCTCCATCCAGCGGTCGCGGTGCGACGCGGCGAGGCGCGGATCTCCGCCGTCGAGCGCCTCGACCCACACGATGCGCGCACCACCCTTCGGGGAACCATGCGCGGACCACTGCACGGCGCGCGGTCCGGTACGCACACCCTCGATCGGCACGTTCGAAGCGATCGGCTGGCGCGCGATGACAGCACGGCGCGCTCCGTCCAATTCCCACGCGGTCGTCGAGTGCCCGAAGCCCGACACGGTGTGCGTGCGCGAGTACGGCCGGTCGACGACGTCGACGAGAACCCACCGGCTGTCGGGCGAGGCCTCGAAACCGCTGATCGCACATGGTGTCCCGATGATTTCGATGCGGGCGCTCTCCAGCTCGACACGCGCGAGCTGGGACGTCGCGTGAAACTCGAACAGGTCCTCGTCGTGTTCGTCGCGCAACAGGTCGTGATGCGTGCGCAGCGGCGTGCGCTCGCCGCGCGTCTCGATCTCGGCCGGTCCGGTCGCGACGGTCGGCCGCGTCGGGGCCGCGCCGCGTCCGGCGGGAACTAGCACGGCCAGGATGCTCGCGCCGTCGGGCATCCAACCAAAACCGTCGGTCAGGACGGCTTGGATGCCCTTGACGGCGAGGCGCAGCTCGCCACCGGCGACGTCGCCCCACCAGAGTTCGCCCGGTCCGTCCGCGTCGAGCACGAGCGCGAACCGTCGCGCGTCGGGCGACCACGAGATCGACGCGATGCGGCGACCGCTCGGCAGCTCGACCGCGCGCTCCCACGTCCCGCGCAGGTCGCGCAGTCGGATGGACAATCCGAACGACAACTGGTGACGCGCCGACCGCGCCGGATCGATGTGAAGTCCGGCGAGCTTCGTCTTCGGCCTCGCGACGTCGGCCAGGGACGGCATCCCGGCCAGCTCCACGACCAGCATGTGGGCCGCGTCCGGGGCCAGGACGAGCCAGGGCGTCGGCGGCGCGTCGAGGAGAGCGGTGATGGCGGGTTCGGGCTCGCGCCAACCGCGCCGTTCGCTGGTGTCGGTCATGGGCCGCGCACGTTGCACGGCGCGTGAGTCCACTGCAAGGAAACAGGCTCTGAACGAGCGCGCGCCGACGCGTCGAGGCAGGATGTCGCTCGTCCCCGACCTCTCTCCCCCAGGCTTCGACCATGCACACCGATCGCCGCGAATTCCTCCACGTCTCCCTGGCCGCGGGCGCGTTGCTCGCGACGCGCTCGAGCGCACGCGCCGCCGAACCGAGGACGGTACCACTCGACGTCCTCGTCTTCGGCGGCACGGGATTGATCGGACCGCCGCTCGTCGAGGCCCTGGTCGCGCGCGGTCACAAGGTCGTGATCTTCAACCGCGGCAAGACGAAGACGGACCTGTTCCCCGAGATCGAGCGCATCGTCGGTGACCGCGATCCGTCGAAGGGCGACGGCGTGAAGGGCCTCGAGGGCCGCAAGTTCGACCTCGTGTTCGACGACACGGGCTACTACCCGCGTCACGTGAAGACGAGCTCGGAGATCCTCGCGAAAGCCGGCTCGGGTCACATCGTCTACGTGTCGAGCATCTCGGCCTACGCGAAGAACGACGTGATCGGCGCCGACGAAACGGCCGAGCTCGCGCTCATGGACGACCCGACCCTCGAGACGATGGGTGATCAGTTCCAGTACTACGGCCCGCTCAAGGTGCTGTGCGAACAGGCCGCCGCCGCTGCGTTCTCCGGCAAGTGCACGATCGTGCGCCCCGGCTACATCGTCGGCCCCGGCGACAGCACGGATCGCTTCACCTACTGGCCGCTGCGCTTCCAGCGCGGTGGCAAGGTGCTCGTGCCCGGAACGCCGACGGATCCCATCCAGATCATCGACGTGCGCGACCTGGCCGACTTCATGGTGAAGGTCGGCGAAGCGCGCGCGACCGGCGCGTTCAACGCGTGCGGCCCGAAGGAGAAACTCGCCTGGGGCAAGGTCATCGACGCGTGCGAGAAGGCATCGAGCGCGAAGGACATCAGCGTGCGCTGGGCGACACCCGCCGAACTCGAAAAGGTTGGCGGCGCGAACTTCCCGATCTGGGCACCGGCGGAAGGCGAGTCGAAGGGCTTCCACACCTGGAGCAACGCGCGCGCCGTGAAGGCGGGCCTGACGTTCCATGCGCTCGACGCGACGATCCACGACACGCTGCAGTGGTTCGCGACGCTGCCCGAAGATCGCCGCGCGAAATTGCGCGCGGGCCTGTCGGCCGAGAAGGAAGCGGAACTGCTCGCGGCGCTCGAGAAGGCCTGAGCGCTGGCGACGACCGTCACGGCCGAGCGCCGCGTGCAAGGGCACGCGGCGCTCGGTTCGCCGTCGTCGGTTCGCCGTGGCCGGTTCGTCGGGGATCGCCGCGTATGTGGACGACGTGGCGGCGACCGTGTCGCGCCTCCGCTTCAGAGGCCGTACGTGATCCGCAAGGAGTTCGAACGCGAGACGCCGAGTGGCGCGCCCGGATCGTCGATCGTCGCGAAGTAGACGTACGTCCGGCCGGCCTTGTACCCGGGCACGAGGTAGCTGAGTTCCCACTCCCCCGAGCCGTCGACCCCGAGGGCACCGCTCGTCGTGAAGGCCAGCGTCGAGTGCAACCGCATCGGATGGATCACTTGATGGCCGCCGCGGCCGCCGAATGAGGGCGCTTGGGTATCGACCCAACCGACGCTCAGCAACGCCGTGGCATTGGGCGCAGCACCGGTCAGATGCAACGTGACGTTGGCGCCGACTTGGAACGGCCCGGTGACGCCGAGCGTCGGCTGCATATCGCCGCTGCCCAGGGTCGCATCGGTCGCCTGCACGCGCTTGCCGCGTGCTGGTCCGTGCCAACGGGTGTTCTTGAGCACGCGGTCGGTCACGAGATCGAGGTCGCCGTCGGAGTCGACGTCGATCACGGTGGCCTGGTGGACGACGGTGCGATTGATGCTCGACAGCGGATAGATCGCCTGTTGAATCGGGGCCTCGAATCCCGAGTTGTCCGCGCGGCGCAAGAACACGTACGCGGCGGACCAAGCGCCCGCGACGGGGCCGCAGACGAAGTCCTGCAGTCCGTCCTCGTTCAGATCGACCACGTTCGCAGCCGTGTTGCCCGGATAGAAGTCCATGTACGAGCCCATGACCTCCTCGCGCAGGAACGCGCCGGCGCCGAGGTTCCAGAGAATCTCGGCCTGCCGACTCGTGTTGGAGTTCATCGCCGCCACGAGGATGTCGAGATCGCCATCGCCGTCGAGGTCGCCGATGTCGAGCCCTTCCGCGGGAAAGCTGACCGCGGTGAGTCCGAGCGCGGTCGGCCCGCCGAACGTGCCGTCGCCGACACCCCAGTAAATCGAGAGCGAGCCGCGCGAGTTGAGGAGATCCAAAACCCCATCGCCGTTCAGGTCCGCGACGTTGGTGCCGTAGCAGCCCATCACCGTGATCGCCGGCGTGAAAAACCGGCCCGCGCCGTCGTTCAAGCGCACCGAGGTATGGGTCGGAGTGGTCGACTCGCGAATGATGAGGTCGAGGTCGCCATCCGCGTCGATGTCGGCGACGGCGCAGCGGTCGGGGTGCATCTGCGGCCATGCGTACCCGAAGTCGTCGCCCGGGTTTCCGCACGGTCCCGCGTCGACGAACCCTCCACCGCCGTTGTTCGTGTAGAGCCGGGCACCGAGCAGCGTCGGTCCGGACCAGCGCTGCACGATCAGATCGACGTCGCCATCGCCGTCGAAGTCTCCCGAGTAGCCCGGTCCTTGATTCAAGGTACCCGGCGGCGGCGCGGGGCATAGCGGCACGAACGAGTCGCACTCACCCGTACCGAGGTTCCGGCGCACGCTTCCGTACACGAATCGGAAGTCGGGATCGCCGTCCGCGTCGATGTCACATGCGTGAACCCGCTCTTCGTTCGCGTTCGCGAGCGACGGCACGATCGGACCGGTGATCGGACCGCGCGCGTAGTACACGCAGCGCCCCGCGACCAGATCGATGTCGCCGTCGTGGTCGAGGTCGGCGGCTCCGGCGATGCGATCGGAGCCCAGTCCAGGCATCTCGAAAGCCGCCGCGAAGTGGCCCGTGCCGTCGTTCAACGACACACGGTACGTCGACGCCTCATGATTCTGCGGGATCGACGGGCCGCCACCACCGCCACAGCACACGCCGTCGAGATCGCCGTCGCCGTCCACGTCGCACAGATGCGTCGCTGGCCCGCCTGCCACCGCGGGCTCGAGCGACCAGTTCGCGCGCCCGGTGCGGCGCATCACGCGGTAGCTCGACATGTCGAACACGACCAAGTCCTGGTCGCCGTCGCCGTCGATGTCGCCCGCGACGGGCATGGGCATCGTCGCGATGCCGTGCGCAACGACGATCGGAGACAGGGGCTGAAAGTCGACGATCGGCACGATCCAGCCGACGCCGCCCATGTTCACGAACACGTCGCGCTGGCCGTCGGCGTTCGCATCGATGACGAACATGTCGTCGGTGCTAGCCGGCAGCGCCAGCGTTGCGCGCAACGTGCCGAGCGCATCGCCGCCGGCGACGGGCGTGTACGAGTACACCGACAGCGTGGCGCCGCTCGCCACGACGGCATCCGCGGTACCGTCGCCATCGAGATCCTCGATGACGCCGCTCATGCGCGCGGAGCCCGTACCGCCGAAGCTGTACGTCGGCACTTGGCGTGGCGCTGCCGCTCCGTTCGACGCGAAACCGCGGAAGCTCGAGCCGCCGGACATCTGATTCGGAGTCGCCAGGCAGGAGAAGTCGTCGCGGCCGTCGTGATCGATGTCGCACTTGCGGAGCGAGATCCAGCCACTGGGACCGGCGCCGTTGCCGACGACGTAGTTCAGGTAGCCGCCCAGCGTGAACCCGCCCTGCTGGTCGTTCATGTAGGGCCGCACGGTGATCGATTGCGTGCTCGACGAGTTCCACCACCAGCCGAGGGAGTCCTGCCAACCATCGCCGTCGAGGTCGAGCACCGTGCCCAGCCTGTAGTACGACGAGACGACGAGCGGCGCATCGATGACCGCTTTCGATTCCTGGGCGACGGCGGTGATCGCGAGGGTGATGGCCGCGACGAGCGTCGTGGTGGGGCGAGGGATCGGGTTCATCGAACTTCCTCCAAGCGCTGGGATGGCGGTGGCGTGCTGGCGGGCCTGGGCTCCGCGCGAGTGCATTGTCGATGGCCGATCGACCGTTGCAGGGAATCGCGTTTGGATCGACCTGTGCGGCGATCCCACGGACAGTTCCGATCAGCGGCACCGGCCGTGCGCCTCGGCTCTACAGGCTAGCGGAAGCGTTGGCGGCGCGCCGCGCGTCACGGGTTGCGCCGCAACCAAACGACGTAGCGCCGACCATCGCCGGCAGCTCCTGCAGCGTCGTGACGCGCTAACCCGCGCCGATCAGCGCCAGGCGTTCGGGCGGGAAAGGCTGCGCGAATCGAAGCTCGCCCGCTGAGTCGCTCATCCCGGAATCGAGACCTGCCCCGATCGCTTCCAAACTCACCCGGCCTGTCGATTCCGACCTGGATTCAAGCACTTCCCGCGCCGCCCTGACCCGCGTACCGTGCCGCGCGATGAACCACGAAGCGGACGTCAAGATGATGCGCCAAGCCGCGCGCCTCGCGCAGCGCGGCGTCGCGACGAACCAGGGCGGCCCTTTCGGCGCCGTCGTCGTGAAAGACGGCATCGTGCTCGGCCGCGGCTTCAACCGCGTGATCGGCACGAACGATCCGACCGCACACGCCGAGGTCGTCGCGATCCGCCAAGCCTGCCGCAAGCTGGGCACGTTCCGCCTCGACGGCTGCGAGATCTACGCCAGCTGCGAACCCTGCCCGATGTGCCTCTCGGCGATCCACTGGGCCCGCATCGAGCGCTGCTGGTACGCCTGCGACCGCCACGACGCCGCGCGCGCGGGCTTCGACGACGCGTTCCTCTACGCAGAGCTCGAGAAAGCCCCGAGCGAACGCCGCCTACCCGTGGTGCAAGCGTTCCGCGACGAAGGACTGCCCGCGTTCCAGGCGTACATCGCAAAGGACGACCGGACGCCGTACTGACAGGCGCCGATACCCCTCGAACTTGGGCAAAGTGTGCCTGGCACGGTTCGACCTGGGCAAAGTGTGCCTGGCACGGTTCGACCATGTTCGTCAGCGCAGCAGCAGCGCGCGGAACAGTAGCTGGAAGGCTTGCTGGGACCAGCTGCGGTATTGCGGGCGGAAGCCGAAGAGGTGCACTTGGCCGGCGCCGTGGCGGATGCGCAGCCAGGCGGGTTGGTTCGCGATCGCGGCGGGGTTCTTGATCCAGCCGGACAGCAGCGTCTGACTCGGGGCGTAGCGCAGCAGCACGTCGATTTGTGCGGGGCTCGCGCCGATGGTCTCGCGTTCCTTGTCCTTCATCGGGCGCCAGGCTTCGGGGCGGGATCCGAAGATCGCCAGGGAATCGGGCAGGCCGGCGGTGAAGCGCTCGCCCGTCTCGGGCACGGCGCGCAGCACGCTGCCGGGGCACGAAAAGCCCTTGGATTCGGGGTCCGTCGTTGCGTCGGTGACCGGCAGCAGCAGTTGGTCCACCGCGAATCGGGCGGAGTTGCCCACGGCGACGAGCGTTCCGCCGCCGCGCACGAACGCCTCGATCGCCGACGCGCCGGCCGTGCCCAGGCCCTCGGCGTAGTCAGGGAACACGCTGCCCTCCGCGCGTCCGTTGAGGAGTTGGTCCGCGCTCGTTCCGGGCAACAGGATCACGTCGAAGTCGCGTCCGAGGTCGCCGGCGCGCAGCGCTTCGTTGCGCACCGTCGTGTACGGCACGCCGAATTCGTCGAACACCCAGCGCATCCAGCCCTCGTCCATGTCGCCGAACCAGGGTGAGTAGAGTCCGATGCGCAGCTTCGACGGGATCTCGAATCCCTCGACGAAGTGTTTGCTCGCGTCACCGGGTTCACAGGATGCCAGCAGGCCGGCGTCCTCGTTCTTCCAGCCGAACGCGAGCGAGCGGCCGGCCTTCGAGGCTGCGAACGCGTTCTTCCAACCGCGTCCGTCGCGCGTGTCAAAGATCGGCCCGTCGTCGCGTTTCGCAGACGGTCCGGCGAACGCGGCGACCAACTCGTCGACGCGCGCGTGTCGTGTCGTCGTAGCGCTCGGCGCCTCCACGCACTCGACGCAGTGCACGCCGAGCAGCAGCGGCAACGTCCATCCGGCGACGTCGTACGGTGCCTCCGCGCCCTCGGGATAGCGCTGCAGGTCGAACAGGTCCTGCACGTGGCCTCCGTAAGGTTGCGCGCGGCGGATCAGGATGCTGCCGGCGGGCCACGTGCGGCCGTCGGCGGTCACGGCGGCGCCCGTGACCTCGCACTCGACGCCGGTCGCCAGCAACGCACTGCACAAGCGCTCGACCGCGGCCACATCGGCTTGGTCCGACGGCAGGATCCACGCGCGCGGCGTCGAATCCTGGCCGCGCCGCAGCGTACGACGTGCGATTTCGAGCCTGTTTTCCAGGTAGAAACGGCGCTCGCGGGCCAAGCCGGCGAACAGCGAACGCGCGAAGCCCACCTCGTACGCGACGATGTCACCGATGCGCCACCATCCGCCGGGCCAGGGCGCGGGGAACGCATTGCTGGCGGCGTACTCGCCCTTGCCGTCGGGTGCGCGCAGGTCCGAACGCGGCAAGAAGATCGGGCTCGCTAGCCGCGCCGACGCCGCCTCGGTCAGCAACCCGACGATGCCGTGGCGCACGGGCACGTTGCGGTTCCCGCCGTTCCACCACATGTCGTACGTGCCGCCCGTCGCGACACCCGTCTTGCCTTCGCGCGTCAAGTCGAGCTGACCGCGCGTGCCGAGCAAGTTGATCGCCGTGATCACGCCCGCGTCGAGGTTCGGGTTCAAGGGATCACGGAACGGCGGGACGAAGAACCGCTCTTGTCGCGAACCCTGCTGGTGCACGTCCCAGTACACCTGCGGTCGCCACTCCTCGTACAGGAGGCGCGAAACGAGGCGCGTCTCCGCCAACGACAACATGAACCAGTCGCGGTTGTTGTCGTGTCCCGCGTACTGCTGGTACAGCTTCGTCAGCCCCGCGTCCTCGTACGGCGTACCGACGATCTTCGCGTACCAGTCGGATACGTGATCCAGCCCGTCGGGGTTCGCGCTGGGCATCAGCACGACGACCAGATCGCGTCGTGCCGACACCCACGGCTCGTCGCTCGACGTCGCCAAGAGGTACGCGAGCTGCATCGCGAACTGCGGCGCGGCGACTTCCGTCGCGTGCATGGCGCACGAGATCATCACGAAGACCTTGCCTTCGGCCAGCGCCCTCTCGGTCTGTGCCGAGTTCGCGCCGCGCGGATCGGCCAGCACGCGCGCGTGCTCCTTCAGCTCCGCCATGCGCGCGTGGTTTTCGGCGCTGGAGATCACAGCGACGACGAAATCGCGGCCTTCCGTGGTCTTGCCGGCCGTTTGCAGGCTGACGCGATCGCTCGCCGCGGCCAACTTCTCGAAGTAGCCGCGCACCTCGTCCCATCCGGGCAGCACGAAATCGGCGCCGACCGCGTGCCCGAGGTGCGCTTCGGGCGTAGGAACCGACTGGGCGCGCGCTGTGGGTGCGACGAACGCGAACGATGCGACGGCTAGGATCACCTTGATGGGGAGCATGGTGGCGGATGCTACGCCGCTCGCCCGTCCTCGTCGCGCTCCAGGCACGAACGCGGCGTTCGCGTTCCGACTCGACGCTGCTGGAGCGGTAGACTTCGCGCGCGCCGATGCCCCCGCCCCCCGCCCCCGCCGACGTGCCCCGCGAGCCCACGCCCTCGGCGTCTGGAATCCCCGCGGAAGCGAAGGGCACGCCGCAGTTCTCCGCCGACGCGGACGCGGGTGTCGCCCCGGGTCCGACGCCGGCCTTCGATTTCTGGCGCGCGATCTACGAACGCCGGTCGATCCGGCGCTTCAAGCCCGATCCCGTTCCGCGCGAGCTCGTCACGCAAGTGCTGCATGCCGGCATCTGGGCGCCCAGCTCGTGCAACTATCAGATGTGGGATTTCGTCGTCGTCGACGATCCCGCGGTGAACGCGCGACTCGCTGCGCTGTCGTCGCAGATGGGCAACGCGCCGGTGAACGTGATCGTCAGCTATGGTCGCGACTTCAGCGAAGACGCGTGGGCGAACATTCAATCCGCCAGCGCCGCGATCGAGAACATGAGTCTCGCCGCGCACGTGCTCGGACTGGGCACCTTCTGGATCACGCAGACCGGTGACAAGGAACAGGTGCGCGCGGTCGTCGGGCTGCCCGAGGATCGATTGGTCGTCGCCGTGCTCGCGCTCGGATATCCCGCGAATCCGCCGCGTTCCGGGCCGAAACGCCGTCCGCTCGAGCACGTCTCGCACTGGAATCACTACGCCGGCAAACCGATCCCGGGCTCGCCCGATCCGGAGGACTGGGACGCGGATTCGTTGGCCGTGTACCAGCGCGCGCGCGTGCTGAACGGCTTGCGACACAACAAGCCGCGTGCGTGGGAGGTCGACGCGATCGAGCAGGCGCTGGACGAGCTCGTACCCGCGGGCCGCGAGCCGGTGACCGCTGGCATCGACGCGCCGCGCTGGCTCGACGTGCTGCCCTGCACGGGCATCGTCACGGAACGGCTCGCGAAGCTGCGCCCCGGTTTCCACTTCGACGTCGTGGAGCGAACCAGCGAGGTCGCGGACTTCGTCGCGCAGCGCGTGCGTCCGCGAGCGGCGACGTTCGGCTGGCCGCGCGCGCACTCGACGCTGAGCGCGCCGCCCGAGGGCGTATACGACGTCGTGTCGTGCACGTATCGGCTGGAGAACCTGCGCGCGTCCGAGCGCGGCGAGCTGGTGGCCGACATGGCGCGCTGGCTGAAGCCCGGCGGCACGCTGCTGATCGGATTCGTGAACGCAGGTTCCTTCCACGATCTCGCCGAATGGGCGCGCGCGCGCCGTGGCGGTCTGGGCGGCGTCGAGTACGTGCTCGCACCCGATCCGAGCATCGGTCCGTTCCGTTCGTTGCGTGCGCGCGACGTCGAGCAGCACGCGCACGCGGCCGGTCTGCGCGCGACGGGGTCACTGGGTCTGCACGCCGCGCCACCCGCAGAAGAGGTCGATTTCCGCAGCAGAAATGCCTCGGAACGCTCACGTGGCCTCGCCCGTTTCGGCGCCGCAGTGTTGCGCATCGCGGAGTCGCTGCCCGGCGTGCGCAGCGCGCGTGGTCGGTTCCAGTTTCGCGCCTACACGCGTCCCGTGACCTGACCCCGGTTGTCCGGCGCCAACAATTGCGTCGTGACTCGATTCGCCGCGGAGATCGTGCCGTGCTCGAAGTCGGAGATGTTCCGGATCGTCGTCTCGGCGATCGCTCGACACGCCTCGCGCGTGAAGAACCCTTGGTGCGCCGTGATGAGCACGTTGGGGAACGACATCAACCGCACGAACACGTCGTCCTGAATGACGTGCTCGGAGAGGTCCTTGAAGAACAGATCCCCTTCCTCCTCGTAGACGTCCAAGCCGACCGTGCCGACGTGCCCGCTCTTCAGCGCCGCGATCAGCGCACGCGTCTCGACGACGCCGCCGCGGCTCGTGTTGACGAGCATGACGCCAGGTCTCATCGCCGCGAACGCAGCTGCGTCGACGAGATGGTGGCTAGCCGGATTCAGCGGACAGTGCAGCGTGATGATGTCCGAGCGGGCGTACAGGTCGGCCAGCTCGACGTACTGCACGCCCAGCGCCTCGCAAGCTGGATTGCGCACGGGATCCGATCCGAGGACTCGGCAGCCGAACCCGGTGAGAATCCGACACACGACCTCGCCGATGCGTCCGGTCCCGACGACCCCCACCGTCTTGCCGCACATGTCGAAGCCCATGAGCCCCTCTAGCGCGAAGTTCTGCTCGCGAACCCGGTTGAACGCGCGGTGGTACTTGCGATTCAGCGCGAGCATGAGGCCGACCGCGTGCTCGGCGACCGCGTGCGGCGAGTACGCAGGCACACGCAGCACGGTCATCCCGAGCCGATCGGCCTCCTCGAAATCGACGTGGTTGAAACCCGCCGAGCGCAGGGCGAGCAGCCGCGTGCCGCCGGCATGGAGCGCACCCAGTCTCGGCGCCGAGCCTTCGTCGCCTGCGAAGAGCGACGCAGCCGGGCAGCCGCGCGCGAGATCCGTCGTCGTGCTCCGCAGCGCAGCCTCGAGGTAGACGAGTTCGTGTGCACCCTCCGCGTTGGCTGCGTCGAGGAAGGCGCGCTCGTGCGGCTTCGTGGAGTAGACGGCGACCTTCATCCGAGTACGGCGCAGGCGGTTCGCAGATCGGACCGCATCCGCGCGATTTCTATTGGCCCAACTCGCGCGGCTCAGCGTCCGCGGCCAACGGATCGTGGAAGCCGGTCGGCTTGACGGCCAGGATCGAGCACGCCGAGTCCTCGAGCGCCTTCTCCGCCGTGCTGCCCATGATGAGGTCACGCAGATTCGTGCGTCCGCGCGTGCCCAGGACGATCAGGTCGGCCTGCGCCTCGGCGGCGTACTCGACGATGCCGGAGCGGTGTCCGGTGTAGTCGAACACCACGCTGCGCACGTCCAACTTGCCGTGCGACGCGAGCGCGGGGCGACAGAAGTCGGTCAGACGATTCTCGAGACCCTCGCGGAATTGCTGCCGTTGCAGCGAAGAGGTCAGCGCAGTCGGCGAGCGGTAGTGCAGCTTGTGCCACGGTGCCTGAAACACGTGCAGCAGGTGCAGTTCGGCCCCGTCCTTGGCCGCGAAGAGCGCCGCGCGCTGCACGGCCCGCAACGATGTCGGCGAGAAGTCCACGGCGGCGACGACGCGGCGGAACGGCGCATGGCCCAAGCCCGGTCGTGAATCCCGCACGAGGAGCGTGTCTGTCATGCTCTTGCGCACGCAGCCCGAGGCCACCGTGCCCAGACCGACTTGGGGCGCATGCCGCCCGTACGTGCCGATCACGATCAGGTCGGCTGCGTCGAGCCGCGCGCGAGCGAGGATGCCCGCCAGGTCGTTGTCCACCGAGACTTCGATCTCGAGTCCCTTGGCATCGGGCACGTCCTTGGCGAAGTCTTGCCACTCCTTCTCGGCGTCGCGGACCAGCCCGGCCCGGATGTTCGGCTGTTCCTTGGAGAGCGCGGCCTCGAGTTCCTGGACGACCACGCGGTCGATCACATGGACCACGTGGACCTTGGCCTTCTGCGGAGCCGACCAGCTCGCGATGCGCAGCGCCTGGACGAGCGCGACGCCCGAACAGGGCGTGAAGTCCGTGCCGACGACGATCGAGGAGTACACGGCGGGTGAAGATGCTGCGGACTGCGCGTGTTCCATGGCCGGCGGAGTGTAGCAGCACCCCCCGTGATCGTTCCGCGACCTTTCAGCGCGGGGGCACAGCGCACGATCCTCGAGCGAGGACCCTTACGCGAGGATCCGATCACGTGCAGCACCCCAGATGCTCGCCTGCGAAGATGTAGAGCGGCGGGTAGCAGTCGCTGTCGTAGTACGCGTGGAAGAATCGGCCCTCCTGCCGACCGTGAATCGGAAAGTCCGTCGCGTCGAGATCGATCACGATCTGCTCGGGAGCTTCGACGTGGCTGTCGAGGAAAACGTCGGTCAGCAGTCGATCGACAGCCGGGGCATCGATCGAGATGCGCTTGTAGCGGTCGGTCGCTGCGTCCGCGATCGTCGAGAGTGCGAGACGATTCAGCGTGCTCTTACCGGCCAAGCGTGCATTCGATCGCGAGTTGCCGACAAGCGAGCAGAGCAGCGGATCGTCACGCAGAGCGTCGTGATCCGAGTTGTCCTCGGAGTCGAGACAGAGGCCGAGGGATCGGACGTCGAGCGCAGCTGGCAAGCGACGTACCGTGACTGACCCGAGCGGTGCGAGTCAGCCCGAGACGATCGGAGCCCCGAGGTCCGCCGGCACGATCGCGCCTTGCGCGAACACGGCGGCGCGACGGATCACGTTCTCGAGTTCGCGCACGTTGCCGGGCCACTTCCAGGCTTCGAGCGCGGCCACCGCTTCTTCGGTGATGCCGATCTCGTGGCCGACCTCGTCCACCAGGCGGTCGAGGAAGAAGTGCACGATCAGCGGCACGTCGCCCTTCCGCTCGCGCAGCGGCGGCAGTTGGATCGTGATGACGTTCAACCGGAAGAAGAGGTCCTCGCGGAACGTGCCCTGCTTGCACATCGCGGCCAGGTCCTTGTTCGTCGCGGCGACGATGCGCACGTCGACTTTCTGGACCTTGTTGGAACCGACCGGGCGCACTTCACCTTCTTGCAGCACGCGGAGGAGCTTCGACTGCATCGTCAGCGGCATGTCGCCGATCTCGTCCAGGAACACCGTTCCGCCGTTCGCGGCGACGAAGTGTCCGGGGCGATCGACATGCGCGCCGGTGAACGAGCCCTTCGTGTGCCCGAACAGCTCACTCTCGAGCAGGTTCGGCGGCACGGCAGCGCAGTTTTCGGCCAAGAACGGCTTCGATTTGCGCTTTCCGTTCTGGTGCAGCGCCTTGGCGACCAGCTCCTTGCCGGTGCCCGTCTCACCGAGGATGAGCGCACTGACGTCCGTCGCCGCGACCTTGGCCAAGAGGTCGAACATCGCGCGCATCTTCGGGCTGTCGCCGACGATGCCGAAACGCATCGGGATCTTGCCCGTCATCGGCGTGACCGCTGCGACCAGCTCGCGCCACGCCGTCTCGAGCGCCACGAGGCTGCCCTGCGCCTTGGCCTCGTCCACGAGGCCCGCCAGACGTGCGCGCAGTTCTTCCGATGTCATCGCGAGGCCTTGCCGATCTTCACGAGCTTGGCGTATTGGAGCAGCAGCGTCTTCGTGCCGTGGGCCGGAAAACGCACGGTCGCACGCGCGTTCACGCCGCGACCTTGCAGGGTCTCGATGACGCCCATGCCGAAGTGATCGTGTTCGACGCGATCGCCCGGTGCGAGATCAGGGATCTCGGGCGGCGGTTCGAACGCGCCCAGCACGACGGCTTCGTCTTCTTCCGGCGGCGCGCCGAGCACGAGCTCGCGCGGGATCTCGGACAGGAATCGCGACGGTGCACGGAACGACCACTCGCCGAACGTGCGCCGAGTACGAGCATGGGTGAGGTGCAGCCGTTCGGCGGCGCGCGTCAGGCCCACGTAGAAGAGGCGTCGCTCTTCCTCGATGCCCGACTCGCCGACTTCTTCCTCGGCCTCGCGGATCGCGCGCACGTGCGGCAGGATCTCTTCCTCGCAGCCGGCGATGAAAACGGCCTGGAATTCCAGTCCTTTCGCGGAGTGCAGCGTCATCAGGGAGACGCGGTCCGTATCGTCCACGAGCGCGTCGACGTCGCTGACCAGCGCGATCTCCTCCAGGAATCCGGGCAGGCCGCCGCGCACTTCCTCGCCGCTGGCGCGCCGCCCCACGACATCTTCTTCGTAGGTGTCGGCGTGCGAGACGAGCTCCTCGACGTTGCTCTCGCGGTCGACGTCCTGCTCGGTCGCCATCTCGGAATACCAAGCGGCGGTGTCGATCAGACCTAGGATGCCGCGCAACGCAGCACCGGCGGGGAGCTTCGCGATCTCGCTCAATTGGCTCGTGATGCCCGCGAACACTTCGAGCCCGCCCTTCGCGCGACCACGGATCTGGGAACGCAACTCGGTCGAGCGCGCCGCCTCCGACAACGAGATGCGCCGGTCGGCGGCAAACCGCGTCAGCACCTCGAGCGACTTGTCGCCGATCCCGCGCGCCGGCGTGTTCACCGCGCGGCGGAAGGCGACGTCGTCGCGCGGGTTCACGGCGAGCTTCGCGTAGGCGACGAGGTCCTTGATCTCGCGCCGATCGTAGAACTCGGTGCCGGCGACGACTTGGTACGGAATGCGCGCGAGGCGCAGCGCGGTTTCGAGCGCGCGCTGCAGGAAGTTCACGCGGTAGAACACCGCCATGTCCTTGCCGCGCACGCCCTCGCGCTGCAGGGCGTGGATGCGCTCCGCGATGCACTCGGCCTCGTCGGTCTCGTTCTCGCACTCGAGGGTCACGATGCGCTCGCCCTCGCCGCGCTCGCTCCACAGATCCTTGCGTTTGCGCTGCGAATTCCGCTCGATCACGGCCTGCGCGGCCTTCAGCACCGTGTTCACGGAGCGGTAGTTTTGCTCCAGCAGCACGACGCGGCAACCGGGGAAGTCGCGCTCGAAGTCGAGTATGTTCTGGATGTCCGCGCCGCGCCAGCCGTAGATCGACTGGTCCGGATCGCCGCACACCGCGACGTTGCCGTGACGCGATCCGAGGTGGCGGACGATGCGGTACTGGACGCGGTTCGTGTCCTGGTACTCGTCGACCAGGAGGTGCTCGAAGCGTTCGGCGTACGCATCGCGCACGCCGGGGTGCCGCTCGAACAGCTCGAGCACCTTCACGAGCAGATCGTCGAAGTCGAGCGCGTTCGAGGACCGCAACTTGTCCTCGTAGCGCTTGCGCACCTTCGTGAAGACCTCGGTCTCCAACGCGCCGTCGCCGTCCTCCTCCTCCACCGCAACGACGCGTGCCGCATCGGCGTCCTCGGGCTCCTCGTAGCCCTGGTTCTTCCAGGCGCTGATCCAGCCGCCCACCACCGCGGGCTTGAAGTGCGTGACGTCGAAGCCGGCGTCCTGGATGCAGCGCTTGATGACGGCCGAGCGGTCGCTCGTGTCGTAGATCGTGAAGTCGCGCGTGTACCCCCCGAGGATCTCGATCTCGCGGCGCAAAATGCGCGCGCCCATCGAGTGGAAGGTCGAGATCCAAGCGCGCGCGGCCTCGGGCAAGACCGCCGCGACGCGCTCGCGCATCTCCTTCGCGGCCTTGTTCGTGAAGGTGATCGCCAGGATCCGGCGCGGGTCGACCTGCCGCGCCGTCACCAGCCACGCGATGCGCCGCGTGATGACGCGCGTCTTGCCCGATCCGGGCCCAGCGATGATCAGCATCGGGCCGGAATCGTGCGTGACCGCCGCGGCCTGCGCTGGATTCAGGCCGGCCACGAGGTCGGGATGCGGAGCCTGGGCCTGTGCATGGATCGCCGAGTGATCCGAGAAGAGGTCGCCGGTCGCGCTCATCGGGGCGACGATCCTACTGGAACCGAGGTCGCCGCCGCAGCGTGGAACTGCAGCCGTGTAACCCGCAGCATGGCGCGCGATGACGATGGAACCCGAGGTCTCGAGCGCGCGGACGAGCACGCGCCGTGCGTACCTCGGCCTCGCGATCCTGGTGCTCGCGGCGCTCCTCCTGCGCTGGCCGGTCTCGACGCGCCTCTTGCCGCACGCGCCCGAACCCGACACGTACCTCGTCGAGTTGGCGCAGGACTACCGCGGCGATCCGGCGCTCGTCGAGCACGTGGACTACGCCGAGCGCTATCCGGTGCTGCTGGCGCGCACGCTTGCGACGCTGCCCTGGCCGTCGCCGGACGTTCACCCGGACGATCCGGGCGCGGCGGACGCGATGCTCGCCGGCGCGGCCGCTCCGTACCAAGCCGGACGTTGGCTCGTGCTGGCGTTCTCGCTGCTGATGATCCCGGGCACGTGGCTCGTAGGACGTCGGCTAGCGGGCGAGCGCGCGGCGTGGATCGCGGCTGCGCTCGTCGCGACGTCGATGCTGCACGCACTGTTCTCGACGCAGGCGCGTCCACACGCGCCGCAGGCCACCGTCGCCGTGTTCGCGGTGTGGGCGGCGATGCGTCTCGCGGAGAAGCCGTCGATCGCGCGCCAAGCCGTGGCTGTCGTGCTCGCGTCCGTCGCGCTGTCGACGCTGCAGATCGGCGCGGCGACGCTGCCGCCGTTGGCTCTTGCGGCTTGGCTCGCGGGTGGTGCTGTGTGGAAGCGGCTAGGCCGCGCGGCCGGACTGTGCGCGTTGGCGGTGCTCGGCGCCGCGTGGGCCTATCCGTTCGCGCTGGATGTCCTGAAGAACGGCCTGCGTCTGGGCGGCAAGGGCGCGCACGAAGTGGACTTCGCCGCGGCGGACTTCAGCGGGTTCGGCCAGCTGGTGCGCCGTCTCGTCGACCACGATCCGACGCTGGCCGTGCTACTCGCGGCCGCGGTCGCCAGCGTGATCGTGCGCTGGCGCGCGAGCATGCGCGCAGCCGTCACGCGCAAGGACGTCGCGATCGCATGCGGGTTCGCGCTGCCCTACCTGGCGGTCGTCGGTCCCTTGAACGAGGTGTTCGAGCGATTCCTGCTGCCGCTGTTGCCCTGGATCGCCGTGCTGAGTGCAGCCGTCCTGGTGCGGCTCGCCGGCGAACGTCGCGGTCGCATCGCAGCCATCGCGAGCCTCGCGCTCATCGCCCCCCTGCTGCTGGCCGTGAAATTCGCGCGCGTGAGCAATGCTCGGGACACGAGCGAGCTCGTCGTCGACTGGCTGGCGCGCCAATCCGGAGACGCAAACGTCGCCGTGATCACCTCGCCGGGTCTCGTCCTGCCCGTGCCTTACGGTGCTGAAGCCCTGCGCGCCGATCTCGACGACCAAGTCGGGGTGCGCAGCGTCTGGACCAAGTACCAGGGCACGCGCCCCGACGCGGAGTTCCCGCACCTGCGCGCGAACGTCCTCATGACGCCGTCGGTGCTCGCGCAGAAGCCGTCCGCGGGACTCGCGGCCTGGGTGGACGCCGTGCAGCCGACGTACATCGTGCTGGAGCGGACGAAAAAGAACCTGTTCCTCGCCGGCGGCCGTGAGCTGACCGCGATCGCGCGGGAGCGCGGGACGCTCGTCTACCGCACGGATGGGGAGGCGCCGGAGATCGAGACGAAGGGCCTCCTCCACTTCCAGTCCATGGACGATTTCACGCGCCGGTTGCTGCGCACGGATCGCTTTGGAGCCGCGATCGAGGTGTGGCGCCTGACGCGCTGACTTGAAGCGGCGCGTCGCGCAGGCGATCGTCGCCGCGATGCAAGGCTTCATCGGACGCGATATCGCGCGCCCCGACGGTCCGGCCAAGGTCGGCGGCACGGCCGTCTACGTGGCGGATCTCGTCGTGCCGGACGCGTGGATCGGCGGCACGGTTCGCTCGGACGTCGCGCGCGGCATCCTGCGCGGCTTCGATCGCGATCCGGCCTTCGATTGGACGCGCGTCGCGTTCGTCACGGCCGCGGACATTCCGGGCGAGAACGTGCAGGCGCTGATCGTCGACGACCAACCCGTCTTGGCCAGCGCGAACGTCGAGCACTGGGGCGAGCCGCTGGCGCTGATCGCCGCCCCGGATCACGCGACGCTCGAAGCCGCGCTGGCCGCCGTGAAGCCGCGCATCGACGCGCGCACGGCGAACTTCGACCCCGAACGGTCGACGCAAGTGTTCAAGGCCATCGACATCGTGAAGGGCGACGTGGACGAGGTGCTCCGCGCGCTGCCGGACGGCGCACGCGTCTTCGAGGGCACGTACCGCACGGACTCGCAGGAGCAGCTGTACGTCGAGCCGCAGGGTTGCATCGCGTGGCCGCCCGATGCCGCGGGCGCGATCACGGTGAAAGGCTCGCTGCAGTGCCCGCATTACGTGCGCAAGGCGCTGGTGCGCTGTTTCGGGGTGGCACCCGAACTCGCGCGCGTCGTGCAGATGGAGACGGGCGGCGGATTCGGCGGCAAGGAGGAGTATCCCTCCGTCGTCGCCTGCCACGCGGCGTTGCTCGCGCGCGCCGCGCGACGTCCCGTGAAGTTGATCTACGACCGTCACGAAGACCTCGCGGTCACGCCCAAGCGGCATCCCGGTCGCGTGACGATCCGCGCGGCGTTCGCGGCGGACGGGACGGCGCTCGCGCTCGATGTCGACGTCCTGATGGATGGGGGCGCGTACACGACGTTGTCGCCGGTCGTGTTGTCGCGCGGGACGCTGCACGCATCGGGTCCGTACCGCTGGCCTGCAGCGCGCATCCACGGGCGCGTCGTCGCGACCAACCATGTCCCCTACGGCGCGTTCCGCGGCTTCGGCGCGCCGCAGACGTGCTTCGCCGTCGAGCGCATCTTCGACCGCGCTGCGCGCGAATTGGACATCCATCCGTTCGCGCTGCGGCGTCAGAACGCGCTCGTGCCCGGCGATACGACGGTGACCGGTCAGGTACTCGAACACAGCGTCGGTTCGCTGCAGGTGCTCGAGGAGATCGCGCGATCGAGCGCGTTCGACCGGCACGACTGGGGGGCGGCGCGTGGCGAGATCGGCGCGAAAAGGCGCGGTCTCGGCCTGTCGTTCTTCTTCCACGGTGCCGGTTTCACCGGCTCGGGTGAGGACATGTTGAAGGGTCGCGTGCGCGTAGACCTCCTGCCCGACGGTCGCGCAGAAGTGCTCGCCGGTTCGACGGAGATCGGCCAAGGCACGAACGCGCTCTTCACCGCGATCGCGTCGGAAGCGCTGGGCGTCGACCCCGCCGACATCGTGCTGGCGACGCCCGACACGGCGCGCGTGCCGGATTCCGGCCCCACCGTCGCGTCGCGCACGTGCATGGTCGTCGGCAGCGTGCTGGCCGACGCGTGTCGCACGTTGCGCGCGCGCGTCGGCGATGCGCAGCAGCCGTGGCGCGAGCGCGCGCGACAATTTCTTGCCTCGGGCGGCGAAGGCAGCGTCACCGTCGTGTACGCGTCGCCCGTCGGCGTGCGCTGGGACGAAGCGAACTACCGCGGCGAGGCCTATCCCGTGTTCGGTTGGGCCGCCGACGTCGCCGAGGTCGAGGTCGACGTGGACACCTGCGAGGTCGACGTGCTCCGCTTCTGGACCGCGGTGGACGTCGGGCGCGCGCTGCAACCGCGTCTCGTCGCGGGGCAGATCGAAGGCGGGTCCCTGCAAGCGATCGGGTGGGCGCACCGCGAGGTCGTGACGACGCGCGAAGGTCGCTTCGAGCAGGATCGCCTCGCGACGTGCATCGTCCCGACCACGCTCGACGCGCCGCGCTTCCATGTGACGCTGGTCGAAATCCCCTACCCACACGGGCCTTTCGGCGCGAAGGGCGTGGGCGAGCTGCCGATGGACGGCGGCGCTCCGGCGGTGTTGTCGGCGATCGAGGACGCGCTGGGCGTACACGCCGCGCACGTTCCGGCGACGCCCGAGCGCTTGCTGCACCTGCTCGAACCCTCCAGCCCGAGCGTGCACGCATGAGGTCCATCTTCGAGGACGCCGACGCGATCGAGCTCCGCGTGCGCGTCAACGGAACGCCACATGTGCTGCGCGTGCCGCCGCTGCGCCGCCTGCTCGACGTGTTGCGCGAGGATCTGGGACTCGCCGGGTCCAAGGAAGGCTGCGGCGAAGGCGAGTGCGGCGCGTGCACGGTGCTGGTCGAGGGCGAAGCCGTGCTGTCGTGCTTGATGCCCGCCTGTCAGGTCGCGGATGCCGAGGTCGTCACGATCGAAGGACCCGGTTTCGAGCGCGTGCGCGCGGCGTTCCTGGCGCACGGCGGCGCGCAGTGCGGCATCTGCACTCCGGGCATGATCGTCATGACGCGCGCGTGGATCGACGCGTGCACGCGCGACGGCGTCGAACCGACGGAGGACGGCGCGCGCACGGCGCTGGCCGGAAATCTGTGCCGTTGCACGGGATACGGCGCGATCACGGCGGCGGCGGTCGACGCCGCCGGCGGTGCGAGCAGCGGAGTGAGCTCGTGAAGGTCGTCTCGCCGCGCACGGTCGAGGACGCGCTGGCCGCGCTGGCGAGCGCATCGCCGAATACGCGCATCCTGGCGGGCGGCACCGACCTCGTCGTCGAGATGGAGAGCGGCCGCACGCGTCCCGATCTCGTCGTGGACGTCGGGCGCACGGCGGGTCTGCGCTGGATCCGCGCGACGGAACATGGTCTCGAGATGGGTGCCGGCACGACGTGCACCGACTTGCTGCGCTCGGACTCGGCCGCGCGACACGCCGACTTGCTGGTCGAGGCGGCCCGCGAGGTCGGCGCCGTCCAGATCCAGAATCGAGCGACGATCGGCGGCAACCTGGGCACCGCGTCGCCGGCTGCGGACCTGACGCCGGTGCTGTTCGCGCTCGCCGCGCGCGTGCGACTGCGCTCGCTCGCCGGGACGCGCGAGCTGGCCGTCGAAGACTTCGTCACCGGTTACCGGACGACCGCACGGCGGCCGGACGAGCTCATCGAATCCGTTTCGCTGCCGTTGCGGCGCGACGGCGAGCGGCGAGCGTTCCGCAAGGTTGGTACACGCCGCGCCCAGTCGATCAGCAAGGTCGTCGTGGCCCTCGCGATTGGGCCAAAGCACGTCGACGCGCGTATCGCCGCCGGTTCGGTCGCCGAGTGCACGGTGCGCCTGCGTACTGTCGAGAACCTCGTCGTGCGCGGCACGGTGCGCGGAGATCGCGCTCGCGCGCACCATGACCTCTATCGCGGGGTGGACGCGGCACTGCGCATCGACATCCGGCCGCGCGACGACGTCCGTTCCACCGCCGACTACCGGCACGCGGTCTTGACGCGCATGCTCGTGCGCATCCTCGGCGAACTCCCGCCCACCTGAGCTCCCCCATGACCTGGATCCTCGTCCTCCTCGCCCTCGCGATGGGCATCGCCTCTGCCGTTCAGGGCGTGACGAACGGCACGCTGGCCGGTCGGATCGGCCTGTCGAGCGCCGTGCTCATCAACGCCGCCGTCGTGTTCGCCATCGCGCTTGCTGCCTGGCTTTTCACCCGGCGCGGATTCACGTCCACGCCGGGGTCGCCGTGGTGGCTGTACGTCGGCGGGGCGTACGGCCTGTTCATCATCGCCGGCGCGGCGTTCGCCTTCCCGCGCCTCGGCGCCGGCCCGACGACCGCACTGATGGTCGCGGCACAGCTCGGGGCGGCGCTGGCGCTCGACCATTTCGGTCTGTCCGCCGGCAAGGTGCCCGTGACGCCGATGCGGCTCGTGGGCGCGGCGTTCCTGCTGGTCGGCGCGATCCTGGTGCTGTGGCCGCGCCTGCGCCCGCAGGGCTAGACTCGCGCACCCCATGGAGCCCGTACGCACACCCGACGAGCTGCGCGCGAGCGTCCGCACGCGCTGGCAGTCGGACGACGCTGGCGCGCGCTACGTGATCCGCCGGTTCCGGGATCCGCGCGCGGCGCTGCGCGATCCGCTGCTCGTCGAGCGCATCCTCGGTCTGCACGGCGTCCGTCCGTCGCTGAAGCCCGTGCTCGACGTGCCCTGCGGTACAGGACGACTGCGCAGCGTGCTCGGACGGCGCGGCATGCGCTACGTCGGCACGGACGTGTCGGAATCGATGCTGGCGGAGGCCGCGACATCGCCCGACGCAGCCCTCGTCCGCGCCGACGCGGAGCGACTGCCCTTCGCCGACGATTCGTTCGACGTCGTCGTGTGCTGCCGGTTGCTGCACCACCTGCAGGACGAGGAAGTGCTCGAGTCCGTCGTGCGCGAGCTCGTCCGTGTGAGCGCGCGCATGGTCATCGCGTCATTCTGGGATTCGGGTTCGTGGCACGCGTGGCGTCGCCGCATGGGCCTGCGCCGCGATGAAGGTCCGCGCGGGAGACGCGCTGTCAGCAAGCGCACGCTGCGCCGCGTGTTCGACGACGCCGGTGCGGGCGTCGTGGACTTCCACCACTCGTTCCGTTTCGTCTCGCAGCAGACGTTCGCGGTCGCGTTGAAGCGCGCGCCGATCGGCGAAGCCGAGACGGCAACCCACGGCCTGTTCGAGATGAACCTCCCCCGGACGCCCGGTTCGCTTGGCCCGGCTGGTTCGTAGGACCGCGAAGGGCGCGCTCCACGTCGTCGGGTGGCGTCCCGAGGTCATGGAAGCGGCGGCCGAACTCGCCCTACGCCGTGCCGACGAAGGTCGGCACGGGATCGAACGCGCCGTGCTTCTGGGCGAGGACGTCGTGCTGAAATCGAGCGTGATGCACGGAAAATCCGCCCTGCGCTGGGGTGCGAAGCGTGCGCTGCTCGGCGCGCGACTCCCACGCGTGAACGAGTACTTCAACCTGTCCTGGTTGACCGAGCGCTTGTTCGCGACCCCGCTACCCCTCGCCGCGGGCGGACTCGTGCGGCGCGGGATCCCGCGTTGGCAGTTCCTCGTGACGCGATTCGTGCCGGACGGTCTGCAACTGCACGACTGGTTCGCGAGCGCGCCGACGCCGGCCGAACGTGCCGCCGTGCTGGACGAGATCGCGCGCGAGGTCGCGCGCATGCACGCGCTGCGATTCGTGCACCGCGACCTGTGGACGCGAAACCTGCTCGTCGTGCCGGCCGACGCGGGATCGCGCGTCCTGTTCCTGGATGCGTGGGCCGGCGGTGCCGGTCCGGGACTCCGCGGCCGAGGCTACGACCTACGCTGCTTCGCGAGCGACATGCACGCGTGGTGGTCGGCCGAGGAAGCCGAGCGCTGGCGCACGCGGTACGACGAAGAGTTGCGCGCGCTGTCTTGAGTGGGCACGGCAGTTCTGACGCGATCAGAAGCAGCTGCGGAACAAGAAGAACAGCAGGATCAGCGGGATCGGGATGCCCAGCGCCCACAGGAGAATGCCGGTCTTGACCTTGCCTGCGCGCTGACGGATGGGTTCGTGACGCATATTCGCTCTTCCGGATCGATGTCTGGATGGCGATCCTCGTCGAGCACATGCGCGAGGCGTGGATCGTTCGCGCATCCCGTGAGCAACGAGCGTTCCACCCGCATTGCTCGTCCTCTCGCAGCACGGCACCGGCCCCTCGCGCGGAGAGGGAACGAGGGCTGGCGTGCGTCACCGCGGGCTTTGTAGAACGCGCTGCGACGCGCTCACGAGACACCGTCAGTCCTGGAACGCGCTCTCGCGATCCGGCACGAGTTGCTCGAGCTTCGCGCGCAGCCCGGCCTGGTGATCCTTTGGACATGGCACCGAGGTCCATTCGCCGAACAAGCGGAAGCGCAGGTGGTCGCCCGTCAGGCGCCACTCCTCGAGCGACTCGAAGCGACGTGCATGCCATCCGCGCTGCACGCCGCCGAGGCCGAGGACGGCCGTGGTCGAGCTGGGCGTCGTGAACACGAGCAGGATCGCGCTGGCCACGCACAGGACGACCGGTTTCCAGTCGATCTGCCGCGAAACGACCACCCAGCCCAGCGCCGCCAGCAGCGTGACGGTCATCACGACGCGCCGGCGGTTCGCGTCCCGCCGATCGGCCGCGACGACCGGCCCGACCTTCAGCCGCGCGACCGACGCGGAGATCTGCGCGACGATGAGCCCGATTCCGAGGAACGCGATCTGGGGCAGTAGCAACAGGCCGGCGAGCTGCGCGGGCTCCAGGTCGGCGGGCACGGATTCGGCGGGGATCATGGGCAGGCGAGAGAGGCCGGGTCCTGATTCGGCCGGACGGCCGATCGAGCGGGTCGTGATCCTACTCGTGACCCGCGAAAACGGCCCCATCGACCGTCCGTCGCTCGGCCCCAGACCGCAAAATCACGGAGCTTCGGGATTTCGTGTGGGCCGTCCGCACCGGCGCGGGGTCGGGGTACTCGCCACCGAAGTTCGGCCCCGCTGCTTGCAGCGTCTCCGATTTTCGAAGTCCGTGCGACGTCGTGGGCGGCACTGCAAACCGACGCCCGAGTCGTGAACCGGGATGGACGGAGGAGGGACCGGCATCGGGCCGCCGACCGGCACGAGCGCTCGAAGCGGCGGCGAAGTGCGGGTGCGCGGCTCGAAGCTCTCGTGGGCGGCTCGAGGTCTCCGTGAGCAGGCGTCCGGGTGTTGCGCACACCCTTCCGGCCCGCGTTCGGCCGCAAGGTCACACGTGGAGCGGATGTGCGCGGAATCATCGAACCGATTGGACTGAGCGTGCGCACCGGATCCAGCGACTTCGGTTGCGGCGTGTTCGGTCGCCTGCTGGCTAGGGACTGGGGTCGTCAGGTTTCCGACGGGCCGACGGGCTGACCGGCCGGGGTGCGAGTGCAAAGTGCCGAGTGCGAGCACTGGACGCTGAGGGCGAGCGCGCTGCACCCGACATGGCCCTTCCGCACGCATGCTCTCGATCCACGATCGATCGACGCGGGCTGTGACCGATCGAACGTTGCTCGTCGGACTCA
>JBBQCC010000024.1:0-26821 GCA_038318285.1 Planctomycetota bacterium | reverse complement strand
GGCCAGGATCTGTGCGTCGGCACACATGTCGGCCGCGTTGCGCCACAGCGCCGAGATCGTGCCGCGCTCGCGCCCGTCCTCCGACTGCGTCAGCTCACGCTCGAGCGCGACGATCGCGGGTGCGTTCTCGACGACGTCGGCGACGCTGACGGCGTCGCGCCCGGGGAAGATCGCCGCCAAGCGGGTCCCCTCGAGCGTGGGTATGCGGTGTCGCGCGAAATCGAAGGTGCGTCCCAGTCGCAATACGGTCATCGCACTTTCAGCGATGCGCTCGGTCTGCAGTTGGATCGCTGTGCGCTGTTTCGCGTCGATTCCCTGCGCTGCGTGTGCGCGATCGAGCAGGTCGGGAAGCGAACCGACCAGCTCCGAGTAGGCCCAGCGGTCGCGCTTCTTGTGCTCGTCGGTCGCGATGCCGACGGCCGTCAACGCCTGCGCATCCTCGACGAGGATCACCGGATCGTCCTGAGCGAGCTCGGGAAAGAGCGCGAGACGCAGCAACCACGCGGCGGCGGAGTGCTTTCGTCCATCGGCATCGACGGGTGAGGTCGTGCCTGCGGCCGAGATCAGCGTGAAACGCGCGAAGCTCGCGATCGGCTTGATGCGACCGCCTTCCTGGATCGGGAGCCCTTCGAAGGACTCCACGGCGCGCGACGGGAGCGGGGCTCTTTGGGTCGCCACCGACTCCGAGGCGCACGCGACACTCGCGATCGCGGTGCATGCCGCGACCGATAGAAGTAGCGATCGTGCGAGCATGCTCACGCCGCGCTCCTCTGCAGGCGGACGTGTCGCGTCAGTCGACGCGTGAAGTGGTACGTCAGCCCCAACGCGATCACGACGCACGCGATGAGCGGCAACGAGTCCGCCGGATTGCGCACGACAGCAAACGTCGAGAACAGCTTCGCGCCCGGCGCGGCGTTCTGCGGTCCCCAAGAGGCTTGATAGACGACCAGACCGTCGGCGCGGAGCGGCTCGTTCATGGAGATCGTCACCTTTCGATCGCCATCCACGACGACGTCGCTCTCGAATGACCGCGGCATGTTGGAACGCGGGTGATCCACCTTGCGGAAGTCGGCGAGCGTCAACCCGAATGGCAGCGGGTGCCGTTCGCGGCGGACGTCGAACTCGTAGCGCGTATCGTCGACCACGGCCGCGAAAGGCGCGGACTGTGCGCCCCAAACGAGGCCTGGTCGTGCACCGCCGCGCTCGTCCTCGATCGTGAAGCGCGCTCCGGGGATGTTGCGCGCGATCTCCTGGTCGCGCGGCTTGGCCGTCAGCCGGATCCCCGGCGTGTCGCCGTCACGCACGGCGTCGGGGCGGCAATTCGACAGGGCCTCGCGAACGCGTACGACGATTGGCAGGCCGTCAGCCGCGATCTCGACCGGCGCCGCATCGGCCGCGCGCTCGAGCGCGTCGAAGGGCACGGTGTGCTCGTGCACGCTGCCGTCTGCAGCTCTCTCGCGAACGACGAACTCCCAACGCACATCGCTCTCGAAATGGTCAGCGCTCTGACCTTCGACGAGCGTCACGCGACCTTCCTCGGATGCGTGGTGCTTCACGAATGCGGCGACGAGCAGCAGCGCTATTCCGCCGTGTGTCACGAGGATCCCCAGCGTCTCGCGCGATTTGCGCAAGCGGACGAATCCGCCGAGTGCCAAGTTCAGCGCCAGGAGCGACATCACGAGGTTCGCGCCCGGCAGCGGCATCGAGAACGGCCCGAAGTCGTGCATCAACACGAACGACTCGAAGTACTTCTTCTGGACGTCGTACAGGCTCGAGTGCACCTGCTCGAGCGTTCCCAGCCAAGTCAGAACGCCCAGCAGGACGAGCAACGCGCAGGCCAGCCGCATGGACGACAGGACGTCGACCGCGCGGTGCGCGACGGCTCGCAGGTGGATCAACCGTCCCCCAGCGACCCGCACAGATCCAGGAACTCCGCACGGTGCCGCGCGATCTGTCCCACGGGACCCGTGAGCTTGACGAACACCGAGCGCTCCGCGGTCACGTGCACCGCGCCGAGCACCGCACGATTCGCCATGGACGCTTCGACGAGCAGCGCGCTGCCGCCGAGCAGCGGAATGCGTTCGAGACCGAGGAATTGCGTGTCGTCCAGCGGTTGCAGCCCGAGCTGCGAGCGCCAGCGGTCGATGTTCGGCCGTGCGCCGCCGCCTTGACCCGGCAGCACAGTGATCGAGCACTCCGTCTGCGCGTCGACGCGCAGTTCGAGCGCGCGCGGCGGTTTCGACGGCATGCGCGTCCAAGCGTTCGGGACCCGGGCGACGAGTCCGGCGGCGCGTTCGCGGTGCACGCCGGCAACCGCATCCGAATCGTCCGTCGCGGCGGTCGCGGGCGGCTGCGTCGCCGAGCGCAACGATTCCGCCAAGCGGAGGAACGCGGTGCGCTCGCTCTCGACGACCGCGGAAGGCCCGACGAGCTTGAAGAATGCCGAGCCGTTCGGATCGACGAGCAGGAGGCCGAGCAGTCGCTGCTCCGACTTCGCGGATGTGACGCCCATGCCCGTGAACTCGCCCTCGGTCTCGAGCAGCACCGCGTCGCGCCCGAAGAGCTTCGCGTGCGGCAGCGCGTCGAGCCGCTCCGGTCCCAGCGCGACTTGACCCATCTGCGCCAGCCAACGGTTCACGTTCGCGCCGAGGCCGCCGGCGTCTCCGGCGAGGATCGTGAGGTAGCACTCCGCGTCCGGATTCCCGGCGGCGAAGAAGTTTGCGAGGCGCATCGAACTCGGCGCGCGCTCGACCCAACCCTTGGGCAAGTCCCAACGGAGGAGGCCGGCGGCCTCGTCGACGCCGTCCCCCGTCGATCCCGGGCTGGGCGGGAGGCCGAAGCGTTCCTCGATGGATGCACCGGTTCCGTGCGACGGCAGCACGCCGGCCACGATTGTCGTGCGCGCGACGACGCGCTCACCGCCCGGCGACGAACCATCCGCGCACCCCGAGGCCGTCAGAAGGACCGCGCACGAGAGTGAACCCGCCAGGACCACGAATTGGCGTTCGAAACGCATGAAGACATCCCCTTCGCCCGCGCGCTGCCGAGCACGAACGGTGGTTGGATCGTCGGAACGCGTCGCGATTCTTGAGGCGGCCTCGCTTCTGGCGGGTCAGAGCGTGTGAAAGAATCAGACGCTCTCAGCCCCGTTTCTTGCTCGCCATGGCCAGCAGGGCGAGAAGGAGCACCGCGCCGACGGTCGCGGAGACGAGGCGACCGAGGAGGTTCCCGGCCGAGAATCCCAGCAGGCCGAAGACGAAGCCGCCGAGCAACGCACCGAGTGCGCCGACGATCAGGTTGCCCAACCACCCGAAGCCGCTGCCCTTCGTCAGTTGCCCGGCGAGGAATCCAGCGACGATTCCGATGCAGATCGAGTAGACGAGTTCCATGCGAAGATCGGGGAGCAGGGTGTTTTCGAGGTCTGCGGCGGGCGCGACGTGTGTCGCGATGTCGCGCTCTGGAGTCTGACGAGGAAGCGGAGCCCGGACAACGGTGGACCTCTCGACCGACGACATCGCCGCGCTCGCCGCGGAACGCGAAGGGCGCAAACTCGAGTTCAAGAGCGGACTCCCGCGCGACGAGAAGACCGCGCGATCGCTGGCCGCGTTCGCGAACACGCGCGGTGGTATCCTGCTGATCGGCGTGGGCGACCGCGGCGAGATCCTGGGAGCTCCGCATCCGCGCGAGACCCTCGCGAAGCTGCGCGCGATCGCGGCGAACGCGATCGAACCGGATCTGGAGGTGCAGGGCGGCATCGTCCGCGTGCACGAGCTGCCGATCGTCTGGTGTTCCGTGCCGCTCTCGCCGCGCCGTCCGCACGCGGTGCTGCACGCCGACGGCTCGCGCGAGATCGTGGCGCGCGTCGGATCGAGCAACCGCGTCGCGACGGGTGCAACGTTGGCGGCGCTCCAGAACGCGCGCGGTTCGAAGTCCGACCTCGATCCGCTGCAGCGCGCCGTGCTCGCGTGGGTCGCGGAGCGCGCACGCGCGAGTTCGCGACCGGACGGGGACGCGACGGTCGCCGGATTCGCGAAGGCGCGCAACGTCGGGATCCAACGCGCGCGACGCGCGTTCACGCAACTCGAGGTCGCCGGCCTGCTCGTGGCGCACGGCCTGGGCTCGAAGCGCACGTATGCCTGTCCTTGAGGCGCCGGTCCTTGACGCGCCCGCCCCTGGAATTCCGGGCGCGATGCGCGCGACGACGCCCGACGTCCTAGCGGATCGTCTTCCCGATCACTTCGAACGGCGGGAAGGCGCCCTCGACCGTCCGCGGCGGGCCGCCGTAGGCGCGAAACAGGGACTCGGCCTCGCGCCGCAGTCCGCCCAGGCTCGACCGCATCGCCGAACAGCGCGCGTCGTCGTCATCGGGCACTCCGCGCAGATCGAAACCGAACCAGCGCACGACCAGCGTCGCGATCCACTCGCCGTCGCTCGCCCGCACGGGGAAGAAGTGATCGCGGCCAGCGAGCCAGTGGAAGTCCTTGCTGGTCGAGTAGACGTCACAGACGAGCTGCTCGTGGCGATCGAGACGGTTCAGGATGTGCAGATCGCAGGTGAACGTCGAGAACGGGAAGGGTAGGTCCGTCTCGAAAAGGATGCGCAGCGCCGAGAACGCGCCGTACGGCGAGCGATCGCCGATCACGTACGAGTCGGCGATCGGTCCGATGCGCTCGTAGTGCGCGCCTGGTCGGCTCGGATACGTGCGGTAGTCGTTCTCGGCCGCCTTGATGGCGTCGAGGTCGGCGTACACGAGCAGCGCTGCTTGCTGGACCAGGTCGGCGCTGTCGCGCTTCTTCCACACCGCCTCGCTGCGGCCGCGCAGCGAGAGCGGACGCGCGAAAACGAAGCCGTCGCAGCTGTCCGCGCGATCGGGATTCCAATCGCGCTCGCGGAACTTGGAGTCGCACAGCAGCGACACGATCCAGGGCTCCAAGTCCTTCCACAGGGTCGGCTGGACCTGGCGCACGCGCGCGAGAACGCGATCGCGTCCGGCGCGGTCGCCGCCACTGTCGCGCACGGCGCGGATCACGTCGCCCAGGCAGTTCAGCGTGACGATCTCGTCCGACTTGGGGGCGTAGCGATCGCCGGCGAGCCGACGCATGACCCGCGCGAGGTCGACGGGCTCGCCGCCGCCCTCACGTGAAGGCAGCAAGTCGTCGGGCAGGATGTACGCGGTGTCGAACGCCTCGCGGCCGATGTCCGCCCACTCGATGGTCCGCGGCGGCATCGAGGGTGCATCTTCCCCGGTGATGGCGGCGTTCGCGAGCGCGATCAGCAAGGTCGCCGCACCGATCATCGACTTCCCTCGCGTGCGAACTCCGCGACCGCCCGCGCGACGAACGCGGGTTGCTCTTCCTGCGGGTAATGACCCGATCCGGGCACGAGGACGAAACGCGACATGGGGATCGTATCGGCGAACAGCCGCCCGAATCGTTCGGGCTTGTAGGCGACATCGCGCTCGCCCCACAGAAGAAGCGTGGGTTGCGTCATTCCTTTCAAGTCGGCCGCCCGCCCGCCGTTCTCGTCGCGGGCCAGATCGATCATGGCGCGCCAGTTCTCGCCGTTCTCGCTGACCAGGAAATACTCCTCGATGCGCTCGGGCGGGCTGGGCTCGGCGAAGTGCAGGTCCACGGCCGGTCGTAGGCGTTCACGCGAGTTCACCATCCAGCCCAGCTTGGCCAGCCAGTTGTCGCGCATCTGGACCTCCTCGGGCAGCCATTCGTCGTCGTGACGCGGCAGACCCGAGCTGCTCATCAAGACGAGCCGCGATACGCGATCGGGGTGGTCGAGTGCGCACCGCCACGCGAACTCGCCGCCGTAGCTCTGGCCGACAAGAGTGACGCCCTGCAGGTCGAGCATGTCGAGGAAACCGCCGACCCAGTCGGCGCAACCTTGGAACGAGTACGGCGAGTGTTCCGTGCGCGTCGTGCCGTGGCCCAGCACGTCGAGCGCGTACACGCGACACGTCTTGGCGAGGCCGTCGAAGTTCGCGCCGCCATGCACGACATCGGTCCACGTCACGAGCGAACTCGGCGTCCCGTGGACGAGCACGACGACCGGTCCGGAGTCTCCGGCCTGGTGCCAGCGGTACTCGCCCTCGATGCGATCGCCCTCGATCGACACCTGCGCGGTGCGCACGTGGAGGCCGGCATCGCGCACGGGAGCATTCTTCTCGAGCGCGAGGAGACGTTTCTCGACCTCGGACTTCTTCATGGACGAACATCCTCCCGCCGCGAACAGAACGAGGCCGGCGAGGGTCAGCGTGGTCAGGAACAGTGTGGCGCGGCGCATGGGATGGGATCCTCCGTCGTGGAGGTGAGGGAGCGCCACCGACGTCAGGGAGCTCCCTCGGTAGCCATACGATGGCGCACGCGCGACGGATGCGTGAGCACGGAACCCGTTCGGCCCATCCCAGACGGAAAGGCGCGAAGAGCCGGCGGGTAGGATGCCTCGAGCCGTGGACACGATCCTCGACCGCCTCACGCCCGAGACCGCGCTGCCCGAGATCCGGCGCGCGGCGGAGCGTCTCGCGCCGTACATCCGGCGCACGCCGACGATCTACTCGCACAACTTGAGCGAGCAGACGGGGCTCGACGTGTTCCTCAAGCTCGAGAACTTGCAGCGCACGGGCGCGTTCAAGATTCGCGGCGCGCTGAACAAGGTTCTGGGGCTGCCGCAGTCGGTTCTGGGACGCGGGCTCGTCGCGGCGTCGGCCGGCAACCATGCGCAGGGCGTCGCGCTGGCGGCGAAGCTCGTCGGCACACGGGCCACGATCGTCATGCCCGTGTCCACGCCGATCTTGAAAGTGCAGCGCACCGAGGGCTACGGCGCCGAGGTCGTGCTGTCGGGCACGAACTACGACGCCGCGCAGGCCGTCGCGACCGAGTTGGCGCGCGAGCGCGGCGCGACGCTCATCCACCCGTTCGACGACGTGGAAATCCTGATCGGTCAGGGGACGACGGGACTCGAATTGATCGAGGACGCCGAGTCGCTCGAAGCGGTCGTCGTGCCGATCGGCGGCGGTGGCCTGTGCGCGGGCATGGCGCTGGCGATCAAGGCCTGCTCGCCGCGCACGCGCGTGATCGGCGTACAGGCCAGCGGAGCTTCGCCGACGGTGCAGGCGTTCCTCTCGGGCCGCCCGGAGCGCGTCGCGGCACCGTTCACGATCGCCGACGGCATCAAGGTCGGCGTCACGGGCAAGATCACGCTCGACATCATCCAGCGCGTCGTCGACGAGTGCATCACGGTCGAGGAGGACGAGCTGGTCGACGCCGTCGTCCAGACCATGGAGAAGAGCAAGGTCGTCGCCGAAGCCGCCGGTGTCGCCGGCGTGGCGGCGATCCTGGCGCGCAAGATCACGGGAGCGCAACGCGTCGCGACCGTCATCTCGGGCGGCAACATCGACCTGAATCTGTTCGCGCGCATCCTCGAGAACGGTCTGGATCGCGCGGGCCGCACGCACCACGCACGCGTGCGCGTCGCGGACCTGCCCGGTCAACTCGCGAAGCTAGTCGGCATCGTCGCCGAAAACGACTGCAACATCATCGACGTGCAACACCTGCGCGCGGGTTGGCAGGTGCCGCTGGGTTTCGTCGACATCGACCTCGTCGTGGAGACGCGGCGCGCGGACGCGGGGCTGAAGCTGGAGGCAGCACTGCGCGTCGCCGGATTCCAGGTCAACCGCGCGACGGGTTGAGCCTGCGGTCCAGGTCTGTCGCAGCGCTGATCAGGCCCAGGTGCGTGAACGCCTGCGGGAAGTTGCCCAAAGCCTCGCCGCTGGGCCCGAGTTGTTCCGCGTACAGGCCGAGGTGGTTCGCGTAGCCGAGCATCTTCTCGAAGCGGTAGCGCGCCTTGTCCACGTCACCCGAACGAGCGAGACACTCGACCAACCAGAACGAGCACATCGTGAACGTTCCCTCCTCGCCGCGCAGTCCGTCGGACGCCGCTTCGGAAGTGCGGTAGCGGTAGACGAGCGAGTCGTCGACCAACTCGCTCTCGATCGCGTGCAGCGTGGAGAGCCAGCGCGGATCTTTCGGGCTGATGAACTTGACGAGCGGCATCAGCAGGTTTGCCGCGTCGAGTCGGTTCGAGCCCTTGTACTGCACGAACGCCTGGCGCTCCTTGTTCCAGAACTCGCCGAAGATCTCGGCGTGGATCTCGTCGCGCGTCTTGTTCCAGCGGTCGAGCGGAGCTGGCAGCGAACGCTTGAATGCCAAGCGGATACCGCGATCGATCGCCACCCAACACATCAGCCGGGAGTACAGGAACTCCTGCGGTCCGCCGCGCACTTCCCAGATGCCCTCGTCCTTTAGTCGCCAGTGGACGCACACCCAGTCGATCAGGCGAACGAGGTTCTTCCACAGGTCGTGCGCGATGGGGTCGCCGTACTTGTCGAACAGGTACACCGAATCCATAAGCTCGCCGTAGATGTCGAGCTGTAACTGCGCGTACGCGCCGTTGCCGATGCGGACGGGCTTGGATCCGCGGTATCCCTCGAGGTGATCGAGCGTCGTCTCGGTCAGGAGATGCCGCCCGTCGATGCCGTACATGATCTGCAGCGCGCCGTCGGGCTCCAACTCGTCGCAGCGCGCCTCGATCCACTTCATGAAAGCCGCAGCTTCGTCGGTGTAGCCCAGCCGGATCAGGCCGTAGAGCGTGAACGACGCGTCGCGGATCCAGGTGTAGCGGTAGTCCCAATTCCGCTCGCCGCCCATCGTCTCGGGCAGGCCGAACGTGGGCGAAGCGACGATGGACCCGTACTTGCGCGACGTCAGCAACTTCAACGTCAACGCCGATCGATTCACCATCTCGCGCCAGCGACCGCGGTACGTCGAGCGCGCGGTCCAGGCACGCCAGAAGTTGAGCGTGCCCTTGAACGCGCGCGTCGGGTAGTCGGGCGCGGCTGACGGCGACTCGCGATCTTCCGGCGCTTCCTCGAGAACGAAGTGCGCAGTCTCGCCGGCACGCAGCGTGAACTCCGCCACCGCGCTGCCGTTCAGGACCTCGAGCTTCACGTCGCTGCGCAGACGCATCGCCGGGATGTTCTTGTCGTCGGGTATGAAACGCAGTTCGCCGTCGCCGGCCTCGACGCGATGACCGCTGCGCGCGTAGTCGAAGCGCGGCTGACACAACATGCGAAAGCGGATCTCGCTGCGCACTGCCTTCACGCGTCGCACGAGGTCGTGCCAGTGCGCCACGCTGGCGTCTTCGACGACCATGAAGTCGGAGATCTCGGCGACACCGCCCTGCGACAGGAAGCGCGTCAGCAGGATGTTCGAATCGGGCAGGTACATCTGCCGATGTCGCGCGCCGTCGAGCATCGGCGAGATCGAGAAGCGACCACCCTTCTCGTCGTCGAGCAGCGCCGCGAACACCGACGGCGAATCGAAGTTCGGGAAGCACATGAAGTCGATCGACCCGTTCATACCGACGAGCGCGACCGTGTGGAGGTCCCCAATCACCCCGTAGTTCTCGATCGGCTGGTAGCTCACTGGATCTCCGTTCGTGAGGATCGCACGCGACCCGCACGCCCCCTGTAACGAGGTCGCGGGGCTCCGTCGAGCATTCCCCAGCGGGTCCGCGACGGGATTCGACCGCCAATCCGACTTCGATCGTGACAGACCGAGTTCGCGCGACGAGAGTCTTCCGCCGTGAAACCGTCCGTCGTCCTCGCCGAAGCCTTCCTTTCCAACCGCGAAAAGCTCTCGCTGCGCAAGCACGACGGTCACTTCCACATCCGTGTCGGCGGCGAGCTGCTGATGAGCACCACGGCCACCGCGTCGGAAGCGCGCATGGCCGAGCTCGCGCACGAGTCGTTCCATGACACCAGCGACAAGAACATCCTGATCGGCGGGTTCGGATTCGGGTTCACGCTGCGCCGCGTGCTCGAGCTCGTCGGCGCGAACGTAAAGGTGCAGGTCGCCGAGCTCCTACCGCAGATCGTGGAGTGGAATCGCCTACACCTGCAGAGCGTGAACGGCCTGCTGCTGGACGACCCGCGCGTCGAGATCATCCTCGACGACGTGTTCGCGGTGTTGTCGCGCGCGAAGCCGCGCACCTACGACGCCGTCCTGCTCGACGTGGACAACGGCCCCGAAGCCCTCGTCGATCCGCGCAACGAGCGGATCTACGCTGACCCAGGCTTGAAGATGCTCTCGCTCGCGATGCGTCCGGGCGGACGCGCGGTGTTCTGGTCGGCGGGCACGGACGATTCGTTCCTGAATCGGCTGACGCGCGCGGGGTTCACGGCGGATGCGATCGGCGCCAAGGCGTACCCGCAGGCGCAGGTGAAGACACACACGCTGTTCATCGCCGACTGGAAGGGCGGAGAGCCCGTGAACAACTCGACCGTGCGAGCTCCCAGAAGCTAGTGGCGCTGCTCCGCGGCGCGAGAGCGTGTGAATTCTTCACACGCTCTGGGTCCACGGGACTGCCTTCCGGACGCCGATGAGCGCGCGCGAATCCATCCGTCAGAAGCTCGACCCGTCGCGCGTCGCGCTCGCGCGCTGCGGCGGTTGCGGACTACACCTGCGCCTCTGCCTCTGTGCGGGCGTGCGCAAACTCGAACTCGCGACACGCGTCGTCGTGCTGCGGCACCGCAAGGAAGTGCACAAGCCCACGAACACCGGTCGGCTGGTCCCGCTGACCCTCGCGGCCGGTGAAGTGCGCGATTTCGGCGGCCGGAACGTCGTTTTCGACCCCACGAACCTGATCGAACCGAAGCGCCGGACCGTGCTCCTGTACCCCGGGGCGGACTCGCGCATCCTGGCGCGTGAACCCTTGGACCCGCGGCCGATCACGATCCTCGTCCCCGACGCGGACTGGCGGCGCGCGCACAAGTTCGCCACGCGCGAACCAGCGCTCGCGGGCGTCGAGCGGGTGCACCTGCCCGACGGGCCGCCTTCGCGTTACCGACTGCGCCACCACAGCGACCCGCGTTTCGTGGCGACGTTCGAAGCGGTCGCGCGTGCGCTCGGCGTGCTCGAAGGCGCGGAGGTTCAGGCCGAACTCGAGCACGTCTTCCAAGTGCTCGTCGACCGCATGCTGTGGTCACGTGGTCGGCTCGCGCCCGAACTCGTCACCGGCGGCCTACCCGACGCCGATCGCGATCCGGGGCTGCGCGGCACACCGCGCTGAAGAAGAGGCGCTGAAGAAGAGGCGCCAAAGAAGCGTCCCCGCGCGACGAACCGCGATCGGTGCGCCCCGCGGGGATGGTGTCGTGCAGACGCGAATCTCAGTTGTTCACGCCGTCCTTGAAACCCGGCGCCGTCGGCGCGTGGTCCCAGACGTCGGGCCAGCAGTCACCGTCCTGGTCCTGACGGTAGGGCAGGTTGCGACCGTAGGCCGCGTTGCGGTTCACAGCCGCGTACGACGTCACCTGCACGCCGTCCGTGTTCACGACCGGACCCTGGATCTGCACGGGCACTTGGAACAACCACTCGGCGTTGAAGCGCTCACGACCGGTGTCCATGCCCGCGACGAAGTAGTGGTCGGCGACGAGGCCGTCCACGTCGATGTCCACGGGCACGGTCTCGATGTCGTACAGCTGCAGCTTCTGCAGCAGGTTCAGCACGACCGCGCGATCGGCCGCGCTCGCCGACAGCCAAGCAGCCTTGGACGCCGCGCCCTCACCGTCGTGGCGCAGGATCGCGTCCTCGAGCGTGAGCGAACGACCGTCGTGGCCCCAGGGGAAGCCGCTGCCGACGCCCCACAGAGGCGACGTGCGCCAGAGCGTGTTCACGTTGCCGCCAAAGTCGATCTCCTGGAAGCCCACGCCCATGTCGTGGTGCTTCAGGTCGCTGAACAGGCCGTGCACTTCGACGCCCGCGAAGCGGCGCACTTTCGCTTGTCCGACGACGTCGTACAGGCGGCCGAGCTTGCCCTGCAGTTGTCCCGTCGTCTCGTTCCAGCCGACGTTCAGGTCGATGAAGCGGCGGTCACCGGCGTGCACGGCGTCCTTCGCCGCGATCGTCCACGTCGGCACGTGGCACGCGGTGCAACCCATCTGATCCATCTTGCCGATGCCGTTCGTGAACTCGCGGCGCGGGCCGGCGAACGCCGGGCGCGGCGCGTTCAGCATGAACCACTCGGCCAGGTCGAGGTCGCCCTCGGTGATCTCGCACATGTAGCCGTCACCGTCCGGGTCGTCGCGGCTGAATCCCAACGGGTCCATGACCAAGCCCGCATCCTTGGCCTTGTGCGTCGCCGGGAACTGGATCGCGCCGGCGAGCGTGGGAACGCTGACGCCGTCGCCGTCCGGGTCGTTCGTCGTGCTGTGGTCTTCCGACTCGAGGCCGCCGTGGGCCTTCCACGGATCCCACAGGAACGCGCGGTTCGTCGGGTTGAGCGCGGAGCGACCGGGACCCTGTCCCGCGCCCCAGACGACCATCTCGAAGTTGTAGCCGACCGTGTTCACGCCATCGACCTGCGTCGCGTTCGGCACGACGTGGCCGTTCGCATCGAGGTACCAGACGCGGAAGATGTTGTTCAGTTGCGGCTTGCCCGTCGAGCCGTTCGTGAGCCGCGGGTTGCCGTAGTCGACGGCCGTTGTCCCGGGTGCCGGCTGCAGCAGGAGCTGACTCGGCGCGGACTGCGCTTCCGACACGCTGACCCAACCGTCCTGGTTCGTGTCGATCTGCAGCAGCATGTCCGTGCGCACTTGGATCGCGAGCATCTCGACGATGCCGGCGCCGTAGTAGTGCGGCGTATTGCGGCCGAACCCTGAGTCCTTCGAAAAGTTCGGTCCGCCGCCCGGATTGCCGGCAGGCAGGTTGTGGCAACCGACGCACGACACTTGGTTGTTGGCCGTGATCTTCGCGGTCGTGCCGTCGGGCATCGGGCCAGCGAGGCCCGCGATGCTCGCGTCGAAGATGCCCATGCGCGACGTGAACTCGAGGAAGTTCAAATTGCGGCCGAGCTGGTACGCCAAGAACGGATCGCGCTCGAACAGGTAGGCCGTCCCGCCCGCGAGGTTCGGATCCGTCGTGTGCACGGCGCGCACGCGCGGATCCTTGATCGAGCGTCCGGAGACGTCGACGGCATTCGACCCGGAGCCGAACAGGGCTGGGCGCTCGGCGTATTGCGCGACCGCGGGAGTGGTGAACGCGACGAGCGCTGAAAGAGCGGCGAGTGCGGGGAGGACTTGAAATGCGGTTTGGTTCGAGTGAGTCATGGCGATGCGGCGCGCGGGTGGCTGATCCCGCTTCGAGCGCCAATTCGAAAGTACCGTGCGGGCGAAATGCAGGGCCGGCCAAGACCGCTTGGTGCTCAAATCCGTAGTAACTATGCCCCCATGCCGGTCCTGGAGCGGACCGCTGTGGCCCAATTCCGGCCGGGCGTGCACGCACTCGGACGCTTCCGGAAAGGTCTTCGCGCCCACAGGCATCCCGGACTGGAAGCGAATTCACCCCAGGGTCCGCGCAGGACGCGTCGAGCAGCCCGATCCCCGTGCGCAGCCTGCCCGAGAGTCGATTCGGCGGTAGGAATCACATTCGAAACGAACGTGAGAGTGAACTGCCCTTCACCCTGCCGAGTGCATCCGGATTTTTGCACGGACCCCGTTTCCAGAATCGGTGCGTGCAGATACCGTCGTGACAGCCTTGCTCCCGAGGCTGCAACGCTTCCGCACGTTCGAGTGTAGGTGAATCGAACACCCACGCTGTCGATCGTTGCGATCGCGGATTCCCGTTCTCGACGTCCGACTTCCCCGGATAGACATCATGCTCGCACGCATCTCCCCTCCCCGCATCGCGGGTCTTCTCTCCGTCTGTTCGTCCCTCTTCCTGCTCGGCGGTTTCGCCGATGCGCAGATCCAACTCGACGCCGGTGACACCGCGCTCGTCGGTTGGCGCGATACGGGCGAGGCGAATCCCGCCTTCTCCGTCGCGTTCCTGGCCGACGTTCCTGCAGGCGCGAAGGTCTACTTCACGAACGTCGGTTGGACCGGTTCCGCGTTCCGGAACACGCAGGGTGCGTCCGATGGCAACGGCGACGAGCAGCTGCTGCTCCTCACGGCGACGATGCCCATTTCCGCCGGAACGGTGATCCGCACGACCGACGTGGGCGCCGAGTTCGTCTGGACGCGCACCGGCGCGATCCCCGGCGCGACGACGGGCAACTTCGCCGATCTCGCGCTGGGCGCAACGGGCGATCAGGTCATCGCCTTCCAGCACGACACGGGTACGAATCCGCTCAATACGCCCACGCGCCGCGCGCTGTACATGCTGGACGACACGGGCGCGTACGAACCGGCGACGAGCAACGCGACCAGCGCGATCCCCACGGGGCTCTCGGCCGCGAACAAGACCGCCGTGACATTTTTCCAGTCGGGCGCCGGCCAAAGTTCGATGGCGTTCAACACGGCTAGCCTCGCCACCGGCACGAAAGCGCAGTGGCTCGACGCCATCGCCAACGCGGCGAATTGGACGTTTGGCGCGGGACAAGCGCTGCCCTCGGGCTCCATCGCGGTCACGGTGTGCCCTTCGATCACGAGCCAGCGCGTGAACCAGTCCGTCTGCCCGGGCGACACGGCCTCGTTCTCGGTGCAGGCCGGCGGCAGCGCGCCGCTCGGCTATCAGTGGCGTTTCAACAACCAGCCGCTCGTGGACGGCGGGAACGTCTCGGGTTCCGCGACGGCGACCATCACGATCGGTCCTGTGACCGTCGGTGACGCCGGCGCGTACGACGTCGTCGTCTCGAACGCCTGCGGCTCGATCACGAGCACCATCGGCATCCTCACGATCGATCCGACGGACACGGATGGCGACGGCACGCCCAACTGCAGCGACGGTTGCCCGATGGACCCGCTGAAGATCGCGCCGGGAACGTGCGGATGCGGCGTGCCCGACACGGACACCGACAACGACGGAACTCCCGACTGCATCGACGGCTGCCCGACCGATCCGGCGAAGATTGAACCCGGGCAGTGCGGATGCGGCGCGCCCGACACGGACACCGACGGCGATGGCGTGGCGGACTGCAACGACAACTGCCCGACGACCGCGAACCTCGCACAAGCTGACGGCGACGCGGACGGCGTCGGCGACTCTTGTGACAACTGCGTCACGACGCCGAACGCCGACCAGCTCGACGCCGACAGCGACGGCGCGGGCGACGCCTGCGACAACTGCGCGCTCGATCCGCTCAAGACCGAACCGGGTCAGTGCGGTTGCGGCGCGCTCGACACCGACTCGGACGCCGACGGTGTCGCGGACTGCAACGACAACTGCCCGGGCAGCGTGAACCCGATGCAGGAGGACACGGACGCGGACGGCTTGGGCGACGCCTGCGACAACTGTCCGGCCGTGCCGAACCTCGACCAGCTCGACAGCGATGGCGACCAAACCGGTGACGCGTGCGACGCCTGTCCCACGGACCCGCTGAAGGTCGACCCGGGCCAGTGCGGTTGCGGCAACCCCGACACGGACACCGACGGCGACGGCATCGCGAACTGCGTGGACAACTGCCCGGCGAACGCGAACCCGATGCAGGCCGACAGCGACTCGGACGGGCTCGGCGACGCGTGCGACAACTGCCCGAGCGTGCCGAACGCCGGCCAGGACGACGGCGACGGCGATTCCACCGGAGATGCCTGCGACAGCTGCCCGACCGATCCGGCGAAGACGGCGCCCGGCGTGTGCGGCTGTGGAAACCCGGACACGGACAATGACGGCGACGGCACGCCGAACTGCATCGACCTGTGCCCGAACGACCCGCTGAAGATCGCGCCCGGTATCTGCGGCTGCGGCGTCACCGATGCGGACAGCGACGGTGACGGCGTCCAGAACTGCAACGACAACTGCCCGAACACGCCCAACCCGCTGCAGGGCGACGGCGACGGCGACGGCATCGGAAACGCGTGCGACAACTGCCCATCCATCGCGAACCCGTTGCAGCTCGACTGCGACGGCAACGGCGTCGGAGACGTGTGTCAGATCGCGAGCGGAGCGCTGGACTGCAACTTCAACGGGCGTCTCGATTCGTGCGACGTGCTGAACGGCACGAGCCAAGACCTGGACGGCAACGGCATCCCGGACGAGTGCACGGTCGACGGCGGCGTTCCCTACTGCTTCGGCAACGGGCTGGGCGCTCAATGCCCATGTGGCAACAACGCCGTGCTCGGGTCGATGACCGGTTGCACGAACTCCAGCGGCGTCGGAGCGCGCTTGCTCGGCTCGGGCACGACGCACCCTTCGCAGGACAATCTCGTCCTGACCGTGACCGGTTGCCCGACTCCGTTCACGTACGTCCTGTTCTTCCAGGGTGACGTGCAGACCAACGGGGGGTTCGGGTCGCCCTTCAACGACGGCTTGCTGTGTGCAGGCGGCACGGCGCGACGTTTGGCTGTGAAGCCGGCGTTGGGCGGCACCACGAGCTACCCGCAGATGGGTGACACCGCGATCCACACGTTGGGTCTCGTGCCGGCGACGGGCGCCACGCGCTACTACCAAGCTTGGTACCGCAACCCGAACGGGCCCTGCGGCACGTTCTCGAACATCTCGAGCGCCGTCCAGGTCGTCTGGACCCCGTAGAGCCTCGACCGCTTCCGATTCGCAACGCCCGGCAGGGCTGCGACGCACCGTGTGCCCGGCGCACGCGGTGCGTCCTTCATTTCGGAGGCGGCCGCATCGCCCACTGCCGGATCCGGTGGCCGCGACGCCCCTCGTCACTCGAACTCACCGCCCCAGCGGCAGCGTCGATGCACCGGTCGGCTCATCACGCTCTCGGTTCCAGACTCTCGGGGTTTGTTGTCCCGATGCGGAGATGTTCCCTACCATCTCGCACGATGAGCCCCCCGCATTCGCCTGCGGCTGCAGGCCACGTCGAAGGCTTTGCAGCAACCGCGCGCACGGACAAGTGGTGGGCTGGACCCGCACTGACCGTCGCCGTTTTCGCGACTTTCATCGTCTACACGACGTGGGCCGCGTTCCAAGGTCGGCACTACTTCGCCGATCCGTACCTGAGCCCGTTCTATTCGCCGGTGCTCTTCACGGACGCGACGGCGCCCGGAGCCGCACCGCTCGCGCACGCATGGTTCGGGACGTGGCCCGCGTGGTGGCCCGCGTTCCTGCCGGCGTCACCCGCGCTGTTCATCCTGATCTTCCCGGGCAGCTTTCGCTTCACCTGCTACTACTACCGCAAGGCCTACTACCGCTCGGTCGGTGGATCGCCGCCAGCGTGCGGCGTCGGGCCTTTGCCGAAGTTCAAGTACGGCGGCGAGACGACGCTCTTCCTGTTCCAGAACCTGCACCGGTACGCGCTGTATTTCGCGCTGATCTTCATCCCGCTGCTGTACCTGGACGCGTTCCAAGCGTTCTTCCGTCAGGGCGAATTCGGCGTCGGCGTCGGCAGCATCGTGCTGCTCCTGAACGCGACGCTCCTCGCCGGCTACACGTTCGGCTGCCATTCCTTGAGGCACCTGGTCGGCGGCCGCAAGGACTGCATGTCGTGCGGCGAGCACACGGTCACCTACGGCGTGTGGAAGAAGGTGTCGTGGTTCAACGCGCGACACATGGCCTTCGCCTGGATCAGCCTCTTCGGTGTGATGCTCACGGACATCTACGTGCGCCTCGTCTCGATGGGCGTCATCACCGACTACAACACCTGGAACTGACATGCTCGACGTCTCCGAGATCCAGACCATCGAGCACGACGTCCTCGTCATCGGCGCCGGCGGCGCCGGTTTGCGGGCAGCGATCGAGTGCAGCGCGCAGGGACTCTCCACCGGCGTCGTGTCGAAAAGCCTCCTGGGCAAGGCGCACACGGTGATGGCCGAGGGCGGCATGGCCGCAGCGCTCGGCAACGTGGATTCGCGCGACAACTGGAAGGTGCACTTCCGCGACACCATGCGCGGCGGCAAGTTCCTGAACGTGTGGCGCATGGCCGAGCTGCACGCGCAGCAGGCGCCGGACCGCGTGCGCGAGCTCGAGGAATGGGGCGCCGTCTTCGATCGCACGAAGGAAGGACTGATCAGCCAGCGCAACTTCGGCGGTCACCGCTACCCGCGCCTCGCGCACGTCGGCGACCGCACGGGGCTCGAGCTGATCCGTTCGTTGCAGGACCACGGTATCCACCAGGGCATCTCCTTCCACATGGAGTGCACCGCGCTGGAGCTGTTGAAGGACGGCGACCGCATCGCCGGAGTGCTCTGTTATTGGCGGGAAACAGGCCGTTTCGTGCTGTTCCGGTGTCGCGCCGTGATCCTGGCGACGGGCGGCGGCGGCAAGGCCTGGGGCATCACGTCGAACTCGTGGGAGTACACGGGCGACGGCGTCGCGATGGCCTACGACGCGGGCGCCGACCTGATGGACCTCGAGTTCACGCAGTTCCACCCGACCGGCATGGTGTGGCCGCCCTCCGTACGCGGGACCTTGGTCACCGAGGGCGTGCGCGGCGACGGCGGCATCCTGCTGAACAACAAGGGCGAGCGGTTCATGTTCAACTACATCTCCGCGCGCTTCGCGCCGGAGACCGCGGACACCGTCGAGGAGGCGGAGCGCTGGCTGAACGGCGACAAGAACGCGCGCCGGCCACCCGAGCTGTTGACGCGCGACGAAGTGGCGCGCGCGATCACGGCCGAGGTGAACGCCGGCCGCGGATCGCCGCACGGCGGCGTTTTCCTCGACATCGCCTCGCGGCGCCCGGCCGAGTTCATCAAGCGCAAGCTCCCGTCGATGTACCACCAGTTCAAGGAACTGGCCGAGGTCGACATCACGAAGGAGCCGATGGAGGTCGGACCGACGCTCCACTACTTCATGGGCGGCATCCGCGTGGACGCGGACACGCAATCGACCGTGGTGCCGGGGCTCTTCGCCTGCGGGGAGTGCGCAGCGGGACTGCACGGTGCGAACCGCTTGGGTGGCAATTCCTTGTCGGATTTGATCGTTTTCGGCCGCCTGGCCGGCGTCGGCGCGGGCGAGTACATCCGCGCTTCGAAGTCGCCGGTGAAGGCGCCCGACGAGCAAGTCGTCGCCGCCGTGCGCCGCGCGACGGAGATCCTGCGCCGCGAGACCGGCTCGAACCCGTACCTGCTGCACGAGAAGCTCGAGTCGGTCATGAGCCGCTACGTCGGCATCGTGCGCACGAAGGACGACCTCGAGCGCGGCCTCGAAGAGCTGCGCGCGTTGAAGACCTCCGCGGCCGACGTGCGCGCGCCGGGTGCGAGCCAGTACAACCCCGGCTGGCACGAGGCGCTGTCCGTGCGCTCGCTGCTGATCACTGCGGAAGCTGTCGCGCGCGCCGCGCTGATGCGCGAGGAGAGTCGCGGTGCGCACACGCGTCTCGACCATCCGGGCGAACAGGCCGAATGGCTCGGCTACAACGTGGTCACGAAGAAGGGCGCCGGCGGCGAGATGCACGTCGAGAAGGTCGCGCGCCCGAAGGCACCCGAACACCTCGCAGCGATCGCGAACGCAAAGATCGAGGACCTCGAATCTGGCCTCGTGGGGGCCGGCACGGACGGAAAGGCATCCGGATGACGAAGCGGATCTTCAAGGTCTGGCGCGGCGACGCGCAGGGCGGCGCGTTCGTCACGTTCGAGGTCGACGTGGACCAGGGCATGGTGGTCCTCGACGTGCTGCACCGCATCCAAGCGAACCAGGCCAACGACCTCGCGCTGCGCTGGAACTGCAAGGCCGGGAAATGCGGCAGTTGCAGCATGGAGATCAACGGCCGCCCGCGCCTCTCGTGCATGACGCGGATGAACTCGTACGGCCCCGACGAGACGATCACGGTCCAACCGCTCAAGACGTTCCCGCTGATCAAGGATCTCGTCACCGACGTCTCGTGGAACTATGCGCAGAACAAGCGGATTCCGCGCTTCAAACCGCGCCCGCGCGACGCCGACGGCCAGCACCGGATGTTCCAGGAAGACGTCGACCGCGTGCAGGAGTTCCGCAAATGCATCGAGTGCTTCCTGTGCCAGGACGTGTGCCACGTCCTGCGTGATCGGAAATCCAAGGACCGCTTCGTCGGTCCGCGATTCATGATTCGACTCGCCAGCCTCGAGATGCACCCGTTGGACACGGACGACCGCGTCCCCGAGATCCGCAAGGAATTCGGTTCGGGCCTGTGCAACATCACGCGCTGCTGCACCGAGGTGTGCCCCGAGCACATCAACATCACGGACAACGGCATCATCCCGCTCAAGGAGCGCGTCGTGGACCGCTACTTCGATCCGGTCGCTTGGGTCGGTCGCAAGTTCCGGGGGATCACGGCACGGACGCAGCCGCGCGCAGACAGCACCGCGCGGACACAGCCGCGCGCCAAGGTCCCGGACGCGGGAGGCGGACGATGAAGTTTCCGCTGAAGCCGATGTCGAAGTCGGGCATCCCGGCTGCGTTGCTCAAGGCCGAGCGCTATCGGCTGCTGAACGACCCCGAGCCGGCCGAGAGCATCTGTCACGACATCCTGGCCGTGGATCCGGAGAATCAAGCGGCGCTGAAGAGCCTGCTGCTGACGCTGTCCGACCAGTTCGCCAGCGGACACTCGCAGTCGCGCGCGGGCGAGGCGCGCGAATGCGCCGGTCGGCTTCAGAACGAGTACGAGCGCGCGTACTACACCGGCGTCGTCTACGAGCGCGAAGCCCGCGCGCTGCTGGCACGCAGCATGCTCGCCCGCCGCAATGCCTACGGCGTCTTCCGTCAAGCGATGGAGTGGTACGAGAAGGCCGAAGCGCTCCGTTCGCCTGGTAACGACGACGCGATCCTGCGCTGGAACAGCTGTTCCCGGACGATCGAGCGCGAGAACCTCGAGCCCGAAGAGGCCGAGCGCACTCTGCCGCTCGAGTGACCGGTCGCGCGTACGGCACGGAATCCGGATCGCCGGTTCTGCCGTAGTGGTGGGCACGAGCGCACGATGGGACACGCAACCGAAAACCAGACCGACTCCGCGGAACGCCTGCCTGCGGGCCTGCTCGACCGACCGGTCGAGGGCTGCAACCTCCGCGGAAAGACGCTGCGCGAGCACTTGGGCGCGCGCATGACACACGTTGTCTTCCTGCGCCACTTCGGTTGACCCTTCTGTCGCGCGCGCGTGCGCGACCTGCGCCGTGCGCGCGGGGCCCGAAACGACCTGCCGCCGGTCCTCTACGTGACCCTCGGGTCCGCTGACGCGACGCGCGATTTCTTTGCGGAGTTCGATCCCGATGCGGGCGCGGTCGCGGATCCCGAGAAGGTCCTGTTCTCGGCGTTCGGACTCGAGCGCGGGAGCGTCGGGCAGCTGCTCTCCCCCAGCGTGCTCGCGGCCGGACTGCGCGCGTTGGTGCACGGCAACCTGCCCGGCATCCCGAGCGGCGACGTGCGGCAGCTCTCGGGCGAATTCCTGGTGCGCGGTGACACGGTGCGCGGTGACACGGTGCGCGGTGACACGATCACGTGGGCGTACCGTGCGGCGGACGCATCCGACCACCCCGAACTCGACGACGTCGCGCGTGCAGCGGCCGAGTCTGAGCGCGCGCGACCCACCTGATCTTCACGGGATCTTCAAGGAGACCTGCGAGCGCGGAGACCGCGCGACTTCGATCGCGCTTGCACAACCATTGCATCGTTCGCGCATCCGCCCGCGCGAACAGCGCGAACGCGCGTGTGAAAACGTCCGATCCGAGGACGTCCCGTCTCCCCTCGAACCGAGGCCACGATCATGCGAACCCTGCTTCGAAACTTCCTGGGCGCGACCTCTGCGCCCATCCTCGCCCTGGGCCTGCTCGTCTCGCCCGCCCGCGCGCAGTCCGACATCGTCACGACCGCCGTCCAGAATGGCGGCTTCACGACGCTCGTCGCTGCTCTGCAGGCCACCGGGCTCGACACGACTCTGTCCGCGCCCGGCACGTTCACCGTGTTCGCTCCGACCGACGCGGCGTTCGCGGCTCTGCCGCCGGGCACGGTCCAGCGGCTCCTGCTGCCCCAGAACCAGTCGAAGCTGACGTCGATCTTGCTCTACCACGTCGCCGGCACGACCCAGTTCTCCAGCCAAGTCCTCGTGCACCCGACGATCGAGACGCTGAACGGTCAGCGCTTGGACGTCTCGATCGTGGGCTCGCAGCCGAAGATCGACGCCGCGAACCTGATCGTGACGGACATCGCCTGCACCAACGGTGTCATCCACGTGATCGACATGGTGCTCATGCCGAACCTGAGCACCATCCCCGTCACGGCCAGCGAGGTGGGGGGCTTCAACACGCTGCTGACAGCGGTCACGGCTGCCAACCTCGCGGGAACTCTGTCGGGACCCGGACCGTTCACCGTTTTCGCGCCGACCGACGCTGCATTCGCGCCCCTGCCGGTGACGCGATTGCTTCTCCCGGTGAACATTCCGCGTTTGGCGAACATCCTGACCTACCACGTCGTTTCGGGACGCGTGTACGCCGATCAGTTGATGAACAATCAGGTCGTCGCCACGGTGAACGGGCAAACATTGCTGGTCACCAAGCAGGGCAACACGATCTTCGTCAATGGCATTCAGGTGATCCTCGCGGACCTCGAGACAGCGAACGGCAACATCCACGTCATCGGTGACGTGTTGCTACCGCCAGTCTTCTGACGTTCGCACTTTCGTCGAGCTTCCCATCGTGCGCCCGGAATGACGGCCGGGCGCACGTCTGATTTAAGCGCGGAGTCTGGGCGCGGGTGGCATCGACCTCCGCGCGCACGATGTCCGCGATGTTGCGCGCGAGACGGACGTGGCCGGCCGCCGTGGGATGCAGTCCGTCTTCGAGTGTCATGTCGGGCACGCCGCCCACGCCCTGGAAGAAGTCGGGGACGAAGGCCACCCCCAGGTCCTGCGCAATGCGCGGGTACATGTCGGCGAATCGACTGGTGTAATCGGCGCCGTAGCTCGACGGGATCTGGATGCCCAGCAGCACGACGCGCGCACCCGCCGACTGCGCGCGCGTCACGATGGCGCGCAGGTTCGACTCGACGCCCTCGATCTCCTGACCGCGCAGGCCGTCGTTGCCGCCCAGTTCGACGACCAGCACGTCGGGCGATTGCTTCAGGATCCAATCGATGCGTCGCAATCCGCCTGCGCTCGTGTCGCCGCTGACGCCCGCGTTCACCAAGCGGAACGGATGTCCGGCCGCGCTCAGATTGCGCTGCAGAACCGCCGGGAATGCATCTTCCGCCGCGAGGTGCAATCCCGCCGAGATGCTGTCGCCCAGGAACACGACGAGCGGCGCATCGGCCGCGATGTTCGGAGCGTCGGTGGGCGCCGCCTGAGACGCTGCCGCGACCTTCGATTCTGCCTCGCCAGGCAGCGCGTGCTGCGAATCGGACCGCTGCGCGTCGTCACAGGCGGTGAATGCCGCGCACGCGATGGCGAAGGAGAGGCCGCCGAGAGCGGCACGCGTGCGACGCGGATCGAACATGGTTTCGAACTCTAGACGCACATCGCGCCGCTTGCATCCCGCCTGAGGAATCCGAGAGTGGGTGGCCACCGAACTCCTTCGGAGCCCATGAACGCCGCCGTCGCCTGCATCCGACTCACGAAACGCCTGCCGTCCGGCCCGGAGATGCTGACGATCCTCGACAGCGTCGATGTCGAGATCGCGCACGGCGAGTCGGTCGCCATCCTCGGCCCGTCCGGCAGCGGGAAATCGACGCTGCTCGGGCTGATGGCCGGGCTCGACCGCCCCACCGAGGGCGAGGTCTGGATCTCGGGGAGGCGCATCGACCGGTTGTCCGAGGACGAGCTCTCGATGCTGCGCCGGCAACAGGTCGGTTTCGTTTTCCAGAGCTTCCAACTGCTGGCGAACCTGACCGCGCTGGAAAACGTGCTCGTGCCACTGGAGCTGACCGGCGTACGTGGAGCGCGCGATCGCGTGCGCAAGTTGCTCGCGGAGGTCGGCCTGGAGGGCCGCGCGCACCACTACCCGGCGCAGCTCTCGGGCGGTGAGCAGCAGCGCGTCGCCCTCGCCCGCGCGTTCGCGCCCGAGCCCGCGATCCTGTTCGCCGACGAGCCGACCGGCAATCTCGACGGCGCGACTGGCGCGTCGATCCTGGCACTGCTGGCAAACCTGCGCGCGCGTCGCGGCACGACGCTGATCCTCGTCACGCACGACAGCGAGATCGCGCGCGCTGCGGGGCGTCGCATCCACTTGCGTTCGGGCCGCGTGGAAGAGGTCGAGGCGAACGCGTGAGGTTTGCCGACGGGCTGGCATTCGCGCTGCGCGAGACGCGCGGATCGCGCGGCCGGCTGGTGTTCTTCGTCGCGTCGCTCGCGCTCGGCGTCGCGGCCATCACCGGCGTCTCGGCGCTCGTGGGCTCGATCGAGGACGGAATCCGCGACCGCTCGCGCGAGCTGCTCGGCGCCGACGTCTCCGTCCAGTCGCGCCGCGCGATCCCGGACGAACTCGACGCTCTCGTGGCCGGGATCGAGGGCGCGCGACGCACGGACGTGCTCGACCTCTCGACGATGGCGCGGTCGAGCGCGAGCGGCCGCAGCCGCCTCGTCGAGTTCGCCGGCGTCGGTGCGCACTACCCGTTCTACGGCCAAGTCGTGCTCGATCCGCCGGGCACTCTCGACGACTTGGCCGACGACCAAGTCGCCGTCGCTCCCGAAGTCCTGAGCGAACTGCGCGTCGCCATCGGCGACCGCATCGGCATCGGCGAGGCCGAGTTCGTCGTCGCGGCGACCGTCTTGGACGAGCCCGGCAAGCTCGGCGCAGCATTCCAAGTCGGCCCGCGCGTCTTCGCGACCCGCGCGGGGCTCGAACGCACGGGACTCCTCGGATTCGGCAGCCGCGTGCGCTACCGCGCTCTCGTGCAGATGCCGGCGACGACGCGCGCATCCACGGTCGACGCGTGGGCCGCATCCCTGACGAACACACTGCCCGGCGCCGTCTACTTGCGCGTCGAAACTGCGAGCGAATCGCAGCCGACGATCCGACGATCCCTCGAGCGCGTCGAACGCTATTTGGCGCTCGCCGCGCTGCTCTCGTTGATCCTGGGCGGCGTCGGCGTGGCGCAGATCGTGCGCGCCTGGGTCGCGTCGCGCACGCAAGCCGTTGCCGTCTTGCGCGCGATCGGATTCCGTCCGCGCGAGGTCCTCGTGCTGTTCGGTGCGCACGTTGCGTTGTTGGCGTTCGCCGCGAGCCTCGTTGGTTCGATCGCCGGATCCTTGCTGCCGTTCGCCCTGCCGCTCGTCGCCCTCGACCTGCTGCCGACCGATTTCGCGCTGTCTTGGGAGCCGCTTTCGATCGTGCGCGGCACGCTGCTGGGCGTCGCGATCGCACTGGCCTTCGCGGTGCCCCCGTTGACGGCCGTGTGGCGCGTCTCGCCAGCGCGCGTGCTGCGCAGCGACGCCGAGCCACTGCCTCCACCTCGCGCCGTGACGATCGCGAGCTTTGCGTTCATCGCGTTGGGCGTGCTGGGTTCCGCGTGGGCGCAATCACGCTCGCTCTCGCTGGCCCTGTACTTCACAGGCGGCGTGGCTGTCGCGGGGGCACTGCTGACGGTCGGAGCGCGCGCTTTGACCGCGATCGCGGCACGCACGCCGCGTGAGCGCCTGTCCGCGTGGTTCGTGCACGGAATCTCCGCGCTGGCACGCCCCGGCGCGGGAACGCGCGGCGCCGTCGTCGCGCTCGGGCTGGCGGTCCTCTCCGTGACGATGCTCGCGCTCGTGCAGAGCCGCTTGGTCGAACGCCTGCGCTCGGATCTTCCGTCCGACGCGCCGAGCGTGTTTCTGCTGGACGTCCAGCCCGACCAGTGGGATGGCGTGTCGGCGTTGCTCGCACAGCACCACGCGATCAACGTGCGCGCGGTGCCGGTCGTGACGGCGCGCCTCGCGTCGATCGACGGCGCCGACGTCTCCGATCTCGCCACGAAGACGAGCGGTGACGAGCTCGACCGACCGCGCTGGGTGCTGACGCGCGAGCAGCGCATCACCTGGGGCGAGCTGTCACCCGACAATCGCATCGTCGCGGGCGCGCTGTGGAGCGACCCCGACCACGCCGAAGTCAGCCTGGAAGAAGGCTTCGCGCGCGACCTGGGCGCACACGTCGGCAGCGTGTTGCGCTTCGACGTGCAGGGCGTGCCGATCGAGCTGCGCGTGACCTCGATCCGATCGGTGCAGTGGGAGTCGTTCTCGATCAACTTCTTCCTGGTCGCCGAACCGGGAGCCTTGGACGACGCGCCGCACGCACTGCTCGGCGCCGCGCGCATCGAGGCCGGCGAGGAACAGGCGTTCCAGGACGAGTTGGCGCAGCAGTTCGGCAACGTGACGCCGATCCGCGTGCGCTCGATCCTCGAAAAGGTGCTCGACGTTCTGCAAAAGCTGAGCTTCGGCGTGCAGGTCCTCGGCGCGTTCACCGTCGCCGTGGGACTCGCGATTCTGGCCGGCGTCGCGGCGACCGCTGCCGTGAACCGATCGCGCGAGGTCGCACTGCTCAAGGCACTGGGCGTGCACCGCGCGACGATCGCGGGCCTGTTCGCGACGGAGTTCGGACTGCTCGGCGCCGTATCCGGATTCGTCGGCGGCACAGCGGCCACGGTGCTCGCGTGGCAGTTCCTCGGCCGCGTCACGGACCTCGGCGGCGCATTCGTCTGGTGGGCACCGATCGCGGCCGCAGTCGGAACGGGTGTGCTCGCGGCCGCATGCGGCCTGCTCGCGAGCGCGCGCGCGCTTGCCGCGCGGCCGATCGAGACACTGCGCGGATGAGACTGCGCGGATGAGACTGCGCGGCTGATTCGTTCCCGGCACGCGCGCCGTCGAGTTCGCGAAGATCGGTGCTCAGGCCCCGAACTGCCGCAAGTGGTGGTCGAGGTGCTTCCACTGCAGCGTGTTCCATTCCTCGGGCGTCAACGCGCCGAAGAACGGATGTGGTTCCTGC
>JBBQCC010000023.1:0-26868 GCA_038318285.1 Planctomycetota bacterium | reverse complement strand
AGGACGCGCCGACGGACGAACCGGTCGCGGAGATCACGCCTCCGGCTCCCGGCGGTTGACTCGCACGCTGCGCGCGTCGACAACGGTCCTCGCATGAACCTGTGGGACGACGCCTGGGACGCGCCGAAGGCCGCCGAGCCGGCGCCGCGGACGTGGAAAGTCGCGGAGCTGACGCGCGAAATCCGCGGGCGGCTCGACGCGCTCGGCCGCGTGCAGGTCGAGGGCGAAGTCGTCGAGATGAAGAAGGCCGCGTCGGGCCACGTGTACTTTGCGCTGCGCGACATCGACGCGCGCCTCTCGTGCACGATTTGGAAGAGCGCCGTCGCGTCCGCGATCCGTTTCGATCTGCGTGAGGGCGCGCAAGTCGTGGCGCACGGCAAGCTCGACGTGTACGCGCCGCGCGGGACGTACTCGCTGAACGTCACGCGCCTCGAGCCGGCGGGCCTCGGCACGAAGCTCGCGCAGCTCGAGGAATTGAAGGCGCGATTGCAGCAGGACGGCTGGTTCGATCGACGCCGACCGTTGCCCACGCTCCCGCGCATCGTCGGGCTCGTGACCAGCAAGGGCGGCGCGGCGCTGCAGGATTTCCTGCGCACGCGCTCGGCGCGCTGGCCGCTGTACCCCGTGCGCCTCGCGCACACGCTGGTCCAAGGGCCCGGTTCCGCGCTCGAGATCGCGGCGGCGATCGACCGCATGGACCAGAGCGGCGTCGATGTCATCTGTGTGGTGCGCGGCGGCGGTTCGCTCGAGGACCTGTGGGCGTTCAACGAACTGCCCGTGCTGGAGGCGATCCGCCGCGCGAGCGTGCCCGTCATCTCGGGCGTCGGACACGAGACGGACACGACGCTGAGCGATCTGGTCGCCGACGTGCGCGCGCACACGCCGACCGATGCCGCACAACGCGCGATCCCCGAGCGCATGGTGTTCGTGGACGCGCTCGACCGCGCGCAACGCCACCTGGGTCGCGCGATCGATGCCGTGTTCGAGCAGCGCACACGGCGGCTCGACCTCGGCGATCGCCTACAGCGTTCCGTGCGCGGCCTGCTCGACCGCGCCGAGGCGCGCACGAGCCGCTTGGCGAATCGCTTGACCGCACAGGCACCCACGGTGCGGTTGGCACGGACGCGTGCGCAGCTCGAGCGTGCGGGGCCGCGGATGGAGACCGCGATTCGCGCCGCGCTGGACCAGCGCGCGCGGCGGTTGGAACGCGCGACGCCGCGGCTCGCGCTGGCGGGGCGACGCGCGATCGATGTGCGCGCGCAGCGCGTCGCGTTGGCCGCGAAGGCGCTCGACTCGATCTCGCCCTTCCGCGTGTTGGAGCGCGGCTACTCGATCACGCGCCGCGTCGAGGACGGTATCGCCGTGCGCTCCGGCGCGGAGCTGGCGGTGGGCGCGCGGATCGAGACCCTGTTCGCTGCCGGATCAGCTGTTTCCTGCGTGGAATCCAGCTCCGAACGGCGCCCGGGCGAGACGGAATCCTGAACGTGCGCGTCGCGGCAGTCGTGGCCAACTGGAACGGCGGCGAGGAGAACCTCGACTGCCTGCGCTCGCTCGTCGCGCACGGCATCGCCGAAGCCGACGTCGTGTTCGTCGACAACGGATCGACGGACGGTTCGCGCGAGCGCGTCGAGCGCGAGTTCCCGCGCGCGACGGTGGTCCGCAACGCTTCGAATTTGGGCTTCGGCGAAGCCAGCAACCAGGGCGCGCGCCTCGCGCTGGAGCGCGGCGTCGACGCGGTGTTCTTCGTGAACAACGACCTGATCCTGCCGGAGGGGACACTCGCGCGACTCGTGGGCGCGCTCGCGCGCGACGCAGAGGTCGGCATCGTCGGACCGCGCGTGCTGTACCGCGACGATCCGACGCGCGTGTGGGCCGCGGGCGGGATGCTGACGTGGCGCGAGAACCTCTCGACGCTGCTGGGCCACGGCGAACGCGACGCTGCGGAGTTCCGCGCGACGCGCGATGTCGATTACGTCCCCGGCTGCGCGTTGCTCGCGCGGCGCGACTGTCTGGAGAGAGTCGGGCTCTTCGACGCGACGTACTTCGCTTACATGGAGGACGTCGACCTGTGCCTGCGCGCGAAGGCTGCCGGGTTCGGTGTGCGCCTGGTCGGCGAAGTGCACGCGCTGCACGCGACCAGCAGCGCGACGGGCGGCGGCTACAACCCACGGCGGAAATGGATGATGGGCGTGAACTCGATCTGGTTCTTGCGCCGGCACGCACGCGCGCCGCAGTGGGGGCGCTTCATCGCCTACGACGTCGCGCCGTTGCCGTTCCTGTGGATCGCGGGCCTGTTTCGCGGCCGGGGCAAGGCGGTCGCCGCGAAAGCACTGGGAATCCTGGACGGACTGCGCGGCAAGCGCGTGACCGCGGAAGCGATCCGCTCGGGTGCCGGCTGGCTGTGGTGACGCGTTCGACTTCGACGCATCCGAAACCTCGTGCGCGCTTGCATCCGGGCCCGATCCCCGTCCTCATGGTGGGCCCGCCCGAGGCCCGATGAGCCCAGCCTGCGCATCGATCGCAGGCGGCCGAGGCCCGATTCCGCACAGCCGAACCCGCGATGATCCGAAATCTCCTCAGCCTGATGGCCCTCGTGGCCGTGACGAGTTGCAGCAACATGACGAGCACGCCCTTGAAGCAAGACGACGCGATGCAGAAGGACGCGCCCGCCGCCGCCACGAACCCACTGCTCGCGCCCTGGCAGGGCCCATTCGGCGGCGTGCCGCCGCTCGCCAGGGTGAAGGTCGCCGAATTTCAGCCGGCGCTGGAAATGGCGATGGCGGAACAGCTCGCGGAGGTGGACGCCATCGCGAACTCGACGTCCAAGCCGACGTTCGACAACACGATCGCCGCCCTCGAACGCGCGGGGCGCACGCTCGGTCGCGTGCACACCGTCTTCGACATCTTCAGCTCGACGGAGGCGACGCCCGAGTTCCAGGCAGTCGAAGAGAAGATGGCGCCGCGCCTCGCCGAGCAGGGCGACAAGATCATCCAGAACGCGAAGCTCTTCGCGCGCATTGCGGCCGTATACGACGCGCGCGAGACGGCGGGCTTGACGCCCGAGCAGCAGCGTCTGACGTGGCTGATCCACTCGAACTTCGTGCACGAGGGCGCGAAGCTGGATGGCAAGTCCAAGGAGCGCCTGTCCGAGATCAACCAGCGCCTCGCGAGCCTGTTCACGAAGTTCAACCAGAGCGTGCTGGCCGACGAGAACGACATCTACCACGTGCTGTCGAGCAAGGCGGATCTCGCCGGACTGCCCGAATCCCTGGTCGCCGGCGCGGCCGCTGCGGCGAAGGAGCGCGGCCTCGAAGGCAAGTGGGTGATCTCGAACACGCGCTCCAGCGTGGAGCCGTTCCTGACCAACTCCGATCGCCGCGACCTGCGCGAGAAGGTGTGGCGCACGTTCTACGCGCGCGGCAACAACGGCGACAAGAACGACACGAAGGCGACGGTCGCCGAGATTCTGCAGCTGCGCGCCGAGCGCGCGAAGCTGCTCGGTTTCGATACGCACGCGCACTGGCGCCTCGAACAGTCGATGGCGAAGACGCCCGCGGCGACCCTCGAACTGATGAACGCCGTGTGGACGCCCGCCGTGGCACGCGTGCACGAGGAAGTCGCCGACATGCAGGCGCTGGCCGACAAGGAAGGCGCCAAGATCACGATCGAGGGCTGGGACTACCGCTACTACGCCGAGAAGGTGCGCCAGGACAAGTACGACCTCGACCAGAGCGTCGTGCAGCAGTACCTGCAGCTCGACAAGCTGCGCGACGGCCTCTTCTACACGGCGGACCACCTGTTCGGGCTGAAGTTCACGCCCGTCTCCGGTGTGCCCGTGGTCGTGCAGGACGAGCTCGTGTACGAAGTCAAGGACGCGAACGGCAAGCACGTCGGCCTGTGGTACTTCGACCCCTACGCGCGTGCCGGGAAGCGATCGGGCGCGTGGATGAACGCGTACCGCACACAAGAGCGCTTCGACAAGGACATCACGACGATCGTCTCGAACAACTGCAATTTCGTCCGCGGCGCGCCCGGCCAGCCGGTGCTGATCAGCTGGGACGACGCGTCGACGCTGTTCCACGAGTTCGGGCACGCGCTGCACGGTCTACTGTCGAACGTGTCGTACCCGACGCTGTCGGGCACGTCGGTGTTCAACGACTACGTTGAGTTCCCGTCGCAAGTGCTCGAACGCTGGCTCGAGACGCCCGAGGTCCTGAACCTGTTCGCCGTGAACGTCAAGACGGGCAAACCGATGCCGAAGGAGCTGCTCGAGAAGCTGGACCGCGCGTCGAAGTTCAACCAGGGCTTCGCGACGGTCGAGTACCTGTCGGCCGCGCTGGTCGACATGAAGCTGCACCTGGCGGCCACGCCCGACACGAAGATCGACGTGGCGAAGTTCGAGAAGGAGACGCTGGATGCGCTGGGCATGCCGAAGGAAATCGTCATGCGCCACCGCACGACGCAGTTCCTGCACCTCTTCTCGTCGGACCAGTACTCGGCCGGCTACTACTGCTACCTGTGGTCGGACATGCTGGCCGCGGACGCCTGGGCCGCGTTCGTCGAAGCGGGCAGCCCGTGGGACCCGGCGACGGCGAAGAAGCTGCGCGACAACGTGTTCTCGGTCGGCAACACGATCGATCCGGCCGACGGCTACCGCAAGTTCCGCGGCCGCGACGCGACGACGGACGCGCTGATGGCGAAGCGCGGGTTCGGGAAGAAGTGACGCCCTGAACGCGGGGATCGCGGTCCGCCGCACATCCCGCACGCACGCCCGCGCTCTGGTGCAGACCGGAGAGCGGGCGCGCAGTACTCAGCGCGCAGTACTCAGCGCGCAGTGTTCACGGAACCGTGTTCACGGAACGGTGTTCCGCGCGGTGTTCCGTGAAACGTGTTCAGCGCGATTTCCGCGCCTTCGGCCGGGCCGTGGGGCCAGTCGGCGCAGGACTTCCGCCGCGCGCCAACGCGTACGCACTCTCCTTGCGCAGCCGCGGCAGCTCCTTCTTCACTGCCTTCGTCAACGTCGCCATCAGCTCGTCGCGGCGGTCGTACAGCCGATAACCGTCACGATTGCGCAAGTACCCGCGCGCCACCGGGTGCTTCGCGAACAGCGCCTTCTCGCCCATTTTCTCGGCCCAACGCTCGAACCGCGCGCGCTTCGCCACCAGCGCTTTCACGACGAACGGCATGACCATCGAGTAGTCGGCCGGCACGCTCTCCGTCGTCGTCTGGAACGTGTCCTTGTCGACCTTGCCCCACGTCACGGCTTCCGCGGGCGGGCACGACGACAGGGAACCGTCCGTCACCGGCGCCGTCGTGATCTGCACGTCGTACGCGTAACCCGAGATGTTCGGTAGACCCAGCACCTGCGACAGCGCGGGCTCGGGCTGCAGGTTGTAGTTCTTCGGCACGCCGCCGCCGAGGATCAGCGTCCCCAGCGCCTTCGTGTCGCTTTCGCGCAGTCCCCACAGGTGGTACGCGCAGCTCTCGAACACTTCCTTGTGCAGGTCGAGGTCGAATGCGTACGGCGTGCCGTCGATCTGCGACAGCGCCCACAGCTTCATCGAGTTCAGGAACACGGATCCATCCGCCGGCGCGCCGACGAACACGGGGATCGATTTGCGATGGCACAGCGCGAGCAGGCCCTCGGGCGCCTTGTTCTTGCGCTCCTGCGCGGCGTAACGCCGACCGAGCAACCAACGCATCTCGGTGCCGGTCATCCGGCGCTGGAACTCGGGCTGCTGCAGCACGGCCGAGATGAACTGGTCCTGACCCAGCAACACGTCCTCGTCGAAGCCGATGTCCGTGATGCGGATCGTGCGCTCGTTGCGCAGCTCGGCGTCGGCGCCGGAGATCGGCACGGAATGGAACGGATGCTTATTCGCGTCGTCGAGCGCGCGGTGCCCGTCGTGGTAGCAGACGGCATCCGTCGTCGACACGTACGCGAACCAACCCGTGTCGAGCAGCGGATTCAGCCACGCGTAGTGCTGACCCGAGGCGGTGACGGGGCCGGATGCCGCGAGCGTCATCGGCATGCCCTTGCCGACCGCTTCGTCCAGCAGCGTCCACAGGCGACGCACGTAACCGCCACCGAAGCTCGGCAGGCAGCTTTCGAGCAGCTCGTCGAACTCGTGAACCTCCGTCACCGGTTTGTGGACGAGTTCGCGCGACGGGCCGCCGCCCTTGCCGCCGGCTCCGCCGAAACAGCTCGAATTCTGGTCTTTCCGCGTGGGCATGGGGGCGGAGTCTAGGGTCGCGCGCCTCGTTGCCGAAGAGGAAGCGTGCGGGATTGCGTCGACCGCCCGATTCGACGATCCTCGGCGCGCTCGGACACGCCCACCCATGACGAAACAACCCACCGATCTCTTCAACCCCAAGGCCAAGTCCGCCTACTCCAAGCAGGACTACAAGCCGCGCCGCCGTATCGAGGGCGTCGAGATCGTCGAGCTCAAGCGCTTCAACGACGACGGCGGTTCGATGTGCGAGCTCGGACGACTGAACGAGGGCTTGCACGCCGGGCTGCCCGGGTTCGTCGTGCGCCAGATCAACTACAGCGTGCTCGAGCCGCTGGCGATCAAGGCGTTCCACCTGCACACGCGCCAGACGGACGTGTGGTTCGTGCCGCCGACGGACAAGATCCTGCTGGTGCTGGCGGACGTGCGCGCCGGTTCGCCGACGGAGGGCCAAGTCATGCGCTTCCCACTCGGTGACGGCACTTCGCGCCTCGTGCGCATCCCGCCGGGCGTCGCGCACGGTTGCCGCAACTTGAAGACGGCACAGACCAGCCAGATCCTCTACTTCGTCGACGTGCAGTTCTCGACGGACGAGCACTGCGACGAAGGTCGCTTGCCTTGGGATCACTTCGGCGCCGAGGTCTGGGAGACCGAGCGCGGCTGATCGATTCAGCGTTACCGCTCGGAGGAGAGACCGATGCCGAATCCGCCCTTGCAACTCGCTGCGAGCCACTTGCGCTCGGTGCAGATCCTCGTCGCGGCGCTGGCTCTGGGCATCGTGATCTTCGCTGGGATCGCATTTCAGGTCGCACCGATCGGCGATCCGATGCCGCCCGTGGTGATGGGCCTCGACGTGCTCGCCCTCGCGGCGCTCGCAGCGACGATCACGATGGTTCCGATGGCGTTCTTCCTGCCCGGCCATTTCGTGGGCGCGGCGAGCGAGGCGGACGAGGACCAGCGCATCGCTGTCTTTCGGACCAGCCGCGTGACGGGCGCGGCGCTCGTCGAGGGGCCGGCGCTCCTGTGGTGCGTTGGCCTGCTGCTCTCGGGCACGACTTGGTACCTGGCGCCGATCGCGCTGCTGGTCGGTTTGCTCGTGATCAAGATCCCGACGCGTGACGCGTTCGAGAATGCGACCGGCGTGCGCATCACCGATTCGTGAGCACGCGTCAGCGCGGCGACGGCTCGATGTACGCCTTGCCGCCGCGATAGAGCGCGAGGCGCGCTTCGATCGCCGATCGCGCCGCGGGACGTGCGTTGCGCAGCGCGGTTTCCGCGTTCCGAACTGCCGATGCGAAGTCCGAACCGGCAGCGCAGGCGGCGGCCAGCGTGTCCAGCAGGCCGAAATCGTTCGGTGCGCGCGCCACCAGCGCCTCGGCCAGCGCGCGCGCGCGCGCCGAATCACGCACGTTCGCGTCCGCGCTGACGGCCAGGATCCAGGCCTCGATCTGCGCGAAGCGCGCGTCCGCGCCGACCTCGCGCTGGGCCTGACGCGCGGACTCGAGGCCATCGGCGGTTGCTCCGAGACTTTGCGTGCGCCGCAGCAGTGCCTCGATCAATCCGGCGCGCGCGCGCGTGTGCGTCGGATCGGCGTCCAGCGCCTCGCGGAAGTAGCCGATGGCCGCGGGGACGTCGCCTTGGACGAGGCTCCACTGACCCAGGTTCGAGCAAGCCTGGTCGCGCATGTTCGGATCGAGCGCGCCCTGCTCGAACAGTTCTCGCGCACGCAGGGTGTCGGCGGAAGTGCGGCCGGGATCCTTCATCAGCTCGATGCCCAAGCTGACGAGCGCCAGGGACGCGTGCGGGTTGTCGGCGATCGTCGCCTCCCACAGGTCGCGGACGCGGGCGTAGTGGCGCGCCTCGCGGTGCACGAGCGCGGCGAACACGGCCAGCAGCAGGGTGCCGACGACGCGCGCGGTGGGCATCGCGCTCGTCGAAGGAATCCGTTCGACGAGCGCGCGACCAGACAGCACGAACAGCGCGATGAGCGGCACGCTGCCGAGGTACGCGAAGTGATCCGCGACCCACGAGTAGCGGTGCGGATAGACGCGCACGAAGCCCAGCGCCGGCGCGAGCGTGACCGCGCTCGCGAACACGAGCAGCACCGGTGCCCAACCGATGCGCCGCCGGAGCACGAGGAGTCCGACCGCGAGTGCCACGATGCCGATCGGCGCGATCCAGCGCGCGGGATCGGTGAGCGTCGGGTCCCAGCGCGGGTACACGAACATCACCGGGTAGGGGACCCAACTCGTCAGCGCGTAGTGCCACCACGCGCGCGGCGCGACGAACAGCGCGCGCTCCATCGTCGTCGTCGCGAAATCGGCGCCCTGCGCGCCGACCTTCACGACCTCCAGCCAGGCCGTGAACCAGCCCGAGAAGACTCCCAGCGCGAGCAAGGGCAGAAGCGGCACGATGTCGCTGCGACCCAGGCGTCCGCGGCGCCAAAAGATCGCGGTGCCCAGCACGATCGGCAGCGTCGCAGTGACGGACTTCGACAGCAGCGCCGCGACGAACGCCAGGAACGCCAGGATCCACCAGCGCGGCCGGCGCTCGTCGTCGAAGCGCAAGTACGCCAGGAACGCGAGCAGGTAGAACGCGGCCGACATCACGTTCTTGCGCTCGGTGACCCAGGCCACCGACTCGACGTGCATCGGGTGCAGCGCGAACAGCGCCGCCGCGAACCCCGCACCCGGCAGGCCGAGCCGCGCGAGCAGCCGCCACAGGAGCCACGCGTTCAAGAGGTGCAGCAGCAGGTTCGTCAGGTGGAACACGAACGGGTTCAGGCCGAACAGCGCGTGCTCGATCCAGAACGACGTGAAGACGAACGGGTAGTACTGCGGCGTGCGCGAGACGTACGCGCCGGTCGCCGGATCCTCCGTGAGGCTCCAGATGCCCGTGAGGCCGTCCGCGCTCTGCACGAGCGCGTTGTTCGTCACGTAGCTGTCGTCGTCCCAGATCCAGCCGCCGCGCAGCGCGGGCCAGTACGCGAGGAACGCGGCGAGCGCGACGAGGATCGCGAGCCCGAGGTGCTTGCGCGTGGATTCCGGCGTGCTCGCGACCATCCCGCGCCATGCATACCCGCGCGGCATGCGTTGCGCGACAGGCAGGTTCCATTCCGGCGCGATGAGTGCGAAACGGACGCGAGGCCCGGACCGTGGGATCGGCCCGAGCCTCGCATCGATCAGCGAACGAACCCGTCAACGGGGGTTGACAGGTCCATCCATGTCACGGCACCCACGTCACCTGCAGGCCGTTCGTCAGGTTGAACGTGCTGCTCGTGCAGAACGCCGCGGCGTTGCGGTACCAAACTTGGTATTCGCGCGTGCCCGCGCCGACGACGACTCCGCGCTGCGACACCGATTGGTCGCCGATGCCGGGGTAGCTCGACGCGCCGGCCGCGTTCGTCTTCGTGCCGAGGCGCGTGATCGAGCCCGCGGCGCAGCGCAAGCCGTCGCCGAATACCGCACCGGCGCCGCCGGTCTGTTGCGCGGTGCCCTGGAAGTACAGCGCGCTCGAGTTGGCCATCTGCGTGCCCTGCAGTTGCAGCGTGTCGTTCGAGATGCTCGCGTTGCCGGTCGCGCCCAGCTTGGCGCCCAGGCCGAGCGAGTTCAGGCAGCCTTCGTTGGCACCGAAACCGCTGGAATTGCCACACGGACAGGCCGTGCCCGTTCCGTCGCCGAAGCAGAACGGCGTCACCATACCGGTGCCGCCGCCGCCGCCGCCGGCGACCTTGATCTGGAAGCCGTTCACGGTCGGCAGATTGCCGAACGGCGTGCCCGGATCGCTCGTGACGACGACGATCGACTGGCTGGCGCCGACCGTGACCGTATGCCGCGCGTGCGTGATGCCCTGGACGTAGGGCACGTTCGTCCACGCGCCGCCGACGATCTGCGCCGGCTCGACAGCGCCTGTCACCGCCACGCGCGTCCGGTACGTCGCCGGGAAGTCGGGGGCGATGCCGTACGTGTACACCTCGTAGTTGCCCGGCGTGACGCCGCTGAAGGTCCACGTGATCGTGCCGCCGAGTCCGCCACCGCTGCCGTTCGTGCCGACGTCGGCCGCGTACTGCAGGAGCTTGGCGTCGTCGCCGCTCCAGTTGGGATTCAGCACGCCGAAGTTGCCGAAGCCGCCGACCAGAGAGACGGAGACGCCCGTCGGGTTGCCCGCGAGGTCGGCGATGTTCGTCGTCGTCGCGGCGTTCGCGCTGACGAGGTTCCAGTATCCGGCCTGATTCGCGGCAGCCCCGAAGGAGTTCGCGGGCCGTTGGTTCGTCAGCGTGGTGCCGAGGTTGATGTTGACGTTTTGCGACGAGGCGAACGTCGCGGTCAGAGCGAGAGCTGCGAAGGTCAGGATGCGGTGCGAGATGTTCATGGTGCGGAGGAACGAGTGTTCGAAGTGAGGAGTGTTCCTCGAAACGTACACCGCACTGCAAGCGCGAGTCGGGCACGCGGCCATGCTGCGAATCGCGCCGATTCCCGCCCGGAACAGTCTTCCGGGTCCGGCCTCCGAATCAGGCCGTGGCTTCCGTGATCTCGATCATTCGTTCCAGTGCACGACGTGCATCCCGCACGAGCGCCGTGCGCTCGTCGTCGTCGAGTCGCTCGCGCCGCCCGGTCGTCTCGTCCACGACGTCGCCGGCCAGAACGCGGTTCAGGTCGGGTCCTTGGCCGCGTCGCAACAGGTCGAGCATGCCCGCGAGGTGCGGCGGATCGTTGCGCGACATCGTCGCGCAACCGCAGCCGGCCGTGGGAAATCCCGGCTCGGGGATCTCGGTCAGGTGCATCACCTCGACGCCGCGTGTGCGTGCCAGCTCGCGCGCGTTGCGCACGAAGTGACCCTCGGTGCCGATCGCGATGCGCTCGCCGGGTTGCGCGTTCTGCACCGCTTTCCAGAGGTAGTCGGTCGATCCCGCGCCGTCCGCCGCTTGCACGACGTCGAGCGGGGATTCGGGGTGCACGAGCACCTTCCAACCATGCGCGCGCCACCAGTTCACGTGCTCGGGGCGGAACACGGTGTGCACGCCGCAGTAGCTGCCCCACAGGATCATCTCGGCTGCGTCGAGGGCTGCGATCCCGCCGGGCGCCGACTTGTCGCCCAGCTTCATGCCTCGCGACCACTCGCGCGGCTCTGCGAGTTGCACGACGCGCTCGAGCGGCATTCCGAGCTTCCACGCCGTGTTGCGGCCCAGGTGGTGGTCGGGCACGAACAGGACCTTGCGGCCCTCCTTCCGAATCTGCGCCACGATCTTGTGCGCGTTCGAACTCGTGCAGACCGCGCCGTTCGTGCGCCCCGCGAGCGCCTTGAGGCGACCGCCCGTGTTCATGTACGCGACCACGGCCAGGTCGTCGCCGTAGCGCTCGACGAGTTGCTCGGCAGCGGGGAGCACCATCCACTCCTTGGCGAGCATCTCCATCGTGCAGCCGGCCTTGGGGTTCGTGATCCACACCGCCTGGTCCTCGTTGGCGAGGATCGCGATCGTCTCGGCCATGAAGTGCACGGCGGATTCGACGATGACGCGCTTTTCCGGATTGCGCGACGCCTGCAGCGCGAGCACGTAGCTGTCGGCGATCGTGCCGCCGTAGCGTTCGACGAGCTTCACGACCTCGCCGCCCATGTAGAAGTGCGCCAGGAGCAGCAGCGAATCGCCGAAGTGTTCGCGCGCCGGGATCGCGTACTGGTCCAGCCAGGGCAGCACCGTGCCCGGCTTGCGGTCCGGCAGCGCGAGGTACTCCTCGGCGTACTGCTTGAACTCCTCCTGGTACCAGTCCAGCGGCAGGTCGGTCTGGCAGATCGGCAGGTCGGGTCGCAGGACGATGCCCGACGACGCCACGTTCGGGGCGAAAGGTTGCACGGGAGCACGATATCCCACCCGTCGGAACCACGGAACGACGCGGGGCGGAACGCGCCCGAATTCGCTCATCGGCGCCCACGGACGCCAACTCCGGCGCCTCGTCGACCGTACGACCGCGGCGGCGCTCGAACCCGAGCGCGCACCCAGCCCCTTACCCGACATTCGACAACTCGTCCGCGCGCGGAGGAAGCCATGCTGCGTCGTCTGACCCTCGCCATCGCACTGATCACCGGCACCGTGCAGGCCGACGATTTCGATTGGGCGGAGGGCACGATTGCGGAGGACGTCGACGCGATCGCCGGGGATGCCGACCTCGACGTCGCGGCGGACGGCACGCTGTCCGGTCCGATCGAGTGGAGCGTGCTGCGCCTCGTCCTGCCGGACCTGCTCGACGGCGCCAGCGATCCGGTCTGGATCGAACCCAGTGGTTTCGCAGGCCAGGCGCGAGCGAACAGCCTGAGCGCTCTCACGGGCCGCGTCGTCGTGGGAACCGACGGCGTCGCGCTCGGCACGGTCCGTCGGCTCCTCGTGTCCTTGGTCGAGGGACGGCTGGTCGCGGTGGAATTGGAATGCACGCCGGGATTCGATGGGGCCACGCAACGGATCGTCGTGCCCTGGCTGCGCACGAGCACCGAGGGCAGTACCGAGGCCAGTACCGAGGGCAGTACCGAGGGCAGTACCGTGCGTCTCGATCTCGACGCCGAGTGGAGCCACGACGCGCCGCTCGCCTGACCGAGGACGCGCCCGCAGCAGGAGGAATCGATCGCGCGAAGGAGTAGCCTGAAGGGCATGCGCCGCGGTCTCGTTGCTCCCGCCCTCGCCCTGGCCGTGATCGGCGCCTGCGGCGCCCCCAGTCGAGACGCGTCGTCCGACTCGCGCCGCGAGTCGCTGGCGGTGCGGCTACCCGAGGGCCGCACGCTCGTCGTCCGTCCCGAATCGGGTGGAACGGAGAACGCTGTCTACCGGATGCCCGCGGGTTCGGTGGTGCGACCGCCGGTCGGCGACGGAGGCACCGCGGGCGTCATCGTGCTCGAGGGCCTGCACGGTACGACCCTCGATCTCACCGGCGTGCGCTTGCGCGGCACGCCGACGGGAACCGACCTCGATCGCAATGCCGGCGTCGGGATCGTGCTGCGCGGCTGTCGCGACGTCACGATCCGCGGCGGCACGATCGGCGGCTACAAGGTCTGCGTCGCGGCCTTCGATTGCACCGGCCTCGTGCTGGAGGACGTGCGCTTCGACGGCTGGTTCGGCGAGCGACTGGCGTCGACGAGTGCGGCCGAGGACGCGTCGGACTGGCTGTTCCCGCACCAAAACGATGCGCGCGAGTGGGCGACGAACTACGGCGGCGCGATCTCGCTCGAGGATTGCCGCAACGCGACCATCCGTGGTGCGAGCGGACGTCACGGCCAAAACGGGATCCTTCTGACGCGCTGCGAGGGAACGCGCGTCGTCGACTGCGACTTCTCGTTCCTCTCTGGTTGGGGCCTCGCGCTGTACCGCACGAATCACTCGACGGTCGCGCGCAACCGCTTCGACTACTGCGTCCGCGGCTTCAGCGATGGCGTGTACTGGCGCGGACAGGATTCCGCCGGAATCCTCGTGTTCGAGCGGTCCAGCGACAACGTGTTCCTCGAGAACAGCGCCACGCACTGCGGCGATGGTGTGTTCCTGTTCGCCGGCCGCGATTCCGTCGAAGGACTCGCCGAGGCGCAGGGCGAGGAAACGGCCGGCGGCTGCGATCGCAATGTGTGGTGGCGCAACGATTTCTCGTACGCGGTCGCGAACGCGATCGAGGCGACGTTCTCCAGCGACAACTGGGCGATCGAGAACACGCTGGACGGCAGCCACCAACACGGCGTGTGGGGCGGTTACTCGAACCGCATGGTCGTGCTTTTGAACTCGATCCACGGCACGCTGGGCGGCGGGGTGTCGATCGAGCACGGCCAGGAGTGCGCGATCGTCGAGAACGCGCTGACCCGCGACGACATGGGCATCGAGCTGTGGTGGGACGAGGACGCCGAACTCGTCGGGGGCCCGTTCGGCCTGGCGCACGACACGGCCTCGCGCGACCACGTCGTGTTGGGCAACAAGCTCGCCGACAACGCGCAGGATCTCGTCGTGCGCCGCTCGCAAGGCGTGACGTTCGGCTGGAACGACGTGGGCGCGGGCTCGCGTTCCCTGCAGGTCGAGCGCTCGGAGGTGCTGCCCGGACCGAACGACAAGCCGATCGAGGTGCGCCCGCTGTTCCTCTCGCTGGGCAACTTGCCCAGCGGCGCCATCGTGGACTCCACGCTGCGGCGTTTTGTCGGCGACGAGCCCGAGTGGTTGCAGCGCGCGCGCGCGTTCGCGCCGCAGGAAATCCCCGGCAAGAATCGCCCGTTCGCGCGCGACCGCGGTGCGCGCGTCGGCCTCGACACGATCGTGATGGGCGAGTGGGGGCCGTGGGACTTCGAGAGCTCGGATCCGCGTCCCGCGCAGCGCCGCGCAGGCGGGCTGCTGGCGGACGCGCGCTGGGACGCGAAGTGGTTCCTGTGGCAACCGGTCGAACCCGGTCGAGCGGGATCGGGCACGGATCCGCGCGTCGACATCGGTCGCTGGCGCGCGCTGGCCGCGGTGCCGATCGCCAGCCGAACCGTCGGCGCGTGGACGAACCCGTGGGCCGATGACGACGCGCTGAAGCGCAGCGTGGGGGACGACCACTTCGGCGTCGTCGCCTCGACACGCCTCGCCATCGCGAGCGCGGGGCGCTATCGGCTCAGTGTCGTTTCCGACGACGGCGTGCGCGTGCGGATCGACGGGCGCCCCGTGATCGACAACTGGACGTGGCATGCGCCGACGCGCGACGCCGTCGAGGTCGAACTCGCGCAGGGTGAACACGAGTTCGCGTTCGAGTACTTCCAGATCGACGGCGCCGCTGCACTCTCGATCGAGCTCGCGACGCCCTAGCGCGCCGGTCCGGACGTGCGCGGGCGAACTTCCCGTCCGGCGCGCGCGTTCTCGATCACGCGCGCGCGATCATGCGCGCGCGATCATGCGCGCGCGATCATCCACGCGCCCATCAAGATGAAGCCCGTGCCCGCGATCCACTTCATGACGTGGGGCGGTACGGCTTTCCCGATCAGCGCGCCGGCCACGACGCCGATCGCGGCCGCCACCACGAGCGCGCTCGCGCTGCCGAGGAACACGGTCCAGCGACTGCGCGAAGCATCCGTGGCGTAGAGCGCCGTAGCCAGCTGAGTCTTGTCGCCGATCTCGGCGACGAACACGGTCGCGAAGACCGTCCCGAAAAGTTTCCAGTCCATCGCTGAGTTGCGTGCGGTTTTCAGCGGCCGAGGAACGGGTAGCGCCAGTCGTGCGGCGGCACGAACGTCTCCTTGATCGTACGCGGCGAGACCCAGCGCTGCATGTTCAAGATCGAGCCGGCTTTGTCGTTCGTGCCCGACATGCGCGAGCCTCCGAACGGTTGTTGACCGACCACGGCACCCGTCGGCTTGTCGTTCACGTAGAAGTTGCCGGCGGCGAAGCGCAGTGCGGCCGTCGCCTGTGCGATCGCCGACCGATCCGTGGCGAACACGGCGCCCGTCAATGCGTACGGCGAGGTCGTCGCGCACAGCTCGAGCGCCTTGTCGTAGCGCTTGTCTTCGTACACGTGCACCGTCAGCACGGGACCGAACAGCTCGGTCTGCATCGTGTCGTAGTGCGGGTCGATCGCCTCGATCACCGTCGGCTCCACGAACCAACCCGTCTTCGAGTCGCAGTTGCCGCCGAACACGATGCGCGCCTTCTTCGAGCGCTTCGCGCCGTCGATCGCGGCCTTCTGCTTCTTGAAGCTCGTCTCGTCGATCACGGCGCCCACGAAGTTCGTGAAGTCGCGCACGTCGCCCATCTTGACCTCGGCCAGCATCGCGCCGAGTTCACTCTGGACCCTCTTCCACAGGCTTTTGGGGATGTACGCGCGGCTGGCGGCGCTGCACTTCTGCCCTTGGAACTCGAACGCGCCACGCAGCAGCGCGACGGCCAGCGCGCGCACATCGCTCGACGCATGCGCGAACACGAAGTCCTTGCCGCCCGTCTCGCCGACGAGGCGCGGATACTGACCGTAGCCCGACAGGTGCGCCGCAACCGTGCCCTGGATCGCGTTGAACGTGTCCGTCGAACCCGTGAAGTGCACGCCGCCGAGGCGCGGGCTCTTCAGCGCGATCTCGCCGACGACCGCGCCCGGTCCCGGGATCCAGTTGATGACGCCGTCGGGCAAGCCGGCCGCGCGCAACACCTGGAAGACTTCCCAATTCGAGAGGATCGACGTCGACGCCGGCTTCCACAGCACGGTGTTGCCCATCATCGCCGGCGCCGTCGACAGGTTGCCGCCGATCGACGTGAAGTTGAACGGCGTGATCGCCAGCACGAAACCGTCGAGCGGTCGGTGCTCCAGCCGGTTCCACACGCCGGGCGAGCTGATCGGTTGCTCGGCGTAAATGCGCTCGCCGAAGTGCACGTTGAAGCGCCAAAAATCGATGAGCTCGCACGCCGCGTCGATCTCGGCTTGGTGCGCCGTCTTCGACTGGCCCAGCATCGTCGACGCGTTCACGCGGTCGCGGTGGGTCGTGGCGAGCATCTCGGCCGCGCGCAGGAAGACGGCGGCGCGCTCTTCCCAGGGCAACGCCGACCACGCCGGACGCGCGGCTTCGGCAGCATCCACCGCGGCCTGCACTTCCGCCGGCCCGGCTTGGTGGAACGTCGCCAGCACGTGGCGGTGGTCGTGGGGCATGACCGCCTTGCCGAGCTTCTTCGTCCGCACTTCGCGCCCGCCGATGACCAGCGGAATCTCGACCTCACGGCTCGCCGTCAGGGCCAGTTCGTTGGCCAGATGGGCACGTTCCGGGCTGTTCGGCGCGTATCCGCGGATGGGTTCGTTGATGGGGATCGGGACGCGGAAGGAGCCGAAGCTCATGGGGATCTCTGGTCGCGGGTCGAACGGACGGGTACGGGCACGAATATCGAAGCGTCAGAGTATTCCTTCAGGCTCCTACGATGTCGATGCGGACTGCGCAGAGTCGCGACGCTAGCATCGTATGCGTGTTGACGCTCACGCTACTCTTCTCCCTCCTCGTGCCGGCTCCTCCTCAGTCCGGAGGCCTCGCACCGACTTCGAAATCGCCCGAGGTGCACTCGCCGATCCTCGACGCGCCGGCAGAACTCGGCGTCGATGCCGCGCGCACGTCCATCGCGAAGGCGCTGCACTGGGTCGTCCAGAACCAGCGTCCCGACGGCGCGTGGGCCAGCGGCTCGGCGGATTCGCTGCAGGTCACGTTCTTCGGCGTCGAGACGCACTTCGCGTTCCAGTTCGCGTCCACGGCGTTGACGACGCGCGCGCTGCTCGGTGCGGAGGAGACGCCGGAACGTCGCGCCGCACTCGACAAGGGCCTCGAGTGGCTGTGCACGGTGCGCATGCCGAAACGCACGAGCGACTGGGACGTCGACTGCTCGTGGAGCGCGCTCTACGGCTTCGACGGGATCGCCCGCGCGGCGCTCGATCCGCGTTTCGCAGCGAGTCCGTGGAAAGAGAAGCTCGAGAAGCGCGGTCGCGAGCTGTACGCGCTGCTCGACAAGAACCAGTCGCCCGAGGGCGGGTGGGGCTACTACGAGGGCCCGGTGGTCTCGCGTCGCCCGACCTGGGCGACGAGCTTCTCGACGGCCAGCGTCGTGCCGGCGCTCGTGCTCGCGCGCGACCGACTGCAGTGGGGCGTGGATCCGAAGCTCGTCGAGCGCGCCGTGGAGTACGTGCGCCGCTGCGCGCTGCCGAACGGCGCGTACGAGTACGACCTCAGGCCCGTGCCGCGCCTCACCGGCGGCGAGATGATCAACGACGTGAAGGGCAGCCTTGGCCGCATCCAGGTCTGCAACCTCGCGCGCCGGGCGGCCGGTGATCCGCGCATCACGGACGACGTGTTGCGGCGCGGGCTGGAGCTGTTCCTGGAGAACCACCGCTTCCTCGACGCTGCGCGCCTGAAACCGATCCCGCACGAGTCCTGGTACCAGAACGCCGCGTATTTCTACAACTTCGGCCACTGCTACGCGTCGCTCGTCGTGAACGAGTTGCCCGAGACCGAGCGTGAGAGTTGGCACGCGCGCCTGCGCCCGCACTTCGTCAAGGTGCAGTTCGAGGACGGCTCGACGTACGACTTCATCGGCAACGGTTGGGCGGAAGCGTCGGGCACGAGTTTCCTCGCGATCGCGCTGCAGGCCGGTGTTCCGAACGCGCCGTCGAGCGTGCGGCCCGCACCGAGTTCGGGCCGCTGACTTCCGTTGCTCCCGCGCGGAGCGCATCCTCATCCACATCGCATCCAGACCGTATCCAACCCGTGCGCGCCCGCGCCCGGGAGACACCACCCCCCCCGAGTCCGATCGAACCATGAAGCACCTTTTTCCACTTCTCGCACTCCCGCTGACCCTGGGTTTCGCCGCGTGCGAATCGATGCCGAAGTCGCACGACGCGCCCGCGATGGCCGCTGAAGAGGGCGACGATGGCGACGACGACGCCGCCGAAGCGGTGGCGAAGGCCGAGCGCGCGCTCGAGAACTCGCGCCTCGAGCTGAAGATCGCACAGGCCGAGACGGAAGCTTCGGCGCGCAAAGCGCGCGAGGAGGTCGTGTCGGCCGAGGACGAGGCGAAGCTCGCCGCGGACGACCTGGCGCAGTTCCTGAAGAACGAGCGCGAGGTCGCGCTAGCGAAGTTGCAGCTCGACCTCGACCGCGGCGGCTGGCGTCTGGAGGCGGAGAAGCAGGAACTGGCCGAACTCGAGGCCATGTACAAGAAGGACGACGTCGCGACGCTGACGAAGGAGCTGGTCCTGCAGCGCGGTCAGAAGGGCGTCGAGTTCGCCGAGCGCGACCTCGCGAACGACATGCGCGAAGCATCCATGAAGCGCGAGTTCGAGCTGCCGAAGAAGCAGCACGAGCTCGAAGTCGCGAAGCGCGACAAGGACAACGACCTGCGCGAAGCGCGCGCCGACGAGGCCAAGACGAAGGACGAGATCGACCTGAAGATGCGCAAGGCTCGGGCCGAGATCAGCGACGCCGAGAAGGCGCTGAACAAGGCGCGCACGAAGGCCGCCAAGGCCGTGAAGCCGTGAAGTCCGCGCCGCTCGTCCTGCTGGCGCTCGTTGCGACGACGAGCGCGCTCCCGGCGACCCCGCGAACCGCCCGGGCCCAGACTGCGCCGTCCCAGACTGCGCCTGCGGTCGAGCGCCCGCGTCCCGCTCCCGACGATCTGCCGCAGGACGTGCCGGTCGGCGCGGACGAAGCGCGCACGGCGTTGAACCGTGCGCTCGGCTGGATGCTCGCGCACCAGAACGCGGACGGGTCGTGGGGGTCGGACACGGTCGAGTCGCTGTACGAGCTGAACTACTCGCCGGCCAGTTTCGGCGCGTGGAAGCTGGCCGGCGGCGCGATCTGCACACTTGCGCTGCTCGGCGCCGAAGAGACGCCCGCGCGGCGCTTGGCGCTCGACCGCGCGGTCGACTTCGTACTGAAGAGCGAGCGGCCGCGTCGCGGCAGCAGCTGGGACATCGACAACAACTGGGCGGCGCTCTACGTCACCGTGTTGCTGGAGCAGGTCGCGCGCGACCCGCGCTTCCAAGGCGAACCGTGGAAGGCGCGCATCGCGGCGCGCGGTGCCGAGTACCTGCAGCACTTGGCCGACCAGCAGGACCCGCTCGGCGGCTGGGGCTACTACGAAGGACCCGTCGTCTCGCGCCGACCGACGTGGTCGACGAGCTTCGCGACCGCGTGCGTCGTGCCGGCGCTGCTCGGTGCGCGCGAGCTGAAGTGGCCGGTGGACGAGAAGATGCTGAAGCGCGCGGTCGAGTACGTGCGCAGCTGCGCGCTGCCGAACGGTGCGTACGAGTACGACCTGCGACCGATCCCGCGCATCACCGGCGGCGAGAGCATCAACGACGTGAAGGGCAGCCTCGGTCGCATCCAGGTGTGCAACTGGGCGCGTTTTCGCGCGCACGATCCGGTCGTCACGGTCGAGAAGCTGCGCGCGGGCCTGGAACAGTTCTTCACGAACCACCAGTTCCTCGACGTCGCGCGGATGCGTCCGATCCCGCACGAGGCCTACTACGCGAACGCGGGCTACTTCTACTTCTTCGGGCACTACCACGCGGGGCTGGTCATCGAGTGCCTGCCCGAGGCCGAGCGCGAGGCCTGGCACGCGCGCCTGCGCGCCGAAATCGTGAAGGCGCAGGGGACCGAAGGTCAGTTCGTGGACTTCATCGGATCGTTCTACAGCTACACCTACGCGACCGGGTTCGCGGCGCTGGCATTGCAGAGCGGACTGCGCTGAGAGCACGTGAAGGAATCGATCGTACGAGCTCTCAGATTCTGGTGGCGCCACTCCGCGGCGCGAGATCCCGTGCATTTCTCATGGGCTCCGGAGACGATCTCGCGGTGACCTCTGCCCGCGAATTCCTGCACGAACTCCTTCGTACGCGCGTCCCCGAGCCGGCACTCGCCTGGCTCGACCGCACGTCCGAGGCCGTCCGCGCCGCGCCGCCGGGGCGCGGGCAACTGTTCCCGACCGCGATCGCCGAGGTCAGCCGGCGCATGCCGCGCGGACCGCTCGCGCCTACGCCCGACGAGCACGGTGCCGCGCACGAGATCCTCGCGGGTTGGAACCCGGAGCGCTGGACGCTGTTCGATGCGGCGCGTGCGGTGCTCGTGCTCTCGCGCGCGGACTTCGCGACGAAGGACGGCGTGGCGGCCATCGAGGATTGCCTGCAGTACGCCGACGTGGGCGAGCTGTGCTCGTTGCACCGTGCGCTGTGCCTCGCGCCGAACCCCGCGCTGTTCGCGTGGCACGCCGGCGAGGGCTGCCGCAGCAGCATGCGCGTCGTCTACGAAGCCGCCGCGTGCGACACGCCGCTGCCGGCCGAGCACTTCGACGACAACGCTTGGAGACAGCTCGCGATCAAGGCCGTTTTCGTGGGCGCGCCGCTGTGGCGCGTGTTCGGGCTCGACACGCGACTCGATGCTGAGCTCGCGCGCATGGCGCTCGACCTCGTCGAAGAACGACGCGCCGCGGGTCGTCACGTTCAGCCCGAGTTGTGGCTCTGTTTGGGTCGCTTCGCCGGCGCGCGCGGCGACGAGAGCCTGATGCGCGAGCTGCGCGGTGAATGGGCTCCCGGACGCGGCGCAGCGGCGATCGCCTGCGCGCGCGCGGGGCAACTCGATCCCGTCAGCTCCGCGTTCGAACGTGAATCGGATCCGATCGCGCGCGCCGCCATGGACGGCGCGCTGCGCGGTCGCATCCACCAGTCCGCTTGGTCCGATCTGCACGGTTTGGAGTGAGTTCCGCGATGCGTTTCTTCGATCCCCACATCCACATGACGAGCCGCACGACCGACGACCTCGAGGCGATGGCCGCCGCGGGTGTGCGCGCGATCATCGAACCGGCGTTCTGGGTCGGTCAGCCGCGCACGCAGATCGGCGCGTTCATCGACTACTTCTCGAGCCTCGTCGGCTGGGAACGATTCCGCGCGAGCCAGTTCGGGATCGCGCACTACTGCGCGATCGGACTGAACAGCAAGGAAGCCAACAACGAGCGCCTGGCCGCCGAAGTGCTCGAAATCCTGCCCCGTTTCGCCTTCAAGGAGGGCGTCGTCGCGATCGGCGAGATCGGCTACGACGAGATCACCGCGGCCGAGGAGAAGGCCTACCGCTGGCAGCTCGACTTCGCGCGCCAACACGACATGGTCGTGATGGTGCACTCGCCGCACCGCGACAAGAAGAACGGGATCCGCCGCTCGCTCGACGTCGCGCGCGAGGTCGGCGTACCGATGACGAAGCTGGTCATCGACCACAACAACGAAGAGACGGTGCAAGACGTGCTCGACGCCGGTGCATGGGCCGCGTTCACGATCTACCCGCACACGAAGATGGGCAGCGAGCGCATGGTCGAGATCGTGAAGCGCTACGGTTCGGAGCGCATCATCGTCGACAGCTCGGCCGACTGGGGCGTGTCGGATCCGCTCGGTGTGCCCAAGACGGCGAAGTTGATGATCGAGCGCGGCGTCGATGCGCGCACGGTCGAATTGACGACGTGGCAGAACGCGCTCGATGCGTACGGGCAGTCGGGACAGATCGACGTCGAGGCGCTGATGCGCTCGCCGGTGATCGACCAGAGCCGACTCTTCCACGACAACAGCGTGCTGCGCGGGCAAGCGCCGCGGGTGGACGCGGGGGTGCCGAATTGAGACTCGCACCGGCACTCGTCCGGAGCGCACCTCTCGCGCTGGGTTGCGCGGTGCTCGGCGGCTGCGTCCAGATGGAACTGTGCAAGCACCCCGACTTCGGGTTCGCATACTCCACCGCCGACAGCATGCACGACCGCATCCGCATACTCGCATCGGACGAGTTCGAGGGCCGTGGACCCGGGACTCCCGGTGAGGACCGGACGGTCAAGTATTTGGAACGGGAGTGTCGCGCGCTCGGGCTCACTCCGGGCAATCCCGACGGCACCTACGTCCAAGCTGTGCCGCTCGTCGGGTTCACGACGCGCGCGACCGTGGACATCGAAGTGGCGGGAAAACGCCTCGATTTGCGCACTTCCCAGGACGTCGTGCTGGTCTCGCGGCACCAGGTTCCCGACACGCGTGTCGATCCAGGGAGCATCGTGTTCTGCGGGTACGGCGTCGTCGCGCCCGAGTACGGGTGGGACGATTTCGCCGGCGTCGACGTGCGCGGCAAGACCATCGTCGTGCTCGTGAACGATCCGCCGGTCGTCGACCCGAACGATGCCTCGAAGCTCGACGACGCGATGTTCGGCGGCCGCGCGATGACGTACTACGGTCGCTGGACCTACAAGTACGAGGTCGCGATGGAGAAGGGCGCGGCCGCTGTGCTGATCGTTCACGAGGACGGACCTGCCGGCTATCCGTGGGAGGTCGTCAGCGGGAGTTGGTCCCGCGAGAACTTCGACATCGTTGCCGACGACAAGAACGCGAGTCGTCCGGCGATCGAGGGCTGGATCACTCGTGCGAAGGCTCTCGAGCTGCTCGCCGCGTGCGGCCAGGACTTCGACGCGCTGAAAGAGCGCGCGGCGCAGCGCGGTTTCCGCGCGGTCGAACTCGACGCGCGCGCATCGTTCACCGCGCAAAACGATCTGCGACGTATCGACTCGCGCAACGTGATCGCGCGGCTCGAGGGCGCTGATCCCGAGCGTGCCGACGAGCACGTGCTCTACATGGCTCACTGGGATCACCTGGGCATCGATCCCGCGCGCGCGGGCGACCAGATCTTCAACGGCGCCGTCGACAACGCTTCGGGATGCGCCGGGGTGCTCGAGATCGCAAGTGACCTGGCCCGGCGGCCTCGTCTGCCGCGATCGTTCCTCTTCCTGTTCGTGACGGCGGAGGAGAAGGGGCTGCTGGGATCGCGGTGGTACGCCGAACATCCGCTGTGGCCGCTCGACTCGACGCTGTGCGCGATCAACATGGACAGCCTGAACGTCTGGGGACGGACGGCGGACATCATCAGCGTCGGCTACGGGAGCTCCACGCTGGATCAACTGCTCGTCGAGGAAGCGGCGTGGCAGTACCGCGTCGTGCGCTCGGACCCCGAGCCCGAAAAGGGCTACTTTTACCGCTCGGATCACTTCGAGCTGATGAAGCGCGGCGTGCCGGCGCTGTACGCGGACGGTGGGGTCGAACTGATTAGCAAGCCTCCCGGCGAGGGACTGCGTCGCGCACGCGAGTACACGCGCGACGACTACCACAAGCCCAGCGACGAGGTCAAAGACGACTGGGATCTCAGGGGCGCCGCGATCGACATGTGGCTCCTGACGAGCGTCGGAGAACGGGTCGCCTCCGAGGATGGTCGGCCCGAGTGGAACGCGACGAGCGAGTTCGCAGCGATCGGTGCGGCATTGAGGCAGCAGGCGCCGTGAACGCGCGACTGTGTGCTCTCGTCGTCGGCCTGGCGCTCGCGACCGCGTGCACGCCGGACGCTCCGAAGCGTTCGAACGTCCTTCTGATCACGATCGACACGTTGCGCGCGGATCACCTGGGCACGTACGGGTACGCGCGGCCGACGTCGCCTTCGATCGACGCGTTCGCCGCGCGCTCGACCGTCTTCGAGAACGCGCACTCGAGTGCGTCGTGGACGCTGCCGAGCCTGGCTTCGATCCACACGTCGCTGCTCTCGACGACGCACGGTTGCTGGAAGATCTCGAGCCGTCTCGAACCCGAGTTCACGACCGCGGCCGAGATGCTGCGCGACGCCGGTTACGACACGGCGATGGTCGCGTGCCACATCTTCCTGTCGGCGCAGTACGGCTTGCAGCAGGGCTTCACGCACGTCGACGACGAACTGGTGCGTCCGCCGTCCGACGCGGCCGAGGCGATCAGCTCGCCCGGCGTGACCGAGCGCGGCGTGCGTTTCCTCGAGCGCAAAGCCGCCGCGAAGGAGGACGTGCCCTGGTTCCTGTGGCTGCACTACTTCGATCCGCACGACACGTATCTGCCGCACGCGGGGTTCTCGGAAACGTTCGGGATGACCGAGGAGATCGACCTCTACGACGGTGAGATCGCGTTCACGGACCACTACGTCGGTCTCGTGTTGAAGCGGCTCGCCGACTTGGGTCTGGAAGACGAGACGATCGTCGTGATCACGGCCGATCACGGCGAGGAGTTCGGCGAGCACGGCTTCAAGCGCCACGGCTACTCGCTGTACGAGGAGGCGGTGCGCATCCCGCTGGTCGTGCGCGTGCCCGGCGCGGCCGCGCACCGCGCGCCCGAGGTGGTGGGCAACGTCGACGTGCTGCCGACGCTGCTCGACGCGTGCGGCATCGACGTGCGGGAGGTCCAGGGCGCGACGTGCACGCACGAATTGGAAGGGCGCAGTCTGCTCGGCGAGATCCGCGGCACGAGCACGCTCGCGCCACGTGAAGTGGTCGCCGAAGTGCGCTGGCACGAAGGTCAGGATCTGCGCATGGTGCGCGCCGAAGCGTGGAAGCTGATCGAGGACCAGAGCGTGAAGCAGTCGCGCGACCAGAGCGCGCTCTACGACCTCGCGAGCGACCCGCACGAAGCGACGGACCTGCGCACGACAGCGGCCGATCGCGCGCGGGATCTGCGGGAGCTCGTCCTGCACCGGATCGGGCGCGCGATCCGCTGGGCCGGTTGTTATCCGCTGGTCGAGCCGTACACGCCGACGGCGGGCGACATGCAGCGACTGCAGGACCTCGGTTATGCGGGTGAGGCCGTGCCGGCCGCGCCAGAGAACACGCCAGAGAACACGCCGGAGAACACGCCGGAGAAGCAGCGGTGATCCGTCGCGCGCTCCTCGCTGCGTTGCTGCTCGCCTGCGCGTCGTGCGGCGACGAGGTCCGGCGCACGCACTTCGCCGGCGGCGCGCCGTGGTCGGAGATCCACTACGCGCACGGCAAGCCGAACGGCGCGCTCGTCACGTGGCACGAGAACGGCAAGAAGGCGCGCGAAGGCCAGTACATCGACGGTTTCCAGCACGACGTGTGGCGCACGTGGGCCGAGGACGGGCAACTGCTGCTGGAAGCGACCTACGAACGCGGCCGCGCGAATGGTCCCTGGCAGGAGTGGTGGCCGAATGGGCAGCCGAAGTTTCGCGGCACGTACCGCGAGGGCCGGCCCGATGGCGCCTGGGCGGAATTCTGGAACGACGGTAGGCGCGCAATCGAGGCGAATTACGCGGGCGGCAAGCCCGACGGCGACACGCGCCTGTACGACAAGACCGGCACGCTGGTCGCGACCGATACCTATGCCGAGGGTGCGTTCGTGCGGCGGCGCAAGCCCTGATTCGCGCGGCGGATCACCCCAGTCCGAGCAGTCGCGCCGCGTTGCCGCCGAAGATCAGCTCGAGGGCCTTGGCGTCGGCGCCCGCGTCGAGCAGCGCGCGGTGTTGATCGTCGTGGCGATCCACGCGCCAGCCGGCCGGGAACGTGCTCGAGTCCGTGCCGAACAGGATGCGGTCCTTGCCGAAGACTTCGAGCGCGCGTGCGAACACGTCCGTCAGGCTGGGCTTGGGAACCAGCGTCGCACGCCACGAATTCGACGACGACGTGTCGACGTACACGTTCGGGCACTGCGCTCCGACGAGCAGTGTCTCGTGCAGGAAGCCCGCGCCGAAGTGCGGGATCACAAAATGCACATGCGGATGCGCGTTCGCGGCTGGTACCAACGCGAGCGGGTTCGCGTACCCGATGTCGGCCGTGCGCGGGAAGCCGAGCAGGTCGCGCACCTTCACGACCAAGAGTCCGCAGTGCGCGTACAGGATCGCGCGCTGTTCCTCCATCACTGCGAGCAGCGCCGCCGCCTCGGGGCCGTCCCAGCGCCAGTGGTGCAGCGCGGGGAACACCAGCGCACCGCGCACTTTCTTGGCCGCGAGCAGGCCGCGCAGCTTCTCTGTCGCGCCCTCCACTCGTGGGTTGACGATCGCGAACGCTGAGAGCCGGCCGCCCGAGGCCGCTGCCGCTTCGCACACGAGAGGGGTTTCCTCGGGCACGCTGGCGAACGTGCACATGTGCGCCACGTCGTTCGCGTCCATCGCGGCGATCCAGCGCGCGGTGTGCTCGGCGATGGAATCGCTCGGCACCTGGAACCCAGCGGCGCTCGAAACGCGCGCCAACTTCGCGTCCACCGTTTCACTGCCGGGAGACTGTGCGGCCAGCGCGCGGAAGTACGCGGCGGAGAAAAAATGCGTGTGGAAATCGATGAGCGCCATGTTCGTACCGTCGTTTCGGTCGGTGAGA
>JBBQCC010000022.1:0-27190 GCA_038318285.1 Planctomycetota bacterium | reverse complement strand
GGGGGCCCGCCTTTTGTATCCCCATCACATTGATCCGGTGTATCTGTTCACCCATGGGGTGGGGGGGGGGGTGGGGGGCGGGTTGGCGTCGTTCCCGTGTCGGACCATCGGAAGAGAGCCGGGCTCGGCGGGAGACAGAATCCCATGTTCCGCAGCGTGCCTGCTCTCTGGGCCGTGGACAACGCTTCCGCGAGCAGGCCGTGGTGAAAGTCATGCCTCTCAACAAACCGTGCCGTCGCGCTGCTTCGTCGGCCTCGTCACGCCATGCTCAGCGGCCAGGAGGCCGCCTCCGCTGGCGTTCTGTCGGCCTCCTCGCGTCGCTTGGGCACGATTCGTTGAGAGGTATGACTTTCACCACGGCCGGCTCGGCGTAGCTTTCCCGCCATGCCTTCACCGCGTCTCGACCGCGTCGTCGCCGATCTGGACGTCCTCGTCGATTGGGAGCGACGCGATCGGCGCGGCATGCGCGTCGGCATCGCCCCGATGACGGACCTGATGACGCGGCTCGGCGACCCGCACACGAGCTTTCGCGCCGTGCACGTCACCGGCACGAAGGGGAAGGGGACGACGTCGGCGCTGATGGCCGAGGCGCTGCGGCGCGCCGGTTTGCGCACGGGCCTCTATACGTCCCCGCACCTCGAGCGCATGAACGAGCGCGTGCGTGTCGACGGCTGCGAAGTCGAGGATGACGCGCTGGCGCAGGCGCTCGAGGACGTCCTGAACGTGCGCTCGGCCGCGATCGTCGAGCGCACGCCGGCCGACGAGGCGACGTGGTTCGACATCGTCACGGCCGCTGCTTTCCTCGTGTTTTCGCGCGCGAAGTGCGACTGGGCCGTCGTGGAAGTCGGCATCGGCGGGCGCCTCGACTCGACGAACGTCGTGCGCGGCGAGGTCTGCATCATCACGAACATCGACTACGAGCACATGCAGGTCCTGGGCGCGACGCGTGCTGCGATCGCGCGCGAGAAAGGTGGCATCTTGAAGCCTGGCTCTACGCTCGTGACGGGCGTCATGCGCGATCTCGAGACGAACGCCGACGACGAGGCCGAGGTCGTGCTGGACGAGATCGCGGCCGAGCTGGGCGTCGCGACCCTGCGCCCGGCGCGACGCGCGGAGCTGCTCGTCGACCGCAACGCGGACCTCGTGCGCCTCGCGCTCGACGAACTCGGACGCCGGGGTGTGCACATCCGGAAAGAGGGTGACGGCGAGACCACGGAATTGCTTTCCGGGTCCCTGCTCGACGCGGATGCGATCGCGGCCGGTCGGCTGGGCGGCCGCCAGGAACTGCGCAGCTCGGGCGAGACGCTGGTGATGCTCGACGGCGCACACGTCGCCTCCAGCCTCGCGAGCGTCCTGCGCGAGGCAGCGGTCGACCCACGCCTGCCGCGGCGCAAGCCGGTGGTCGTGCTGGCCCTGGGGCGCGACAAGGATGCCCCGGCGATCCTCAAGGTGCTCGCGGACGGGGCCGATAGGCTTCTTTGCACGACAGCGGCCTCTGGGCCGTTGCGGGCCGTGGAAGTCTTGGCCGAGGAATCGTCTCGAGCAGGGATCGACGCCGAAACAGCGTCGGAACCGACGAACGCCCTCGCCAAGGCGATCCAGCTCGCAACGGAACGAGGAACCTGGGTGCTGGTGACCGGCTCCTTCCACCTGGTGGGGGCGACGCGGCCTCTTCTCGATCCCCCACAGACCGCCACGAAATCGCGATGTTGACGATCGTCTCGGACCTGCTCTTGACGGATTCTTTCCTGATCAAGGGCAACATCGAGAACAAGTACACGCGGTTGTCTCAGGTGCTCGACGAGCACCGGCGGTACTTCATCAAGGTGCGCGACGCGTCCTTGATCGACCTGAACTCCTGCGAGCGGATCAACACGCCGCTCTTGCACGTGAACGTGGACGAGATCCTGCTCGCCCACGAGTTTCTGGACCAGGGTGGTGATCCGCAGCAACGCGACCTGGCCAAGAACCAGTCGCTGCACCGCGTGCGCGTGTTCTACACGGGCAACTTGAACGTCGAGCTGGGCGGCGAAGTGCGCCCTGGTTCGTACGAGGCCGACGACCGCTCGTCGCGCCGCTTCTTCACGATGATGAACCCGGTGCTGCGCGGCTTCAACGACCACGGGGACCAGGACCTCAAGCTCGTCGCGAAGTTGCCCTACGCGATCTTGAACAAGCTGCGGTTGTCGTACGTTTACGACTTCAACTGACGCTCCGGCGCACGGAGAAAAGAGCGCCACGACCTGACCGGCTGGACCGCGAGCGGTCCAGAACCTGATGATGGGCAGGTCGTGGCCATCTCCGCACCCGATCCGACCGCCCTCGCGCGAAACCGTCGTTCGTCCGAGCACTGGCTGTTGCTCGTCGGGACGTTGCTGGCTGCATTCGCGGTCCTCGCGCTGGGCCTGTGGATCACGCCCGACCCGCGCGGGTTCGGCACGCACGAACAGCTCGGCATGCCGCCGTGTGCGTTCTTGGCCGTCACGGGGTTCCCCTGTCCCGGCTGCGGCGTGACGACGTCCGTCTCGCTCGCCGCGCATGGCCTGTTCGAGCGCTCGTTCTGGACGCAACCGCTTGGACTGCTGCTGACGATCGCGGTGCCTCTCGCCGCGCTCTTCGCGCTCGTGCAGCACGCGCGCGGCCAGGACCTGGGCGGTGTGACGCGTTCGATGCGACCGCTCGCCTGGGCGTTCGTCGTCGGCGGGATCGCGCTGGCGAGCTGGATCTGGAAGATCGCCGCGATGCACGGCGCGGCCTGAAGCGCGACCCGGTTCAGGGATCGTCGTCGGGCTCGATGTCCTCGACCGCTTCGGGTGCCTTGCGCAGCTCGTCGAGCATCTCGACGTAGCTGGCGTAGCGGCTGGACGCGATCTGGCCCGCTTCGACCGCGTCGAACACGGCGCAGCCCGGCTCGTGATCGTGCCCGCAGTCCGGGAACTGACAGCGCAATTGGAAGCGACGGAACTCCGGGAAGCAGTCGCGCAAGCTGGCCGGCGGGATCCCGTACGGCCGGAAAACGCGGATGCCGGGCGTGTCGATGACCGTCGCGCCGATGTCCAGGAAATGCATCAGCGAGAACGTCGTCGTGTGCTTGCCCTGGTCCCAGAACTTGCTGATCTTGCCGACTTTCAGGTTCAAACCGGGCTGCAGCGCGTTGAGCAGGCTCGATTTCCCCGCGCCCGAAGCGCCGTAGACGACGGACGTTTTCCCGATCAATGTGTCGCGCAACGCATCGAGTCCTTCCGACTTCGCCGCGCTGGTCGGCAGTACGTCGATCGGGATGCGCTCGTACGTGCCTTGGATCGACGCGAGGTCCTCGGCGCTGGCGAGGTCCGTCTTGTTCAGCACCAACTTGCAGGGGATGTGCTGCCACCAACACGCGGCGAAGATGCGGTCGGTGCGGTTGCTCGAAAAGCCCGGTTTCGCCAGCGATCCGACGACGACGAGCTGGTCCACGTTCGCGGCCAACACTTGCTCGCGCGGATCGTGCGACGACGCGACCCGTGACAATTGATTGCGGCGCGGCAGCACGCGCTCGAGGCTCGCCGGCGAACTGGCGAGGTCGACTTCGACGTCGTCACCGACCGCGACCGGGTTCTTCTCGTTGCGGCGCTCGGCGTCTTGACCGTAGAGGGCGCCGCGCGGTGCCGCCTGGATCACGCGCCCGTCGACGAGCACGTGGCACACCTTGGCGTCGGTGCGCACCACGCGACCCATCTGGAGGGAACTCATCGGCGCGAAGGGTAGCGGCCGCCCAGGGGGCGGGAAGGCGGGAAATCGCGTGAAAGAAAGGCCATACGCCGTGGGGATCCCCGCCAAAGACTAGAGTGCTGGCCATGTTGGAACAGAATCGAGGTCCGCGACACGCGGACAAAGCGCCCGGCCGGTCACACTCCGGACCCGAGCAACGCGAATCGCAGCGCACAGCGCGCGATGCCGCCCCCCACGCCCCGGACCGCCGTCCCGCGCCGCAGGCTCCGCGCGCCGCCGGTCACGCACCGCGCACGGCCGAGCGTGCCGCCGAGCGCACTCGCGCCGCGCCGGCACGCCACGAGCCCGCGCGCACGCACGCTCCGCGCGCGACCGAACGTCGCGCCGAGCACCGTCCCGCCGAGCATCGCTCTGCGGAACCCCGCGCTCCGCAACGCGGCGCCCCCGACCGCAGCGCCCCGGAGCGCGCTCCGCGCTCCGACGCGCACGCTCGTCCCATCGCGCCGCGTTCCGCACCGGCGCACCACGCCGCTCCGCGCGCGGACGCACCGCGACATGCACCGCGTGCTCCGGCCGCGCACACCGCGCCCATCTCGGCTCCGCGGCACCACGACGTGCCCTCCGGTGGCGGCACGTTCGCCGACCTGGGCCTGATGCCCAAACTCCTCAGCGCCGTCGAGGCGCAGGGCTACTCGACGCCGACGCCGATTCAAGTCGCGGCGATCCCGCACGTTCTCTTGGGCAAGGACCTTCTCGGCTGCGCGCGCACGGGCACGGGCAAGACGGCCAGCTTCGCGCTGCCGATGCTGCAGCTCCTCTCGCAGTCGGGTCCGCACGCCGGGCCGCGCCAAGTGCGCGCGCTCGTCGTCGTGCCGACGCGCGAGCTGGCGTCGCAGGTTGCCGAGAGCTTCAAGAACTACGGCGCCGGCTTGGGCATGTCCGTCGCCGTGATCTTCGGCGGCGTTCCGCAGGGCGCGCAGGTTCGCGCGCTCGAGCGCGGGCTCGACGTCCTCGTCGCGACGCCCGGTCGACTCGTCGACCTGATGGGCCAGCGCCACGCGCGGCTCGACAAGGTCGGCATCCTCGTCCTCGACGAAGCCGACCACATGCTCGACCTCGGGTTCTTGCCCGACGTGAAGCGCATTCTGCAAGCGCTGTCGAAGAAGCGTCAGACGCTGTTCTTCAGTGCGACGATGCCGCCCGCGATCGCGTCGCTCGCCGACGGGATCCTTTCGCACCCGGAAAAGGTCTACGTCACGCCGGCCGCGACGACGGTGGAAGCGGTCGAGCAGTCCGTGCACTTCGTCGATCGCGGCGGCAAGCCGGAACTCTTGCGCCAGATCCTGTCCGGGCCGGAAGTCGGTCGCGCGCTGGTCTTCACGCGCACGAAGCACGGCGGCGACAAGGTCGCGAAGCGGCTGACGCTGGACGGCATTCCCGCGCAAGCGATCCACGGCAACAAAACGCAGGGCAATCGCGAGCGCACGCTCGCGAGCTTCCGCGCCGGCACGACGCGCGTTCTGGTCGCGACGGACATCGCCGCGCGCGGCATCGACGTCGACGACATCACGCACGTCGTGAACTACGAATTGCCCAACGTCCCCGAGACGTACGTGCACCGCATCGGCCGCACGGCGCGCGCCGGCGCGACAGGCATCGCGATCGCTTTCTGCTCGGGCGAGGAGCGGGAGTTCCTGCGCGACATCGAGAAGCTGATCGCGCGCAAGATCCCGGTCGCCTCGGGTTCGGCGCAGGGTCTGCGCAACGAAGCGCCCGAGAAGCGCGAGCGCGGACCGCGCCCGGGTCGCAGCGGTCGCACGAGCGAGCGCGCAGCACCCGGCGGGGGACGCGGCAAGTTCGCGAGCCCGCGTCACGGCGGCTCACGAGCTGGGCCTGCGCGTCCCAGCTCGAGTGGTGCACGCGGTCCCGCGCGTCCCGCGGCGGGCGGCTCGCGCACACCTGCTCGTGCACCGGCCCGCGCACCCGCGAAGTCGGCCGGTGGTCGCGCTGACCACGGCCGCTCGTCTTCGGGATTCGGCACCGGGGTCTGACGGAAGTCGATGACCGCGCGCGACCTCGAGGTCGTCCGTTCGGCGCAAAATCCGCTCGTGCAACGCGCGCGAGCGGTGCTGGCCGGCAGGGAACCGACGTCGATCGCGCTACAGGGCGACCGGCTCGTCGACGACGCGGTCACCGCGCGCGTACCGATCGAGGTCGTGCTGCTCGCGCACGATCGCACCGAACGCGCGCGTGAACTGTCGAGCGCCAACGTCGACGTGCGCTTCGTCGATGCGGATTTGCTCGCGCGCGTCAGCACGCTATCGAGCTCGCCCGGAATCGTTGCGCTCGCGTCGACCCCGACGTCGCACGACATCGCGACGATGGAGCTGGCGCAGGACGCCGTCGTGCTGGTCGTCGCCGGCATCGCGGATCCAGGCAACCTAGGCGCGCTGGCACGCGCCGCGGAAGCGTTCGGCGCCGCGGCGTTCGTCGTGATCGCCGGCGGCGCGTCGCCGTGGAACGAGAAGTCGCTGCGCGGATCGATGGGCAGCCTTCTGCGCCTCTGCGTCGCGACCGGCTCGACCGCCGAAACGGTGGCGAGCGCGCTCGCGCGGCGTTCCGTGCACAGCGTGCGCGCCGCGACGCGCGACGGCGCCGATCCGCGCACGTTCTCGAGACGCGGCCCGATCGCGCTGTGGATCAGCGGCGAGACTGGCGATCTGCCCGCGATCGCCGCGCCATTCGACGGCCTGACGATCCCGATGCGCGCCGGCCCCGAGTCGCTGAACGTGACGGTGGCCGCGTCGATCTTGCTCTACGAACTCGGACGCCGCTCAGAGCGCTAGAGTGGACCGCGCGTCCCGATGACGAAGAAGCTCACCGAGAATCCCGCGTTGTTCCAAGCCGACGACCGAGGTCGCCCGCTCGCCGCGCGCATGCGGCCGCGCACTCTTGACGAGCTGAGCGGTCAGGAACATCTCGTCGGCGCGGGCAAGCCGCTGCGGCGCGCGATCGAGGACGGCACGTTTGGTTCCGTGATCTTGTGGGGGCCGCCGGGCACGGGCAAGACGACGCTGGCGCGCATCGCGGCGTCGGCGGGCGTGCAGGAGTTCGTGCCGTTCAGCGCGGTCAGCGAGGGCGTACCGCGGCTGCGCGTGATCTTCGAAGAGGCGCGCGAACGGATGGCGCGCGGTCAGCGCACCGTCTTGTTCGTCGATGAAATACATCGGCTGAACAAGTCGCAGCAAGACAGCTTGCTGCCGGCGGTGGAGGAAGGGCTCGTCACGTTGATCGGCGCGACGACCGAGAATCCGAGCTTCGAGGTGAACAGCGCGCTGCTCTCACGCGCGCGCGTGCTCGTCCTGAAATCCCTGTCGGCGGAAGATGTCGAGCGCGTGTTGCGGCGCGCGTTGACGGATGCGGAGCGTGGGCTGGGCGCGCTGAACATCACGGTCGAGCACGACGTTTTGCGCTGGATGGCCGTGCAGTCCGACGGCGATGCGCGGCGCGCGCTGACCGTACTGGAAGCAGCTGCGTCCTCGATCGGGCCGGGCGGTCACATCGATCAACCGGCGGCGCAGGAAGCGTTGCAAACGCGCTTCGCCGTGCACGACAAGGGCGGCGACGTCCACTACGACCAGTTGAGCGCGCTGCACAAGTCGTTGCGCGGCAGTGATCCGGACGCGGCGCTGTACTGGGCCGCGCGCCTGATCGAGGGCGGCGAGGATCCGATGGTGATCTTCCGACGCGCGATCGCGATGGCGGCGGAGGACGTAGGGCTTGCGGATCCGCAAGCGCTGCCCCTCGCGGTCGCGGCGCGCGATGCGTACCACATGCTCGGCGCCCCCGAGGGCTACTTGCCGATGGGTGAGATGCTCGTGTACCTCGCCACGGCGCCCAAATCGGGCAGCGTGAAGGCTGCACTCGGTGCCGCGTTCGAAGCCGCGCGCGCGACGCCGGGCGCTGCAGTTCCGCCGCACGTGCGCAACGCGCCGACGCAGCTGATGAAGTCGCTCGGTCACGGCGCCGGCTACAAGTACGCGCACGATTCCGCGACGGGCTTCTTCGCGCAGGAGTACTTGCCCGACGAGTTGCGCGGCAAGGCGATCTACACGCCTGGCCCGTTCGGGTTCGAGAAGGAGATCGCGAAGCGACTCGCGTGGTGGGCGAAGCAGCGCGACGAGCAGGGCTCGGGCGAGTCGAGCTGACGTGCGCTCAGGGGTTCGCGGCGACCAGATTCGGTCGACGCCATAGCGCGTATCCGCCGCGGAAAAGCAGCAGGAATGCGACCGAGGCGACGAGGTAGCCCGCGCCCGCCAGGAACATGATGTCGCCCGGTGCGACGCGGCCCGCTTCCCACAGCACGATCGAGCTGGCCGCCAAAGTTCCGAGCGCTTGCAGGGGCGGCAACATGCCGAACACGCGGCCGCGCAGTGCCGGCGGCACATCCTGCTGCAGGACGCTGTCCTCTTGCACGAAGTACGCGAACGCCAGCATGCCCCACGCGAACGTCAGCACGAGCAACGTCGGAACGGCCAGCGGGAAGCCGTGCGCGGCCATCAGAAGCGGCTCGAGGATGAACATCAGCACGACCGCGCGGCCGATGCGCACGCGGCGGCCGATCCAAGGGCCCAGCGCCCCGCCGACGATGCCGCCGATGCCGAAGCACAGATACACGCGCGGCAACCACAGGTCGGCGTCGACACCGATGTGTCGACGCAAGTACTCGGGCATGATCGGTAGCCACAGGCCGATGAAGAGGAACGACACGAAGTAGCACAGCACGACGTACGCGATCGGTGGCGTGCGTCGTACGTAGGCGAGGCCGCCGGCGATCTCGCGGAAGAACGAGCGCAGGCCGTGCCGGTCGCCCGAGTAGCGTGGCAGAACGAGACCGGTCACGACGAGTGCGGCGACGAGGAAGCTCGCCGAGTCGAACCAGAAGCACACGTCCTTGTTCGTCGTCGCGATCACGAGCGCTGCGACGGCAGCGCCGAGGACGATGACGAAGCTCGAAGTGCTGGACGAGATCGAGTTCGCCATCGGTACGCGCTCTACACCGACGAGGTCGGGGATCGCGCTCTGCCGCGACGGCGGGAAGACCGTCGAGATGCCGGAGATCGCCATCGCGAGCAGATAGATGGGCCACGTTGCTTCGAGGCGCGCAGCGAACGGCACGGACGCGACCAGCAGGAATTGCACGCAGTTCGCGACGACGAGCAGCTTACGCCGATCCGTGCGGTCGACGAGTGCGCCCGCGAACGGACCGCACAGGACGATCGCGATCGTTTCGGCGACCAGCATCAGCGCAGTGGCCGACTCGGGCGCCGCGTCCTGGCGCTGGACGGCGCGTTCGTGGACGAGCAGCAGGAACGCGAGCCGCGACACCACGGATCCGAGCTCCGAGATCGCCGTGGCCATCCACAGGCGCCGAAAGCCCGGCTCGGCGGCCAGGAACCGGAGCGGCGAACTCGCGCCGGTCATGACGCCCTGAGCGCGCGCTCGATGCGTTCGGTCAATGCGCTTTGCCGCGCCGACTCGTCCGTGTTGTCCAACGCCATGCGCAATGCACGACGCGAACCGACCAGCACGCACAGCTTCTTCGCGCGCGTGACCGCCGTGTACAAGAGGTGTCGCTGCAACATCATCCAGTGCTGCGGCACGAGCGGAATGACGACGCCCGCAAATTCGGCGCCCTGCGAGCGGTGCACGGTGATCGCGAACGCGGGCTGCAAGTCCGACAGCTCGGAACCCTCGTATTTCACCTCGCGATCGGGGTATTTCACGAAGACGGTGCCGGCCTCGGCGATGCGCGCGATGCGCCCCATGTCGCCGTTGAACACTTCCTTCTCGTAGTCGTTGCGCGTGTGGATCACGCGGTCGCCCGTGCGCCATGCGCGCGCGCCCTGACGCACTTCACGACCGCCGGCACCCAGCGCAGCGCGCAAGCGCTCGTTCAGCGCGTCGACGCCGCAGTCGCCGCGGTACATCGGCGCTACGACTTGCACGTCGTCGACCCATTTCAACCCGAATGTCTCGGGGATGCGCCGCGTCACGACGTCGACCAGCAGCTCGGCCGCGCGCTCGGGATCGTCCTCGGGAAAAAAATAGAAGTCGGACGCGCGATCGCCACGCGGCGGCAAGTCGGGTTCCTCGCCGCGCAGGATGCGGTGCGCGTTCACGACGATGCGACTGTCGTGCGCTTGACGGAAGATCTCGGTCAATCGCCAACGCGGAACCGCCGCGCACGCGAGCAAATCGTGCAACACGTTGCCCGGCCCGACCGACGGTAGTTGATCCGGGTCACCGACGAACACGACGCGCGTGGGAGCGGCAATCGCCTTGACCAAGTGATGCGCTAGCACCACGTCGAGCATCGACACTTCGTCGACGACGATCAGGTCCGCGTCGAGCGGATTGCGCGCGTCGTGCACGAAACCCTCGGAGCTCGGGTCGTAGCCCAGCAGCCTGTGCACCGTCTGTGCCGGTTCGCCCGTCGCTTCCGACAAGCGCTTCGCGGCACGTCCGGTGGGGGACGCCAGCAGAATCTTCGCGCCCTTCGCGGCCGCGAGCTGCACGACGAAGCGCGTGATCGTCGTCTTGCCGACGCCCGGTCCACCGGTCAGCAGTGCTAGCGGTTCCGCGAGCAGTCCCAGCACTGCCTCGCGCTGCGTCGCGTGCAATTGCACGCCCGACTTGCGCTCGGCGCGCTCCAGATCCGTGGCGTCCGCCAGCGGCGTGCGCGCACCCGACTGCAGGATGCGCGTGAGGTTGCGCGCCAGCTCCTTCTCGCAGTGCGCCAAGTGAGGCAGGTACACGCGCTGCTCACCAGCTTCATTCGCGTCGATGGTGACGGCCGACGTGCGCGCGAGTTCGTCGACGCATTCCTCGAGCACAAGGGTCGGAACCGCGTCCTCGAGCGTCTTGGTCGCCGCTGCGACCAGGTCCACGCGCGACACGAGCGAGTTCCCGTCGCCCGCTGCTTCCTGCAACGCGTGCACCAACGCTGCGCGTCCGCGCCGCGGATCATCCGGCTCGACACCCAACGCGTGCGCGATGCGATCCGCGATCGCGAAGCCGATGCCGCCGACCGCGCCTGCGAGTCGGTACGGATCCGCGCGCACCAAGTCCTCGGCCTCGGGCCCGAGCTTGCGCACGACCGCCGCCGCTTGCACCGGACCGAGACCGTGTCCGCGCAAGAAGCCCTGCGCCTTGTGCGTGCCGAAATCGAGCGCGACCGTCGCGAGCAACTTCTCGCGCACGTTCGCGCGCAGACCCTTCACGACATCGAGCTTCTCGGGATGCGCGAGCATCTCGGTGAACGCGTCGTCACCGAACTCGGCGACGATGCGCTCGGCGAGCTTCTCGCCCACGCCCTCGAACCGATCCGACGCGAGGTACTTCACGAGGCCCGCTCGGCCGCTGGGCGGCAGGACCTCGACGGCCTCGAACTCGAACTGGACGCCGTGTTCCTTGTGGTCGATCCAGCGACCACCGAGCCTCAGCCGCATCCCGGGCGCCGGCCGATCGATGCGCCCGACCGCCGTGACGAGGTCCGGCGCGAACGGATAGCGGTCCGCGGGTGGGCCATAACCCTTTTCAGGGCTGACCCTTAGGACGGAGTACAGGCTCTCCTCGTGCGTGTACGTGACGCGCTCGATGGAGGCCACCAGCTCGCTCTCCGGCGCCGCGCGCGAGCCTTTCCCCGTATTCTCCACGGCGGCAGGATCCCAGGCGCCGGGTCCCGATTCCAGCCGGGCCTTGGCCGTCTCGCGCGTCCTCGCTATCCTCTTCGCCCGCTTTCAACGCGCGCCTCGACGGCCGCGACCCGCATCCCACGCGCGCCTTCACGGCCGCGCGACGACCGACACCACTCCCGAAGGAAAGAACGTGTGATCAAAGTTCAGGTCCGTGCCAACGAGTCCCTCGAGGCTGCGCTGCGGCGCTTCAAGCGCCAGTGCAACTACAGCGGCATCTTCCGCCTCGCGAAGGCGTACACGTGGCACGAAAAGCGGTCGGACAAGCGTCGTCGTGAGCGCCGGGAGCGCCTGCGCATCATCCAGAAGGCCACGCGCAAGAACGATCCGTCGAAGGTGCGCAAGCGCCGTCGCGCGCGTCCGATGCGCAAGCCGTCGTTCTCGCAGTCGGGACCTCCCAGCGCCGTATAGGCCCACCCCGCCGCAAGGCGGGCAGGATCCGCCTTGGCGGATCCGCACATGAAACGTGTGCGTCAGTCCGACCCGGTGTCACACCGGGTCGTTCTGTTTTCAGAGGTCACGTCGTGAGCTCGCACTCGATCCCTCCCGTCCCCGTATCCTCCCAAGTCGCATGAGCCTCTTCGGCAAAGACCGCGACCTCAACCAAACCCCGAGCCACGTCTCACTCACCGTCAGCGCGAACGACTGGCAACGTCCACACCTCGGCTTCGAGATCCGCCTCGACTCGTTCCTCGTCCATCACCTCGCCTGGCGCTCACGCACCTCGATCCAAGACCTGATCAAATCCGGTCACGTCCTGATCGACCCGAGCCGCCCCGATCGCCCGAACGGCGGCGCCGAGCCCTTCGAAGAACTCCGCCCCGGCCGCAAGCTCCACCACGGATCACGCGTCACCATCGTGATCCCCGAAGAACTGCGCCCCGTCATCGGGCCCGCGACCGACGAGCTGACGGTGCTGTACGACGACGGCCGCCTGCTCGCCGTCGACAAACCCGCCGGAGTCGTCGTGCACCCCAGCGGTCGCTACGTCTCCGACACCCTGATCCAACGCGTGCATGCCCGCTACGGCGGCGGTTTCGAGCTGGAGAAACTCGGCGCACCACGCCTGTGTCACCGACTCGACCGCGAGACGAGCGGCATCGTGCTCGTCGCGCTCGATCCGATCGCGCACGCCGACGCCCAACAACAATTCGAGCGCCGCGAGGTCGAGAAGGAATACCTGACGATCGTGCGCGGCAATCCCGACCGCGAATCCGGCGTCGTCGACTTGCCGATCGGCACCGCGCGCGTGTCGAGCGTCGCGTTGAAGATGACGGTTGCGGCCGACGGTCAAGCCTGCCGCACGGATTGGCGCGTGCTCGAGCGCTTCGACGACTGCGCGCTGGTCGCATGCAAGCCGTTCACCGGTCGCCAGCACCAGATCCGCGTCCACATGCACGCGATCGGGCATCCGGTCGTGGGCGACAAGCTGTACGGCGTCGACGAGTCGCTGTTCGAGCGCGCGCTCGACGACCTGTTGACCGCCGAAGACCGCGCCGAGTTGGGCATGGAACGACACGCGCTGCACAACCACCGGCTCGTGTTCCGCGCGACGGGGACGGGCGAGCGCGTCGAGGTCGTCAGCCCGATGTCCGACGACATGCAGGCGTTTCTCGACGCGCGCTGAGCCGCTCGAGCTGCTCAGCGCGCGCAGGAATTCACGCAACTCGCTGCACGACGAGACTCAAAGCGTCCACGGAACTGCGACGCCTTGCGACAGGTTGAGCGTGGCGTTGGTGCAGAACGCGGCCGGGTTGCGGTACCAAGCTTGGTAGTAGCGCGTCGTGTTGCTCGGGACGGAGCCGCGCACGGAGATCGGCGGATCGCCGACCTGCGGGTAACTCACGCTGCCGCTCGAGGCCGCTTTCGTGGCGATGCGCACGAGCGTGCCGCTCACGCAGCGCAGGCCGTCGCCGAGAGTCGATCCTGCCCCGCCGTTCGTTTGCGCAGTGCCCTGGAAGAACAGGCAGGACGTCATCGCGGGCAAGTTCGAGCACGTCAGCACTAGTGAATCCGACGCGACGCTCGCGACGCCGGCTCCCCGCAATGCAGCACCCATTCCGAACGAGTTCGCGCAGCCTTGGTCGGCGCCGACGGAGCTGTTGTTGCCGCACGGGCAGGCCGTCTGTGTTCCATCGCCCGCGCAGAACGAAGCGGGAAAGGGCGTGAAGTCGTAGCAGATCGAGACCAGGCCAGCAGCCTGCGTCTGAAACAGCGTGATGATGCCACCGCCGCCGGTGGCGGTGGACACTCCCAGCCCCGAGATCCGCATCACAATCGAGCCCGGATTACTCGACGCGCCGGTGAACAACGCGAGGTCCGTCGCTGACGTCAGGTTCAGCTGTGTCGTGGTGAGCGCGTAGAGACCCGACTGGGAGACCCCCGAAGTGCCGCCGAAGTCGAGCGTGCCGTCGAAGGCCGAGAGGCTGTGCTGGAAGTTCAGGGTCGCAGCCGCGGTGGCAATGATGCTCAGATCGGGTCGAGCCAGCGCAACTTCCGCCGAGAATTGGACCGTGACCACGCTGGGACCCGGATCCAGGGTCTCGACGCCGTAACTGCCGAAGGTCTGCCCCGACACGCACACGTCGACGAGGTTCAACGTGCCGAGGCTTGGATCGAAGCGCGGCACCTGGACGGTGGTGCTCCAATTCGTGCTGACGACCGGCGTGTTCACCGCGTGACACAGGACGTCGGCGCGAGCCGTGGAAGCGATGGAAGCGATGAGCAGACCCAGAACGAATAGCAGTCGCATGTGAGACTCCTTGTCATGCCCACGGGGAAGAGCTGGCGGTGGGCGCGCACGCCAGGCTACTCCCGCGCGCGGATCGCGGTGAGACTCCCTGCAGTTTCGAATTCGACTCGTCAGCGACGTACTGTGCGCTGTCGACGACCCGGTGCTCGCCCATGGTTTCGAAGCGCGCTGACCGAGTCGAGCCGTCAGCGCGCGGGGATTCACGCAGCCAGCTGTAAAGCCAGGCTCAAGGAGCCCACTGCACCGCGACGCCCTGCGAAAGATTGAACGTGGCGCTGGTGCAGAACGCAGCCGGGTTGCGGTACCAGGCTTGGTAGTAGCGCGTCGTGTTGCCCGGCACGGAACCGCGCACGGAGATCGGCGGATCGCCAGCCAGCGGGTAACTCACGCTGCCGCCCGAGGCAGCTTTCGTGGCGAGGCGCACGAGCGTGCCGCTCACGCAGCGCAAGCCGTCGCCGAGATTCGTTCCTGCGCCGCCGTTCGTTTGCGCGGTGCCCTGGAAAAACAGGCAGGACGTCATCGCGGGCAAGTTCGAGCACGTCAGCACGAGCGAGTCCGACGCGATGCTTGCGACGCCAGCTCCGCGGAGCGCGGCGCCGAAACCGAACGAATTCAAGCAGCCTTGGTTGGCGCCGACGGAGCTGTTGTTGGCGCACGGGCAGGCCGTCTGCATTCCATCGCCCGCGCAGAACGAAATGGGGAAGGGGGTGTAGTCGTAGCAGATCGAAATGAGGCCGGCGGCTTGCGTTTGGAACTGCGTGATGAGGTGACCGAAGCCTGTGGCGGTGGACGCTCCCTGCCCCGAGATCGGCAGCACGATCAGGCCCGGATTGCCCGGCGAACCGGAGAACAACGCGAGGTCCATGGCCGAGGTCAAGTTCACTTGCGTCGTGGCGAGCGCGGAGAGACCCGACTGAAAGACTCCTGAAGTGCCGCCGAAGTCGATCGTGCCGTCGAAGGCCGAGAGGTTGTGCTGGCCGTTCACGGTGGGCACCGCGATGGCGATGATGCTCAAATCGGGTCGAGCCAGCGGAACCACCGCCGAGAATTGGATCGTTACCGGGTTAGGGATCGATTCCAGCGACTCGACGCCGTAACCGCCGAAGATCTGCCCCGACACGCACACATCGACGAGGTTCAACGTGCCGAGACTCGGATCGAAGCGCGGCACCTGGACGGTAGTGCTCCAATTGGTGTTCACGAGCGGTGTGTTCACCGCGTGACACAAGATGTCGGCGCGAGCCGTGGAACCGATCGAGGCGACGAGGACACCCAACACGAAAAGCGGTCGCATGCGAAACTCCTTCTTCGGCCCGCGGGGGAAAGCTGGCGGCGGGCTCGAGCGCCAGACTACTCCCGCTCTGAGATCGCCGCTCGATTTGCTGCGATGAGGACTTCGCCCCGGTTCGAGCGTGGCGATCGGTGTTCGACCATCTGCTAGCCTGACCACGCGCTCGAACGAGCCATCCGAAAGCGAATCAGGAGACGCAGCCCATGACCGTCGTGCGCGGAATGCTGACCCTCAGTGAACTCACCGCGTTGGTCGAGCAAGGAGAGATCGACACCGTCGTCGTCGGGTTCACCGATCACTACGGACGGCTCGTCGGCAAGCGCTTCGACGCGGACTTCTACCTGGCCGAAGGCGCGGATCACGGCACGAATGCCTGCGACTACCTGCTGACCGTCGACATGGAGATGAACCCGCTGCCCGGATTTGCGTTCGCGAGCTGGGAGCGCGGCTATGGCGACGTGCACCTCGTCCCCGACGCGGCGACGTTGCGCAAGGCGGCCTGGCTGTCGAAGTCGGCGATCGTCCTGTGCGACGTGCACGACGTGAAGAGCGGCGAGCTGGTCTCGATCGCGCCGCGCTCGATGCTGGTGGCGCAGGTCGAAAAGCTCGCGGCGTCCGGCTTCGAGGCGTTCGCGGCCAGCGAGCTGGAGTACTACCTCTTCCGCGACTCGTACCGGGGCGCCGCGCAGAAGGGATGGCGCGGGCTCGATCCGGCGGGCGACTATCTCGAGGATTACCACGTGCTGCAGGGCACGCGCGAAGAGCCGTTCACGGCCGTCGCGCGGCGTGCGTTGCGCGATTCCGGCGTGCCGGTCGAGAACAGCAAGGGCGAGTGGGGGCACGGTCAGCACGAACTGAACGTGCGCTACACGGACGTGCTCGCGATGGCGGATCGCCACGTCGTCTACAAACAGTGCCTGAAGGAAGTCGCCGACGCGCAGGGCGCGAGCGTCACGTTCATGGCGAAGCCGTTCGCCGATCAGGCGGGGTCGAGCTCGCACCTGCACATGTCGCTCGCGCGCGACGGGAAGAACGTGTTTTCCGGCGGCGGCACGCTGGGCCCGGTGGCCTGCTCGGACACGTTCCGTTGGTTCCTCGGCGGATGGATCGCGCACGCAGCCGAGTTGATGCCGATGTACGCGCCGGTCGTGAACTCGTACAAGCGCTACCAGGCCGGTTCGTGGGCGCCGACGCGTTTGGCGTGGAGCCACGACAACCGCACGGCCGGGTTTCGCGTCGTCGGGTCGGGCCCCAGCCTGCGCATCGAGTGCCGCATCCCGGGCGCGGACTGCAATCCGTACCTCGCGTTCGCGGCGGCGATCGCGTCGGGACTGGATGGCATCGCGAACAAGATCGAGCCTCCGGTGATGTTCGAGGGCGACATGTACGCCGCACAGTCGTTGCCCGAGGTCCCGCGCAGCCTGCGCGACGCAAACGAGCGGTTCTCATCGAGTACGTTCGCGCGCGCGGCGTTCGGTGACGAGGTCGTGGATCACTACGGGCGCTTCTTCCGCCTCGAGGTCGAGCAGTACGACAAGGCCGTGACGGACTGGGAGCGTCAGCGCTACTTCGAGCGCATCTGACCGTTCGAACTCCACCGCGATGAGCAAGACCCCGATCGTCGGCATCACGATGTACGCCCCGAACGCGAAGCGGCTCGCGCGGATGAAGGGCGCCGCGTTCACGCGCGAAGATCAGTTCCGCCTGCCCACCGAGTACGTCGCGGCGATCCGGCGCGCCGGCGCGGTGCCCTGGTTGCTTCCGCCGGTGGAGCCGAACCTGGACGAGTTCCTGGGGGCGATCGACGCGCTCGTGTTGCCCGGGGGCGGGGACGTCGACCCGGCGCTGTACGGCGGCAATGCGCACGCACTGCTCTACGGCGTGAACCGCGGTCGTGACGAGATGGAGCTCGCGCTGGCACGGGCAGCGGTCGAGCGCGAGATCCCGACGCTCGCGATCTGTCGTGGGATGCAAGTTCTGAACGTCGCGCTGGGCGGGACGTTGATCGAGCACCTGCCGGACGTGGTCGGCAACCAGGTTCCACACCGGGGCCGGACGAGCGGCACGTACGCGCCGCACGACGTCGCGGTCGAGGCCGACTCGCGCCTCGGGCGCATCGTCGGCGGCACGCGTACGGACACGGCTTCTTCCCATCACCAGGCGGTGCGGGCGCTGGGTCGCGACCTCGTCGTCACGGCCAAGGCGGCCGACGGGACGATCGAGGCCGTGGAGGTCCCGCGGCACAAGTTCCTCGTGGGCGTGCAATGGCATCCCGAGCACACGGCCGACCGCGAGCCGGCGCAGCAACGGCTGTTCGACGCGCTCGTGCAGGCGACGCGTGGTTCCGCCGGACATTGATCGGCGGCGAGCGGGCGCTCGCGCACGACGCTCGCAAGTCGCACGCGGGTTGCCTAGAACGGCGCGCGTCGATTCGAGTTCCACGTCTTCCTGCAGGAGCAACACGAGATGCGTTTGAAGGGCAAAGTCGCGCTGATCACCGGCGCCGGCGGCGGGATTGGCGGAGAGTCGGCATTGCTGTTCGCCAAGGAAGGCGCGCGCGTCGTCGTGTGCGACGTGGACGAGAAGAGCGGCCGAGCGACGACGGATCGCGTCAAGCAGGAAGGCGGCGAGGCCGCGTTCTTCCGCGCCGACGTCAGCAAGGACGCCGACTCCGCCGCGATGATCGCGTTCACCGAGAAGACGTTCGGGCGGCTCGACGTGCTGTTCAACAACGCCGGGATCATGGACTCGGGCGACGACGACGCGATCTCGACCAGCGAAGCGGTGTGGGACAAGACGCTGGCGATCAACCTGAAGGGCGTGTTCCTGGGCTGTAAGCACGGCATCCCCGCGCTGCGGCGCGCCGGCGGTGGATCGATCGTGAACACGGTGTCGTTCGTCGCACTGGTCGGCGCGGCGACGGCGCAGATCGCGTACACCGCCAGCAAAGGCGGGCTGCTCGCGATGACGCGCGAGCTGGCGGTCATCCACGCGCGCGAGAAGATCCGCGTGAATGCGCTGTGCCCCGGCCCGTTGAAGACGGAACTCCTCATGAAGTTCCTCGACACGGAAGCCAAGCGTCAGCGCCGACTCGTACACGTGCCGATGGGGCGCTTCGGCGAAGCGCGCGAGATGGCGCGCGCGGCGCTGTTCCTGGCCAGCGACGACTCGTCGTACATGACGGGCGGCGAACTGGTCGTCGACGGCGGCATCACGGCCGCGTACGTCACGCCCGAGTGATCGACGCTGCGTTCGTTCAGCGCCGCAAGTGGATGCTCTTGCGGCGCGTCAACGCCAGGTAGCCGTACTCGGAGAGCGTCGAGCCGATGCCGCTCTCTTTCCAGCCCGTCCAGGGCAGCAGAGGATCGAGGTAGTCGCAGCGGTTCTGGAAGACGGTGCCGGCCTCGACCTCGCGCGCGAAGCGTTCCGCGCGCGCGGCGTTCTTCGTCCACACGGACGCAGTCAGGCCGTAGCGCGAATCGTTCATCGCTGCGATCGCTTCCTCGTCGCCGTCGACGACCTGCACGGCCACGACGGGACCGAACGTCTCCTCGCGCATCGCGAGGCATCCCGCAGGAGCATCGACGATCAGCGTGGGCTCGAAGAAGAATCCGCGTGTTCCGCGGCGCTTGCCGCCGACTTCGATGCGCGCACCGATCGCACGCGCTTCGTCCACCTGCTTCTGCACCGCGTCGAGCGCGCGCTGGTCGACGAGCGGGCCGAGCGTGGTCTTGTCGTCCATCGGATCGCCGATGACGTACGCGACGAGCACCTTGCGCACGCGTTCGAGGAAAGCGTCGCGCACAGATCGGTGTACGTAGATGCGTTCGACGGAACAGCAGCTTTGGCCGGCGTTGTAGCAGGCGCCGTCGACCACGTTCTCGGCCGCGAAATCGAGGTCGGCATCCTCGGCCACGTACGCCGCGTCCTTGCCGCCCAGTTCGAGGCCGACGTCGACGAGCCGCTCTGCTGCTGCGCGATACACGCTGCGGCCGGTGCGCACGGAGCCGGTGAACGAGACGTGATCGATGCGCGGATCAGACACCAGCGCGCTGGCCTCCGCGTCGGGCACCACGACGTGCGCGAAGACACCTGGGATCGGCAGCGAACGCAGCGCTGCTTCGAAGCGCGCGCCGGTCAATGGCGTCTTCGGGCTGTGCTTCAACACGACCGCGTTGCCCGCGACGAGCGCCGGAAAGACGACGTTCGACGGCACGAGCAGCGGATAGTTCCAGGCTGCGATGTCGAGCACGACCCCCAGCGGTTCGTGCTCGACACGTCGTTCGAACCCGTCCTTCTCGGGCGGACGCGTCGCGGCCAGTGCACGCGGTGCGAGGTCGAGCATGGGCTCCATGCGCGCGAGCATCCCGGCGACTTCCCCACGCGCCTGCGCGATCGGTTTGCCCATCTGCTGCGTGATCTCGCGCGCGATGACCTCGCGTTCGGTGCGGAAGTAGCTCAAGGCCTCACGCACGGCCGCGAGGCGCCGTTCGACAGGTAGCTTCCGCCACTCGCGCTGCGCCGCGCGCGCCGCGTCGAGTTTCGCGCTGATCGCCGTCGGAGTGTCGGTCTCGACCTGGCGCGTCGCTTCGCCGGTCGCGGGGTCGATCAGGGTCAGGCTCATCCGGTTCTCCGCGATTCGTAGAAGCTGCGCGTCGGCGAGGCTCGCCGACGGGACCGCGGATGCTAGTGGGGTGAGCCGGAAGTACGCAGGCAAAGTCGGTCCGCCCGCACCTCCCTGGCGTCGTCGCGCCTCCTCCGAGGGATGCAGCGAACCCGCCTCGTCAGCCCGCCTAGCCAGGACGTCGCAGTCAGCCCGACTTGGGCCGCGTACTTCCGGCTCACCCCACTAGCGGGTACGGGGCGCAGAAGCAGGGGTCGCGGGCACGACCGGTCGCAGGGGCTCGGAGCTGCCCGACACCGTCGTCGTCGGCACGGCGCTCGCAAGGCAAGGCGCGCCTCTCCATTCCCGCTCCTTGCGCACGTCTTCTTCCCCAGCAAGCACAGTCATGTCTACGAACGGCCTTCTCGCGCGCGGCATTCTCTTCGGCGGGGCAACCCTCGCCCTCGCCGGATGGGCCGCCTCCTGGACGGTGGTGTGTCGCCAGGGCGTCGCTCAGGGCCAATGGGACCTGCAGGACAGCGCGACCCCGGGTCACGCGGTCGGCGAACTGATCGAGGGGAGCAGCACTCTCCCGATCTACGCCTTCGACGCGCAACTCACCGACATGCCCACGCCGTGCCTCTCGTGCATCGCGGGCAGGGTCAACGGGGTGCTCGACGACGGCGTCGGTCCCGGACCGGACTACGTCATCCGCGGGGAGTACAGCGGTGCATTCCTCAGCGGCTCGGGCTCGTTCGCCTGCAACGTGTTCCTGCCCGGCAGCGACATCCGCGTCGGTCGGATCGAAGGGCGCTTCCGAGATTCGCCCGCGAACTCCGCGCCGGGCCGGTTCCGCGCGCGCTGGCGGATCTGTCCGTAGTCCGCTGGACCTTCAATCGCCGATGCGCGGCGCTGTGTAGATACCGCACGGATCGACGGCCTTCGCGTACGGCCCGTTCCAACCGTCGAGGAAGAACGCATCGAGTCGCTTGGGCAGCGGGCCGCCCTCGATGAGGAGGCCGACGTTGCGCGAGGCGTGGAAGTAGTCCTTTTCCCAGTTGCTCGTGCCGACCCACGCGGCGCGGCCGTCGACGGCGAGGTACTTGGCGTGTACGACGCGCGCGAAGGGGACGAAACCGGACTCGGCCTGCGGAATCGTGACGAGCTTCACCTCGACGTTCGCGAGCGGCTCGAGCGCCTGCAGGCCCTCGATCGTGCCCTTGCGCATGCACCAATCGGCCAACAAGAGTTGCACCTTCACGCCGCGCGCCGCGGCGCGTCGCAGGGCGTTCTCCAGGTCCTCGAAGTACCCCTCGCGGTTCGTCATGCGGTAGGTCAGCAGTTGGACGCGCACGGTCGAGCGCGCGCCGTCGATCAGCGACACGATCTTCGGCAAGTCCCACAGCCTGGGATCCGGCGCGAGCTCGACGGGCGAGTACACGGGCGTGATCGAGAACGCCTCGGCGCCCTCTCCGACGCGCAGCGGGAAGCCGTCGGCCGCTTTCGAGCTCGATTCAGTCTGTTTTCCGCTCTGCGCGAGCTGCCAATCGAGGTCGAACGCCTCGAGAAAGGTCGCAGCGACGGGTGCGGAGTCGATGCGCACGCCGAGTTCCTGGATGTGCTCGAGCGAACGCCAATCGAAGTTCTGGCTGCCGAGGTACGTGACGCGCCGGTCGACGACGAAGTACTTCGCGTGCAGCACGCCGCCGGTCACGGGCTTGAGGTCGAGCAGGCGCGTCTCGATGTTCTCGACGTGCCCGAGGCGATCGATGATCTCCGGGTACGTCGTGTGAAACTTCGCGTCGAAGAGGCCGCGCACGTGCACACCGCGCGCCGCGGCGCTCTCGATCGCGGCGAGGATGTGGCCCAACTTGCTGGTGGCGTCCGAACCGGGTGCGTCGCTGACGTAGAACTCGGCCAAGTCGATCGACGAGTGCGCGCCCTCGATCATCTCGAGCCACACGTCAGCCGCATCCCGCAGGTCGGCGTGGTCGAGCGTGGTGCCGACGGGCCAGCTCTCCACGAGCTCGACGGCCTGGGTGTCGCGGGGAATCGCCAGGAAAGCCAGCAGCAGCGCGGTGATCACGCCGCGAGGCTACGTCCCGACCCGCCGGACTGCACGCGCGGCGCGCTTCGACACGGGTTCAGCGCCCGGCGATCAGTGCTCGGCCCAGCCCCCGTCCATCACCAGGTCATCCGGGATGCCGCCACCCTCGATGTCGAGCCAATACCCGCCTTCCAACATGCCGGCTTGGCGCGCCCAGTCCTTCACACGCTGGTCGGGGCCGCGCAGGCGGACGACGTGCGCGCGGTCCGAGCGGACGAGATCGGCGACGGCTTGGCGCTCGTCGATCATGCAGCCGCTCTGGTATTCGACGGTGCCGGTGTGCGCGGCGAGCTCGTGGACGTGCTGCGTGAAGGCTGAGCGGTCGACGAACCACATGCCGCACAGCGCGTAGAGCTTTGCTCCCGTCGAGCCCTCGGCATAGATCCGCCGCAGTGCCGGCGCGGCGCCCGGATCCTGGATCAGGACGCGCAGTGCCGAAACTTCGGCCGGGGTCTCGCCGCCGTCACCGATCGCGCCGTCCGTGAAGCGTTGCGTGTGTGAGATCACGCCGAAAGCCGATCGTCCGTGCGCGGTCAGCTCGAGCGGCGGAGGCGTGTCGGCCGCGCCGACGCCCTTCGACGGCTCGATGTCCGGGACTTTCGGGGCGTTCGGCGTGTCGCGACACGCGCTGGCGGACAAGACGAGGCACGCGAACCGCAGCGATTGGCGCATGACGAGCCCAACGGTACCCGCCCGTGCTCTCTTGGCGGCTAAGGGCTCGTGCTCGGCGGCCGAGCCTGCCGTACGGCCCGGGTCGGGTGGCGCAGCCTTCGCTCTGCTCCGCCGCCCGACCTCGTTCCGCTCTCTCTGGGCCTGTGAGGAATTCACCGCCCCCCTTGCTGCTGCGCAGCAGCACTCGAATCTGAGAGCGCGTACGCTCGATTCCTTCACGCGCTCTCAGTGCACCTCGTCGAAGCGAATCGTGCGCGTCATCTGCGTCGCGAGGTCCCCCTCAGGCAGGACACGCGCCGGCTTCCCGTCGATCTCGGCGTGCCCGATGATCATCGTGTTCACGGGGCCCGCGGCTTGCGCGGGGCGCAGGTGGAACTCGCGACCTTCGTTGAGCCACAGGCGGTACTCGGTCAAGCCCGTGAACCAGCGCTCGGGGCCCATGCCACCCGGTGCGTCGGCTTCGACGATGTCGGCGGGGATCCAGCCGTAGTTCGGCACGAAGTACTCGACCCAGCAGCGGTAGCCCGGGTCGTAGACCCGACCTTCGTTCTTCGGGTTGATGCGGTAGCCCATCTCGAGTCGCGCCGGGATGCCGCGCGCGCGCGCCAGCGAGAGGAACAGCGAGTGCAGATCCGTGCAGCAACCGCCGCCCTTCGCCATGCACGACTCGGCGTCGCCGATGCCGCACGTCGGCTTCGTGGGATCCTTCGAATAGTGGTCGGCGGAACCAGCGACGTACGCCAGCAGCTTGAGCGCCTGCGTAGCCGGGTTCGTGTCGTCGCCGCAGGTGTCGTCGGCGATCTTCTGCACGTCGGCGCTCACCGACATGTGCGGCGCATCACGACGTACTTCCTCGGCGTACAGCGTGCGGTGCGCGTCGGTGATCGGGCCGGCCTTCGCGGGGTCGAGCGCGATCCAGACGGGCTCGCGTCGCAGCGTGAAGTCGACGACGGCCTCGATCGATGACTCCTTCGGCGAGTCCACCTCGACGTACAGGAAGCGATTGCCGCGGTCCGCATCGCGCTCGACGCGCCATGCGCCCGGCGCGTTCGTGACGGAGAAGTCGAGTAGGTCTTGGTGACGCTCGTCGCCCGGGATCGAGATCCACCAGCGCACGGTCTTCGTGCCGGCGGGGATGTCGGACAGCTTCGTCGTCTGCTGCACGTGGTAAACGCGCGTCTCGCCGAGCGGCGGAATCACGTCGGAGGGGACGGCGTCGGCGAAGGCGAAGGGAACCGTGAGCAGGAGCGCGTGGAGCATGGTGGGCAGTCCGAGGTGCGGGCGCGCATCGAGCAGCGGTGATCGCCCGCATGCGCCAACGCAAAGCTATTCGGAGACCCTTCCACCGGGCCTGCACTCGTAATTCCTATTGCGGCGCCCGCCGGGCCGATGCGGATGCCATTGCTAGAGCCCGTGCCCGGCTGCGCCGCTCGCCCAGGACCGCCAGCGCCAGCAGCGCGAGCGAGACGACGATCGCCGCCGGCCAATGCGCCAAGAATTTCCAGGCCACGACCGCGGCGACGACCTGCACGAACCCGAGCGCCATCATCGGGCCCGTCCAATCCATCTCGACCAGGAGGTCGTCGGGCGCGCGCGACAGCGGCAGGTCGCGCACGTACGTCGCGTAGATCGGGCCGAGGACGAGCCACGCGACCAGCGCTGCGGGCACGACGAGTCGGATCGCGAATGCCGGACCCGCTTGCCACGCGGCGAGACCGAACAGCGCCAGGTACAGCGGTACGAGGAAGCGCACCGCGACCGCCTTGCGCGCACCCGAGTGCAAGGCCTCGTGCTCGATCGGCGCGCCGTCGAGGATCCAACGAGCGCCGAAGCTGGCGCTGGCGGGCACGTGCATCAGGAGGATCGGCAACCACACTGGCGGTGCGAAGAGCAGCAGCGCGAGCATCGCGTCGCGCTCGGGCCCGGCCGCTTTCGCGCCCGCTGCGAGGAACGCCAGCGGGATCCCGACGAGGGGATACGTGCGCAGGATCACGTCGCGTTCGAGCGGCAAGAGTCGTGCGACGAGCTCGAAGCTCGCGCGCTCTTCGCGCCGCACCCACACGCGTGCCGCGATCGCGTGCAGCGGGGCGAGCGCGATCGTCAGCGCGCTGCGTCGCAGCGCGCTGGGCGCCGGCGCCGATGGCGCGACGACCAAGAGAACGAGCCCCGCGCAGCTCGCACCGAGCGCCGGCAGCCAAGATCCGCCGAATCCGGCCGCGAACCACGTCGAGGGGAGCCACGCGATCCAGGCCGGACCGTCCTCGGGGCGCGCGAGACGTGCGAGTTCGGGCACCGAGCGCAATCCGAGCAGGCCACCCACGACGATCCCCGCGAAGAGCAGCGTCTGCATGAGGACGAGCACGCCCTCCGCTCGGCCACCGAGCACCGACAGCGCCGTCAGCAGTCCCGCCGCGAGCGTGAGGGCGAGCCCGAGTCCCGCTGCGACGAGCTCGACGCGTTCGAGGATCGACCAGCCCTGCGGTGCGAAGATCGCCGCGGGTACCAACGAGGACGCCGCGAGTCCGGCGACGACGAGGATCGCGACGATGCTGCGCGCGAGCCGGATTTCGCGCTGCGTCACGGGCTGCGCGGCGATCCATTCCTCCGCCGGATCCGCGCGCAGCAGCGGCGCGAGTTCACCGAGGAGCGGCAGCGTCACGAGTGCGGCCGACAGCGACAAGATCGCGAGCGCGAACGCGAACGGCCCCAGCGAATCGCGGACGAGCAATGCGGCCAGCGCACCGATGGAGCCGTGGACGAGCAGCGGCGCGACGGGCACCGCGCCGCCTGCGACGTGGTGCGCGAGGCCTGCGCGGGCGAGTGCGAAGATGCGGCGGAGCACGGTGGCGCGAAGCGTAGCGAACGGATTCATCCGACTCCGCAGGGCGAGCTCCGGAACGCGTGGTAGAATCCCCCGCGTTCTCTCTCACTTTTGCGATCGCAACCGGGGAAGCAGGTCGAATTCCTGCACGGTCCCGCCACTGTAGGTCGTCATCTCGTCGATTCGCGGCTCCCACGGGCGCTGCGTCCGTACGCGCTCGAACTCCGAGGTCGCCCATCATGGGCTCAGCTTCCGTGGGTTCGGCACACTGCACTTCTGCCTGCCCGCTCCCGAGCGTGCGCGGCGGTACCGCCTGCCCGCTTCCGAGCGTCCGCGGCGGTACTGCTGCCCGCTCCCGAGAGTGCGCGGGTGGGCAGTCCAGCGCGACGGAGGTCACTGGACGCGTTTCCACGCGTCTGGGAAGGCTCGACCGACGAGAGACTACGACGAGTCAGGATATCCGCTGCGATCGCCACCCCCGGCTCCTCCCTCGACCTCCACGGCCGTGGTTCCTTGAACGTGCTTCACGTCCAGGGTTCACGGCTCGGCGCGAATGTGGAGCCGGGGGCGGTCCCGCCAGCCTCGGACGAAGGCTCGCGCCCTACGAAAACGCCTTGAAATCCAGGGGTTTCGTGCGTGTGCGTCTTCCCTCCGAACGCCGGCATTCCGTCGACGGGTCCTTCGACCGGAGCTCGCCATGCGCATCGTCTCGTTCCTCCGCCGCTTCCTCATGCGGCACTTCGCCCCATCATCCCCCGTGCTCGTGATCGCAGCGCCTGCGCGCGCCGCGCGGCGACGGATGGATTGATCGTCCCTCCTGAGCGCGACGGAAGGTGGTGCGAATCCACCGCGGTCCCGCCGCCGTGAGCGGACGATCGACGCGACCACGAAGCCACTGCGTTCGAGCCCCTATGGCTCGGCGTGGGAAGGCGGTCGCGGCGGTCCGCGAGCCGGAAGACGAGAACGCTCGGGAGTTTCCTTGTCCCGGCACGACGCAGAGAAGATCTGCACGTGCCAACCCTCGATCGCGGCGCGACCGGCGTGTGAACCGGAGCGTCGCGGAAGCAGAGACTCCTCATGATCGCAACCAAGTGGAGCGCGTTCGGCGCGCTCGTGTCCCTCTCCATCCTCACCTCCAGCGCGCAGGCGCAAAACCGGTTCGCGACGAGCGTCGTGAACTTCACCCAAGGCTCCGGCGGCGGCACGTTCATCCCCGCGAATGCGCTGGGCGGACCGACCGGCGCCGGCCTGACGAATGGCTCGCTCGACGTGTGCTCGCTGGGCGTCGGCGGATCGCTGACGCTCGGCTTCGACGTCGTCATCACCGACGGCCCGGGCGCGGATCTCGTCCTGTTCGAGAACGCTTTCACCTTCGGCGGTGCGCCGTTCAGCGAGGTCGCGTTCGTCGAGGTCTCCTCGAACGGCGTCGATTTCGCGCGCTTTCCGTCGCGCTACGCCGGGCCGTCCACAGGTCTG
>JBBQCC010000021.1:0-27258 GCA_038318285.1 Planctomycetota bacterium | reverse complement strand
ATCCCACGTGGATGGACCGCGACCGATTCGTGCTGTCGTGCGGGCACGCGTCGATGCTGCTCTACGGCGTGTTGCACCTCGCGGGTGTGCAGGAAGTGGACGCGCACGGCAAGCGGACCGGGCGACTCGCGGTGCCGCTGGCGGACATCGAGCGCTTCCGTCAGCTCGACAGCCGCTGCCCCGGTCACCCCGAATACCGCTGGACCAGCGGCGTCGAGACGACGACCGGTCCGCTCGGCGCAGGCGTGTCGAACTCGGTCGGCATGGCGATCGCGCAGCGTTGGATGGCGGCGCGCTACAACAAGCCCGGACTCGATCTCTTCACGCACAAGGTTTACGCGATCTGCAGCGACGGCGACTTGATGGAAGGTGTCGCGTGCGAAGCGGCGTCGGTCGCGGGACACCTTGGGCTCGCGAACCTCTGCTGGTTGTACGACGACAACAAGATCACGATCGAGGGCGACACGCAGCTGGCGTTCACAGAAGACGTCGGTGCGCGCTTCGCGGCCCTCGGTTGGAACGTGCTGAAGGTCGCGGACGCGAACGATCACGGTGCGCTGACGAAGGCGCTCGACACGTTCGCGAAGGAGACGAAGCGGCCCACGCTCGTCGTCGTGCGCAGTCACATCGGCTTTGGTTCGCCGAAGAAACAGGACAGCCACGCTGCACACGGCGAGCCGCTGGGCGAGGACGAGATCCGGGCGACGAAAAAGGTCTACGGCTGGCCCGAGGACGCGAAATTCCTCGTCCCGCCCGGTGTTCGCGAGCGATTCGCGGAATGCGTCGGCGCGCGCGGCGCCGCGACGCGCAAGTCGTGGAACGAGCTGTGGGCGCGCTACCAGAAAGAACAGCCCGACCTCGCGCGCGAAGTCACCGCGATCCAGCGCGGCGAACTTCCCGCCGGCTGGGACAAGTCGGTGCCGACGTTTCCCGCGGATCCGAAGGGACTCGCGACGCGCGATTCGTCCGGCAAGGTGCTCAACGCAATCGCGCCGTCGTTGCCGTGGATGCTCGGCGGATCGGCCGACCTCGCGCCGTCGACGAAGACGCGCCTGACGTTCGAGGGCGCTGGCGAGTTGGAGGCGGCGACGCCGGGCGGCCGCAACATGCACTTCGGCATCCGCGAGCACGCGATGGGCGGCATCGTGAACGGGATGGTGCTGTCGGGGCTGCGCGCGTACGGCGCGACGTTCCTGATCTTCAGCGACTACATGAAGCCGGCCGTGCGCCTCGCGTCGATCATGGAGATCTCGGCCGTGCACGTCTTCACGCACGATTCGATCGGCGAGGGCGAGGACGGTCCGACGCACCAACCGATCGAACAGCTCGCGTCGTTGCGCTCGATCCCCGGCTGCACGGTCATCCGTCCCTGTGACGCGAACGAGACGGCCGAGGCCTGGCGCGTGGCGCTCGAAAACCACCACGGTCCGACGTGTTTCGCCCTCACTCGACAGGCGCTGCCGACGCTCGACCGCACGAAGTACGCTCCCGCTTCCGGTTTGCGCCGGGGCGGTTACGTGTTGCACGACGCACCCAACGCCCAAGTGATCCTGATCGGAACCGGCAGCGAAGTGCAGTTGTGCGTCGCCGCGGCCGAGACGCTGGCCAAGGAAGGCATCGCGGCGCGCGTGGTCAGCCTGCCCAGCTTCGAATTGTTCGAACGCCAGTCGCAGGACTACCGCGATTCCGTATTGCCGCCGGACATTCGCGCGCGTGTCGCCGTCGAAGCGGCCGCGGCGTTCGGCTGGCACCGCTACACCGGCGATCACGGCGCGATCGTCTGCATGCCGGGATTCGGTGCGTCCGCGCCGCTCTCGGACCTCCTGAAGAAGTTCGGCTTCACCACCGACACCGTCGTCGCCGCCGCACGCCGCCAACTCACTCTCGCCACGACCTGAGAACACCATGAATCCGCTGAAGCAAACGGCCGCGCTCGGCCAGTCGATCTGGCTCGATTTCATCTCGCGCAACCTGCTCGACTCGGGCGAGCTGCACCACATGGTCGAGGCGGACGGCATCGGCGGAGTGACGTCGAACCCGTCGATCTTCGAGAAGTCGATCCGCGAAGGCACCGAGTACGCCTCGGCCCTGACCGAACTGCGCCGCCGGCGTCCGAGCGCGAGCGCGTTCGAGTTGTACGAGGCGCTCGCCGTGCACGACATCCAGGACGCGTGCGACGTCATGCGCCCCGTGTACGACCGCACCGCGTCGCGCGACGGCTACGTTTCGCTCGAGGTCACGCTGCACCGCGGCGACTCGCCCGACGAGATCGTGCGCGAAGCCGTGCACCTGTGGGAGGTCGTCGCGCGCCCGAACGTGATGATCAAAGTCCCTGGCACCGCGAACGGCCGCAAGGCGTTCGAGGAGCTGATCGCGGCCGGCATCAACGTGAACGTGACGCTGCTGTTCGCGCGGTCTGCCTACGCCGAGACGCTGGAGGCGTACATCAAGGGCCTCGAACGGCGCGCGAAGGCCGGCGGCGACCTGTCGCGCGTGGCTAGCGTCGCGAGCTTCTTCGTGTCGCGCATCGATTCGACCGTGGACAAGCAACTCGAAGCGAAGGTCGCCGCGGCGAAGGCGCCCAAGGAAAAGGCTGCGCTCGAGAAGCTGATGGGGGGTACGGCCATCGCCAATGCGAAGCTGGCCTACGCGCACTACGAGGATGTGACGGCCAGCAAGCGCTGGCGCGAGCTGGCCAAGAAGGGCGCGCAGACGCAGCGCGTCCTATGGGCGAGCACGGGGACGAAGAACAAGAACTACAGCGACGTGATGTACGTCGAGGAGCTCATCGGCCGCGACACCGTGAACACGGCGCCGCCGGCGACGATCGACGCATTCCGCGACCACGGCAAGCCGCGCGCGTCCTTGACCGAGGGCCTGCTCGACGCGAAGAAGGTGCTGCGCGAGCTCGAGAACGCCGGTGTGTCGCTCGACAAGGTGACGGACGCGTTGCTGACGGACGGGTTGAAGCAGTTCGGCGATGCGTTCGACAAACTGCTCGAATCCGTCGCGGGCGGCGCGAAGCCGTCCGGTGGTGGTGGTGGAAGCGGCACGCCGAAGTCGGCGAACAGTCCTGCTCCGGCTGCGACGGCTCCCGCTGCGACGGCTCCGGCTGCCAGTACGGCGCCGAAATCGGCTGCGAATCCCGGGGCTTCCGCAGATTCCGGCCTGACGACGAAGGCGCCCGCCGAGGTCCAGCGCGCGTTCGAGTCCGCGTTGGCCGAGTGGACGAAGGGCGACGAATCGCGCCGCTTCTCGCGCAAGGACGCGACCGTGTGGACCGGCGGCGACGAAGCGCGCTGGCTCGGCTGGCTCGATGCGCCTACGAAGGGCAAGGCCGCGATCGCCGAGCTGCGCGCATTCGCAATCCAAGTGAACAAGGACGGCTTCCAGCACGTTCTGCTGCTGGGCATGGGCGGATCGAGCCTGTGTCCCGATGTCCTGGCGCGCACGTTCGGCGCGCGCGCCGGATACCCGACGCTGCACGTACTCGACTCGACGGATCCAGATCAGGTCACGGCGTTCCAGAAAAAGGTCGACCTGGCGCGCACGCTCGTGATCGTCGCCAGCAAGTCCGGCTCGACGCTCGAGCCCAACATCCTCGATGCGTACTTCTGGGATCTCGTCGTGAATACGGTCGGCGAGAAGGCCGCGGGCTCGCATTTTGTCGCGATCACCGATCCCGGTTCGAAGCTCGAAGGCATCGCCAAGAAGAAGGGCTACCGCAAGGTATTCCACGGCGACCCGGCGATCGGCGGACGGTTCTCGGCGCTGTCGATGTTCGGTCTCGTGCCGGCGGCGCTGATCGGCGTCGACCTGGAACAGTTCCTCGGACGTGCGGAAGCGATGGCGAAGCGCTGCATCGGTGACAACGCGGCGGACCGCGATCCGGGCGTGCGCCTGGGCGCGTTCCTGGGCGCGTGCGCGCAGCGTGGACGCGACAAGCTGACGCTCGTCGTCAGCCCGGGAATCGAATCGCTGGGCGGCTGGCTGGAGCAACTCGTGGCGGAATCCACGGGCAAACACGGCCGCGGCATCATCCCGGTCGACATGGAGCCGCTGGGCGCCGTGTCGGCCTACGGCGACGACCGCGTGTTCGCGTACGTGCGTCTCGCGCGTGCAGCGGACGCGAAGCAGGACGCGGCGGTCGACGAATTCGAACGCGCCGGTCACGCGGTCGTGCGCATCACTCTGCAGGACGAACTCGACCTGGGCGCGGAGTTCTACCGCTGGGAGATCGCCACGGCCGTGGCGGGATCCGTGATCGGCATCCACCCCTTCGATCAGCCCGACGTCGAGGCCAGCAAGATCGCGACGCGTCAGCTGACGGACGAGTACGAGGCCACGGGAACTCTGCCCCAAGAAAAGCCCTTCTTCGAGGACCAAGGCATCCTGCTGTACTCGCCGCGCGAGCACGCACTGACGCTGCACGGCATGACCGGGCCCGAAGCGAACCTCGTCGACGTGCTGCGCGCACACTTTGCCACCCGTCCGCACGACTACGTCGCGTTCCTGGCCTACGTCCCGATGGATGGCGCCGACACGGCCGAGTTGCAGGCGATGCGCGTTGCGCTGCGGGACTCTCGCCACGTCGCGACGTGCGTCGGCTTCGGCCCGCGCTTCCTGCATTCGACGGGTCAGGCCTACAAGGGCGGTCCGAAGACCGGCGTGTTCCTGCAGATCACGCGTGCGGTTGTGAACGAGGTCTTCGTGCCGGGCCAGGCGTACGGCTTCGGGATCGTTCAGGCCGCGCAGGCGCGCGGAGACATGCAAGTTCTCGTCGAGCGCGGTCAGCGCGCATTGCGCGCGCACATCACGGGCGACGTGCGTGCGGGGCTCGCTACGCTGCGCGCCGCAGTCCAAGACGCATGCGCGGCCAACGCGCGCTCGTGACCCGGACCCTGTGACACCGACCCTGTGACACCGACCCTGTGACACCGACACTGTGACACCGACACTGTGACACCGACACTGTGACGCAGACACTGTGACGCAGACGCCGTGATACCAACGGCTCGACACCCACCCACGGGACGCCAAGCGTCCCCGACGAACACCTCTCGAACAGGAATCCTCACATGCAGATCGGAATGGTCGGACTGGGCCGCATGGGCGCCAACATGGTGCGCCGCCTGCTGCGCGGCGAACACGAATGCGTCGTCTGGAACCGCGACTTCGCGAAAAGCGCGGAGCTGCAGCAGGTCGGCGCGCAGGCGACGAAGACGATCGAAGAGCTCGTGAAGTCGCTGCGCAAGCCGCGCGTCGTCTGGGTCATGCTGCCCTCGGGCGACGTGACCGAGCAGATGGTCCAGAAGCTGGGTGAGCTGTGCGAGAAGGGCGACGTCGTCGTCGACGGCGGCAACTCGTACTTCAAGGACGACGTGCGCCGGGCGAAGGCTCTGCAGGAGCGCGGCATCCACTACGTCGACGTCGGCACGTCCGGCGGCGTCTGGGGCGCCGAGCGCGGATATTGCCTGATGGCCGGCGGATCGCAGGAAGCGCTGAAGCTCCTCACGCCTGCGCTGCGCACTCTGGCACCGGGTGTCGGCGACGTGACGCCGACCGTCGGTCGCACAGGCGGATCGGCGCAGGAAGGTTTCCTGCACTGCGGTCCCGTCGGCGCCGGGCACTTCGTGAAGATGGTGCACAACGGCATCGAGTACGGCGTCATGCAGGCGTACGCCGAGGGCTTCGACCTGATGAAGAGCCAGAACGGCACGAACGTGCCGGCGGACATGCGCTACGACTTGAAGCTCGAGGACGTCGCCGAGTTGTGGCGCCGCGGCAGCGTGGTCGGATCGTGGCTGCTCGACCTGACGGCGATGGCGCTGCAGGAAGATCCGAAGCTGGCGCGCTACTCGGGCTTCGTGCAGGACTCGGGCGAAGGACGTTGGACCGTGCAGGCCGCGATCGACAACGCAGTGCCGGCCGAAGTGCTGACCGCTGCGCTGTTCACGCGCTTCCGTTCGCGTCAGGAGCACACCTACGCGGAAAAGGTGATCAGCGCGATGCGCGAGAAGTTCGGCGGTCACGTCGAACCGGCGAAGACGGGCACGACGAAGGCGCACTAGGAAAGCAAGCTGTCATGACCGCGACGAAGACCGACGACAAGGCGCAAGTCGCGCCCGAATCCACGCGGGACGTGGTCAACCCGTTCGCGCCGCCCGTCGGGCCCGCGACCATCGTGATCTTCGGCGCGGCGGGAGACCTGACGAAGCGCAAGTTGATCCCCGCGCTGTGCAACCTGTGGAGCGAGAACCTGCTCGCTCCCGGTTGCGCGATCGTCGGTCTCGGCCGCACGAAGATGAGCACGGACGTCTACCGCGAACGCGTCGCGGAGGACATGGCGAAGTACGCGACGCACAAACTGCCGCCGTCGGTCGTCGAGGACATCTTGTCTCGGCTGCACTACGTCACGGCCGACTTCAACGAGCCCGCGGCGTACAAGGACCTCGCCGAGGAACTCGAGAAGATCGACGCCGAACACGGCACCGGCGGCAACCACCTCTTCTACCTGTCCACGGCGCCCGAACACTTCGCGCCCATCGTGAAGCACCTCGGCGCTTCGGGCATGACGAAGGAGACGAACGGTTGCTGGAAGCGCGTGATCGTCGAGAAGCCGTTCGGCACCGACCTCGCCTCGGCGCGCGTCCTGAACGAGGAATTGCGCAAGGTCCTGCGCGAGGACCAGATCTACCGGATCGACCACTACCTCGGGAAAGAGACGGTCCAGAACATCCTCGTGTTCCGCTTCGCGAACGGGATGTTCGAGCCGATCTGGAATCGCGAGTACATCGACAACGTGCAGATCACCGTCGCCGAGTCGAGCGGCGTCGAGCAGCGCGGCGGGTACTACGACACGGCCGGCGCGCTCCGCGACATGGTGCCGAACCACATCCTGCAGTTGCTCGCACTGGTCGCGATGGAACCGCCGACTTCGTTCGGCGCGGAAGCCGTGCGCGAGGAGAAAGCCAAGGTTCTGCGCGCGATCCAGCCGATGACGCCGACGCAGGTGCTGACCGACGCGGTGCGTGGGCAGTACGGCCCCGGCACGATGGACGGCAAGAAGGTCGCGGGTTACCGCGCGGAGGACCGCGTCGCGCGCGACTCCGACACCGAGACGTTCGCTGCGATGAAACTGTTGGTGGACAACTGGCGTTGGGCCGGCGTGCCGTTCTACCTGCGCACGGGAAAGCGCATGGAACGACGCGTGTCCGAGATCGCGATTCAATTCCGCCGACCGCCGCTCCTCCTGTTCCGGAACACGCCGGTCGAGCACCTCGCGCGCAATGTGCTGGTCATCCGCGTGCAACCCGAGGAAGGCATCACGCTGCGCATCGGCGCGAAGATCCCCGGACCGTCCGTGCGCCTCAGCAACGTGGCGATGGACTTCCGCTACAAGGACCATTTCCAGCAGGGCCCCAGCACCGGCTACGAGACCTTGATCTACGACTGCATCAAGGGCGACCCGACGCTCTTCCAGCGCGCGGACATGGTCGAGATGGGCTGGGCCATCGTGGCGCCGATGCAGGAACTGTGGAGCGCGCTGGCCGCGCACGAGTTCCCGAACTACGCCGCGGGCACGTGGGGGCCCCGGGAAGCCGACTTCCTGCTGGAGCGGGACGGTCGGAAGTGGCGGTCGATCGAGTGATTGCGTAGCGTCCCGCTCGATGGCAACACGCCGCGGGAAGGCCGCGTCGCCCGAGGTTCGCGTGCTGGCGGACCCCGAGGCGCTCGCGAAGGCGGCCAGCGGCGAGATCGCGCACGCGATCTTGGCCGCGGTCGGCGAGCGAGGAAGGTGCGACCTCGTGCTCTCGGGCGGCAGCACGCCGCGGCGTACGCACGAGCTGCTCGCGGCCATCGAGCTGCCCTGGGACCGCGTGCACATCTTCTTCGGCGACGAACGCTGTGTGCCGCTCGAGCACGAGGACAGCAACTGGCGCATGGCGCGCGAGACGCTGATCCAGCGCGCGGGCATCCCCGATGCGAACGTGCACCGCATCGCCGGCGAGCGTGATCCCGAGGACGCGGCGTCCGACGCCGAAGACGTGATCCAGGAGCACTTCGGTCTGCGCCCCGGCGGCATGCCGAACTTCGACGTGATGCTGCTCGGCATGGGCGCCGACGGTCACACGGCGTCGCTTTTTCCCGGCTCGCACGCGCTGAACGAGACGACGCGCCTCGTCGTCGCGAACCACGTCGAGAAGCTCGGCGCGTGGCGCGTGACGATGACGTTCCCGGTGTTCGACGCGGCGCAGCGCGTCCTCTTCTTGGTCGGCGGCGCCGACAAGGCCGCGATGGTGCGCTCGGCGACGGTGCTGCGTCCGAGTGCGGCGACGCCGATCGCGGGAAGAGTTCGGCCGCGCGGTGGGAGCCTCTTGTGGCTGGTGGACGCCGCAGCGGGCGCGAAGTTGCCCGCCACCGGCGAGAGCGGCGCGCCCAGCGCACCGGTTCTGTCGTAGGCAGACGCAGCGCTTCGCGCACGCGGAGCAGCGCAGGGTTTGGGGCGCGTCCGAGGGCGAAGTAGGATCTTCGCCCTCGAACTCCTCGAAGAGACTCCGCCATGCACGACAGCTTCCAGACGAAGACCACTCTCACCTCCTCCGGCCGCGCGTACCAGATCGCGAGCCTCACCGCGCTCGCCAAGCGCCTGCCTCGCGTCGCGCGACTGCCGTTCAGCCTGCGCATCTTGCTGGAGAACCTGCTGCGCACCGAGGACGGTGTCGCGGTCACGAAGACGGACATCGAGGCGCTCGTCGCGTGGGATCCGAAGGCGACGCCGACGAAGGAGATCCAGTTCACGCCGGCGCGCACGCTGCTGCAGGATTTCACGGGCGTTCCGTGCGTCGTCGACCTCGCGGCAATGCGTGACGCGATGAAGAAGCGCGGCGGTGACGCGACGAAGATCAATCCGCTCTCGCCGGTCGAGCTCGTCATCGACCACTCGGTGCAAGTCGACTACTTCGGTCGGCCCGACGCGGTCGAACTGAACGCGCAGATCGAGTTCGAGCGCAACCAGGAGCGCTATGCGTTCCTGCGCTGGGGTTCGACGGCGTTCCAGAACTTCAAGGCCGTGCCGCCCGACACGGGCATCGTGCACCAGGTCAACTTGGAGTTCCTGGCGCGCGTCGTGATGGCGCAGCCGGATGCGCAGGGCAAGGATTGGGCTTACCCCGATACGGTCGTCGGCACCGATTCACACACGACGATGGTGAACGGACTGGGCGTGCTCGGCTGGGGCGTCGGCGGCATCGAGGCCGAGGCGGCGATGCTGGGACAGCCTGTTTCCATGCTGATTCCGCAAGTTGTCGGCCTAGAGCTGGTGGGCAAGCTGCCCGAAGGTTCGACCGCGACCGACCTCGTGTTGCGCGTCACCGAGATGCTGCGTGCGCACGGCGTCGTCGGGAAGTTCGTCGAGTTCTGCGGTGCGGGGTTGACGGACTTGACACTCGCCGACCGCGCGACCATCGCGAACATGGCGCCCGAGTACGGCGCGACGTGCGGCATCTTCCCGATCGACGCGAGCACGATCGCGTACTTGCAGTTGTCGGGTCGCACGGAAGTACAGATCGCGCTCGTCGAGGACTACGCCAAGGCCCAAGGTCTGTGGCGCGACGCGACGACGCCGATCGCGGACTACTCGGACCTCTTGAAGCTCGACCTCGCTTCGATCGAGCCTTCGATGGCCGGACCGAAGCGTCCGCAGGATCGCGTGAAGCTCGGCGACGTGAAGAAGGGGTTCGAGTCGAAGCTGCTCGAGCTGAGCGGTCGCATGGCCGGCCCCGACCCGCGCGCGAAGACCGTCGGTCGCCAGACGAGCGAAGGCGGCGCGCCGAGCGGTGCGGGTCCCGTCGCGCCGGAGACGTCCGAGCCCAGCGTCGCGGTCCACACCGACGACGGTGACTTCGTGCTCGAGCACGGCTCGACGGTGATCGCCGCGATCACGAGCTGTACGAATACGAGCAACCCGTCCGTGATGATGGCCGCGGGTTTGCTCGCCAAGAAGGCGGTCGAGAAGGGCCTGCGTTCGAAGCCGTGGGTCAAGACGAGCCTCGCGCCGGGTTCGAAGGTCGTGACGGACTACTTGGCCAAGGCCGGATTGCAGCCGTTCCTCGACAAGCTCGGCTTCCAAGTCGTCGGCTACGGCTGCACGACGTGCATCGGGAACAGCGGGCCGCTCTCGAAGCCAATCGCGACTGCGATCGACGAAGGGGGCCTCGTCGTGTCGGCCGTGTTGTCGGGCAATCGCAACTTCGAGGGCCGCGTGCACGCGCAAGTGCGCGCGAACTACCTCGCGTCACCGCCGCTGTGCGTCGCCTACGCGATCGCGGGCAGCGTCGACGTCGACCTGACGACCGAGCCGCTCGGCACGGGCTCCGACGGTAAGTCGGTGTTCTTGAAGGACGTGTGGCCGACCGCGCGCGAGATCCAGGATGTCATCGCGCGCACGATCGACCGGCCGATGTTCCAGAAGACGTACGCCGACGTGTACCAGGGCGACGCGCGCTGGCAGTCGCTCGAGGTTCCGGCGGGGGACACCTACGCCTGGGACGCGGACTCGACGTACGTGAAGCACCCGCCGTACTTCGAGGGCATGCCGGTGAAGCCCGCCGCGGTGAACGACGTCACCGGCGCGCGCGTGCTGGCCGCGTTCGGCGACAGCATCACGACGGACCACATCTCGCCGGCCGGTGCGATCAAGGCGACGAGCCCCGCGGGCAAGTACCTGCAGTCGCTGGGCGTGAAGCCGGAAGACTTCAACAGCTACGGCGCACGCCGCGGCAACCACGAGGTCATGGTGCGCGGCACGTTCGCGAACGGGCGCATCAAGAACAAGCTGCTCGGCGGCGCGGAGGGCGGCGACACGCTGCTGTTCACGACCGGTGAGAAGACGTCGATCTTCGATGCCGCGATGGCATACCAAGCGGCGAAGATTCCGACGATCGTGATCGCGGGCAAGGAGTACGGCACGGGCAGTTCGCGCGACTGGGCCGCGAAGGGGCCGATGCTGCAGGGCGTGCGCGCCGTGATCGCCGAGAGCTTCGAGCGCATCCACCGTTCCAACCTGGTCGGCATGGGCGTGCTGCCGCTGCAATTCCAAGCGGGCGAGAGCATGGCCTCGCTGGCACTCGACGGCACCGAAACGTTCGACATCGGCGGCGTGAAGCGCGCTCTCGAAGGTGATTTCTCGCCCGGCATGCGCGTGCAGGTCACCGCGAAGGCCAAGGACGGCAAGACGACGAAGTTCGAGGCGCTGCTGCGCATCGACACGCCGAACGAGGCCGAGTACTACCGCCACGGCGGGATCCTGCAGTACGTGTTGCGCCGGTTGATCGGTTGAGCGCGTGAGCGCGAACCAGCATCCCGCGGCGGTCTGGGGCCCGCGCCTATGCGCGGCCGCTCCGGTCGTCGTCGTGATCTCCGTGATCGTCGGCATGTTCGACCCCGATGGCGGTGAGACGTGGATCGCAGCCGCCGCGTTCGGCATCGCCTTCCTCGGCGTCGCGTGTGCGCTGTTCGGTGGGTTCGCGTGCCTGTACGCGGGCGAGAAGTTGCCGGGTTTCGTGCGTCCGAAGTGGGCGACGGCCTGCGCGGTCATCGGGATCGCCGGCGGATTCGGCGCCGGGTTGCTGGCCCTCGTGACCTGAACGGAACCGCCATGGCCCTGCCCAATACGCAGTCGACCGAAACCATCGAAGCCGAAGGTCACCTGATCGACAGCCACGTGCTGCAGGAGATCTTCGACAAGATCATCGAGCGCGGTGCGAAGTACGAAGTGCTCGAGTTCCGCATCGGCACGACGAACGAGGACACGTCCTACGCGAAGTTACGGCTCGCCGCGAAGACGCCCGACGTGTTGCGCGAATTGGTGCGCGAGCTCGTGCCCCTGGGCTGTCGCATGGTCGACCAGCGCGACGCGCGCTTCGAACCGGCCCCGAAGGACCTCTGTGTTCCGCACGATTTCTACTCGACGACGAACCACCGCACGCAGGTCCGCATCGACGGGCGCTGGGTGGAAGTCGGACATCAGCGCATGGATGCCGTCGTCGTGCTCGAGAGCGGCGCGCCGGTCTGTCGCAAGCTGCGCGACGTGCGCGCCGGCGACCGCGTGATCTGCGGCGTGGACGGCATCCGCGTCAACCCCGAATTCGTGCAGCGTGACCGCCACGGGTTCGCGTTCATGAGCAACGACATCTCGTCCGAGCGTCGCGTCGAGGTCAGCGTCGGCAAGGTCGCCGACATGATGATCGAGGTGAAGCGCGCGGGCGGCAAGATCGCCGTGGTCGCCGGCCCCGTCGTCATCCATACGGGCGGCATCGAATACTTCTGCCAGCTCGTGCGCGGTGGTTGGATCGACGTGCTGCTGTCGGGCAACGCGCTGGCTGTCCACGACATCGAGTACGCGCTGTACGGCACCAGCCTAGGTGTCGACCTCCAGACCGGTTCACCGGTCGAGGAAGGTCACAAGAACCACATGCGCGCGATCAACGCGGTGAACCACGCGGGTTCCGTGCGCGCCGCGGTCGAGCAGGGTGTCGTGAAGTCGGGGATCATGCACGCGCTGGTGCAGAAGGACGTCGAGTTCGTGCTGGCGGGCTCGATCCGCGATGACGGGCCGCTGCCGGACACGCTGATGGATCTCGTCGAGGCGCAGGAACGTTACGCGCTGGCACTAGACGGTGTGAAGCTCGTCCTGATGCTCTCGACCATGCTGCACTCGATCGGCGTCGGCAACATGCTGCCCTCGTGGGTGCGCGTCGTGTGCGTCGACATCAACCCGGCCGTCGTGACGAAGCTCGCCGACCGCGGCTCGGCGCAGACGATCGGCGTCGTGACGGACGTCGGGTTGTTCCTGCACATGCTGGCGAGGCGACTCGCCGACGAGCACGCGTGAGCGATCAGTCGCGTCGGCCGGTCAACAGCCAGGCCGCGAGGGTGAGTCCCGCGACGATCCCGGCTCCGATCTCCCAGCTGCGTCCGAGCGATTCGTCCTCGGATGTCACCACTTTGGCGTGCGACTTCGGCTTCTTGACGACGATCCTCGTATCGACCGCGTCGTCGTCGGCATCGGGCAACGCCGCGCGGGCCGGTGCCGTGCGAAAGACCGCGCGGTCCTCGACCATGGCCAGCGTACGAGCGTAGTTTTCGTCCTGATTCGACCCGGCCGTCGCCGTGTTGCCCTTCTGCAGGGCGGAGGTACCGGCGCGCATCGAATTGTCGGACTGCTCCAGGCCGGAGAGGCGCAACGGATTCGAGGGGTGCATGACGGCGCGTCCGCGCTGCCACAGCACGTTCTGCTCCGTCGCCGTCGGCGCCGGTTCGTGCACCGGGTCCTGTGCCGGCTCCTGCCCCGCGACGCCGAAGTCAGCGAGGCAGACCAAGGCGAACAGCGTCGCGAGCCGACGCGGGCTGGGGACGTTGGCGCGGCTCACGGTTCCACCACCGCGTGACGGTTCGGATCCGTGTCGAGCTCGACCCAGCGCAGCACTTCCAGCGGCTGCACGGTCATCGGCAAGAGGTTCGCGAACTTGGACGAGCTGTGCCCGAGCATGCGCGCGTCCTGGTTCACGTCCATCGTGGGCGTACCGTAGATGATGCTCTCGTTGCGGCTGACGAGTCCGCCGTTGATGCGTGCGGCCTCGCTGCCCAGCACGAGCCAGCAGAACGCGTGGTTCGTGTAGAACACCGCGTCGAGCTTGTTCGCACGCAGCGACGAGATCGAGGAGTAGCTTGCGATCGTCGACGACAGGTTGCCCCAGTTCGTCGGGTTCAGCGTGTCGCGCACCGGGATGCTGGCCATCGTGGCCTGCGGGTCATAGACGCCGTCACCGTCGATGTCCTCGCCCGTGCCCGGGATCGGGTCGCCCACGTTCTTGCCGGCCGGGATGAGGCCGAGCGCCGCATCGGCATCCGTGTAGTGTTCGATCGTGAAGATGCCGTCGCCCTCGAGGACGTCGTCGTCGGCCGTGCCCAGGATCCCGTCGCGACCCGCGATCGTGTTCGGGATGCCGTCGAGCCCCGCGTCCTCGGCGGACGAGTTCAACGGGTCGGACATCCACTGGTTGACGTAGGCCTGCCACGTGCCGTCGGTGTAATCACCGACGATGATGTGTTCCCGCGCGAAGAGGCCCAGAAAGTCCTTGTTCGCGTTCGCGCTCATCCACGCTTCCGTGGACGCTTCGCTGTTGTTCGCGGGGCGAGGCGTCGCCGGACCATTGGCGTACGTGACGGACTTGGGGCAGTACACGTTGCGACCCGAGTAGATCGCGCCCTGGCCAGTGACGACACCGCTGACCAGAACGTCGCCGCGCACGACGACGGGGCCGTTCAGGACGATTGGCTTCGCGGCCGTGCCCACTAGGTAGAGATTCTGCTTCTCGCCCGCTTCGTCGCCGTACACCGCGTTGCAGACCTGGACGCCGTCGATCGTGATCGAACTGTTCTGCGCCTTCGCATTCGTCTCGTAGGCCGTCAGGTCGCTCAAGTTCGGCATCTCGATCTTGTCCTGGAAGTCGTGCTGGTTCGAGGCCTGGCCGCCGTTCCCCTGCACGTTTTGGGCGCCGACGATGTCCCAACCCGAGAACGTCCCGCCGTCGTTGCCGTCGGACAGACCGTTGCCGTTGTCGTCGTTGTAGCCGTCGAGGTTGGCTGTCGAGCCGGCCCAGTTGACGGAGTCGTAGATCGGCGTGCCCGTGATCGTCGGCGAGTACCCGGCGCAGTCGAATTGACCGTTGCTGCGCGCGTTGCCGAACGCACGGATCGTGTTGCCGTAGAACCAGCCCCAGTTGTTGATGAAGTAGGCGTAGTCGAACACCTTGCTCGGCGCGAGGCTGTAGCGGACGGTCGAGCGCACCGCACGCCACTCGGAGACCTGCTGGCCCTCCGGCAGTGCCGTCGGCGCGTCCGGGAAGTACCCGGTCGCCTCGATCGCGATGGTGATCGTCGCCGTGTTCGAGGAGAGGCGCGTCATGCTGACGCTGTATCCGCCGACGCGGTTGCCGTTGCTGATGAGCCCTTCGCCGAGGAAGGGCGTGATCGTGTCGCTGGTGGCGAAGAGGCTGGTGAGCCCTTGGAGCGGCGAGTTCGAGTTCGTGTTCTTGATGGCCTGCTCGAGGAACTGAATGCCGCGCTCGGCGCCGGCTTCGGCGATGTACGAGGCGCGCACGCCGTCGATCGCCCGGCGCGAGTCACGCGACTCGGTGATCGAGACGGCACCGGACGCGTACACGATCCCGAGCAGTCCGACGATGAGCACGAGAACGCCGACCAGCGCGCTGCCGTCCTCGGGATTCCGTGTGAAAGCGGGTTGTCGATTCATGGTGTCAGTTCCTCGTTCGCACATGGAATTCACTCTCCGAGATGCCTTCGTCGTGCACGCCGTGACGCGTCACGATGTTCACTTGCCAGATGTCGCCCGATCGGGCGACGCGGAAACCGGGACTGCCAACGCCGTCATTGCCGAGGTCGTCGGCCAGCGCGTCTTCGAATCGCGTGGCGCCTACGTCGTCCACGATGGTCCGCACGAGGCGGTCCTGCGCGTCGACGGCGTAGTTCACCGACCAGTTCTCCTGGTTCCAGGCGTCTTCGTCCTCGCCCAACCTGCGGTCGCGAACGCCCCAGACCATCGCGCCACCGACTTCGATCGGCTGCAGCAGACGGACCTGGCTGTTCCCGTTCCCATCCGTGGTGACCGTGATGCGCGAGTCGGACGAGGCGCGTACGTCCTCGACCAGCGTGCTCAGCGACTTGCGCGCCGCGCGCGACTCGCTGGAGACGCGCATGACGGTCGCGTGCGACTCCTGGCCCATCTTCACGCCCAGCGAGATGGAGTACCCGACGGTTCCGAGCAGTACCGTCGAGATCGCGAGTTCGAGCAGCGTGTAACCAGCGCGGCGTCCGTTTCGTCGTGCGCGGATCATCGGCGTGCCCTCAGCGTCGTGACGCGGCCGGTTTCACGCCCCGATCGCAGGTCCATCAACACCGCGTCCACCTGGATCAGGTCGGCCGCGGATTGGAAGGCCGTCAGGCCGACCGTGAAGTTCGAACGGTCGACGTTCGGCCCGTCGAGCAACTGGTTGCCGTCGAGCGCCAGCAAGTTGGCGTAGGGCTGCGCCGCGACGTCCTCCATGACGGTTCCGAGGAACATCGCCGCGCGGTTCGTGCGCTGGGCTTCGTTCACAGCATGGATGCTCGACGCGAGCGTGTGCGCCGTGGCCATCAGACCGGTGAGTAGGACCGCGATCGCGATCGTGACTTCGACGAGACCTAGACCCGCGACGCTTCGTCGCGCGCGGATCCTCGGAACGGGAGGAACCATGGGACTGCTGCCTTTCGGGCCCTGCCAGGCCCAGTGACTGAACTGTCCCGCTCATCGTGAGCCGGACGTGTCACTCTGAATGAAAAGCAAGTTCCTGGTTCGGCCCAGGTTCAGAGGGGAACAATGATCCCAGTCGGCGCCCCTCAGAGGGGCCCTAGCCGTCCGTGGTGGAAGTCACGTAGCGAGGCCGAGCACGCTCGAGTGCTGCAAGGAAGGCGACGGAAGGGCGGCGGAGGTGGCCTCCACCACCACTGAGCACGACCTTCCTAGCCTGACGCCGCAGCGCGCGAGGCGTGCTCGGCCGCAGCAGTGACTTGCACCACGGGCTGCTAGCGGAAGGCTGGCTGCCTTCCGCCCGTCCGTTCGCTGGCGGGGCGTCCTGCCGCCGGGTAGTCGCCCGGCGCGAACTCGTCCACCGCGATCGCCTCGTCGCGTGCCTCGCGCGCCGCGATCAGTGCGGCGCGCTCGTTCGCGGTGACGATGCCCTTCGCCGCAGCGGTTTCCGCGAGCGTGCCCTCGTCGCCGCGCGGCAGCGTGCCCGACTTCACGGCATCGCGAAGTTTCTTCCGCAGTGACTCCGTCTCGAGCGTCAGGCGCAGCGCGCGTTCGAGTCGACCCAGGCCGGGGTCGTCCTCGCTGGGCACGAACATCGAGCGCGTCAGTGCTGTGCGCGCGGCATTGCCGTCGATGAGCGCGCGCGCGGCCGCGGCCACGACGCGGTCGCTCGGCGGGCGTTGACGCGCACCGAGCGGGAACACGATCGGGCGCAGGGCCACGGCCGCCGCTCGCGCCGGCAGGTTGTCGAGCACGCCGCGCAGCGCTTCTTGCACGTTCCAGAACGACTCGCTCATCGCCCAGCGGTACAGCGGGCGGTCGCGATCGGGTCGGTCGGTGGCGACGAAACGATTCGTCGCCGCGGTTGCGACGTACATCCAGGCCAGCGCGTCGGCGAGGCGACCGGTGACGTGCTCCTTGCGCTTCAAGGTGCCGCCGAGCGTGCCCATGGCAGCGTCCGCGAGCAGCGCGAACGCTGACGAATACCGCGTCAGGCGCCGCAACGCCGAACCGGCTTCGCCGTCGACGGGCGATCCGGCGATGCGTCCGCCCGTCAGGCCGAGCAGGAGGCTGCGCACCGTGTTCGTCACGACGAAGCCCACGTGCCCGAAGAACGCGGCGTCGAGCGCGCGCGGATCCTTGGCTGCTGCCGCTTCCATCTCCTTCAGCGCGAAGGGGTGGCAGCGAATCGCGCCCTGACCGAACACGATCATGGATCGCGTCAGGATGTTCGCACCCTCGACCGTGATGCCGATCGGCGTCGCGATGTACGGCGCCGCCAAGATGTTGCGCGGTCCCTTGCAAATGCCGGCGCCGCCCACGACATCCATCGCGTCCGTGACCACGCGGCGCATGGCCTCGGTGGACCAGGCCTTAGCGATCGCCGAGACGACCGCCGGCTTCTCGCCCGCGTCGACGGCGCCGGCGGTGACCTCGCGCAGCGCGTTCATCCAGTAGACGGTGCCCGCAATGCGGCCGAGCGGCGCTTCGACGCCCTCGAAACGGCCGATCGACAGGTTGAACTGCTCGCGCACGGTCGCGTAGGCGCCTACGGTGCGCGCCGCGAGTTGGGCGCCACCGACGGAGTTCGCCGGCAGCGAGATCGAGCGGCCCGCGCTGAGGCTTTCCATCAGCATGCGCCAGCCCTGGCCGGCCATCGCCGGGCCGCCGATGATCGTGTCGAGCGGGACGAAGACGTCCTCGCCGCGCGTCGGTCCGTTCATGAACGGCACGCCGAGCGGATCGTGACGGTGGCCGATCCACACGCCCGGCGTGTCGTGGGGGATCAGCGCGCACGTGATGCCGAGGTCCGCGCGATCACCGAGCAGTTTTTCCGGATCGAACATGCGGAACGCCAGGCCGACGACGGTCGCCTTCGGCGCGAGCGTGATGTAGCGCTTGTCCCACGAGAGCTTCAGACCCAGCACCTCGCGCCCTTGCCACATGCCCTTGGACACGATTCCCCGCGAGCGCATCCCGCCGGCGTCCGATCCAGCATGCGGTTCGGTCAGCGCAAAACACGGGATTTCCTCGCCGCGCGCGAGACGCGGTAACCAGTGTTTTTTCTGCTCGTCGGTGCCGTAGTGCAACAGCAGTTCAGCGGGACCGAGCGAGTTCGGCACCATGATGGTGACGCAGGCGGTGACGCTGCGCGAGCTGATCTTCGCCACGACGGCGCTGTGCGCCTGAGCCGAGAAACCGAGACCGCCGTGCGCCTTCGGGATGATCATCCCGAAGAATCGCTCGCGCGCGATGAAGTCCCACACCTCGCGCGGCAGATCGCCCTCGCGACGGATGCGGTCGTCGTCGAGCATGCTGCACAGCGCTTCGCAGGGACCGTCGAGGAACGCCTGTTCGTCGGCTGTCAGCGGAGCAGGGCGGAAATCGAGGATGCGCTTCCAGTTCGGCGCGCCCGAGAACAGTTCGGCATCCCACCACACCGTGCCGGCGTCGAGCGCGATGCGCTCGGTGTCGCTCATCTTCGGAAAGATCGGCGACAGCGCGGCGAGCAGCGGACGACCCAGGATCGCGGCACGCAGAGCGCGCACTCCGAAGAGGATCGCGGCGCCCAGGAAGACGCCGGCGCAGATGCGCCAGGCGAGCGAGTCCGTGCCCGCGAGGACGGCGAAAGCCCCGAGCTTGCAGGCGCCACCCACCACCCAAGCCCAGTACGGCTTCCCGAGGTAAGCGAGGGTGAGAAAGGCAAGGGCCGCGGCCGCGATGAGCATCCAGAACATGTCGGCCATCGTTTCAGGTCTCCCGAGCAGCATGCTATCGACCGGAGAGGGCAAACCCATGAGTTGGGCGCGCGCCGTGGACAGTCGAGTAACTTCGTCCCTGAATTCCCGGCCGTGGAGGCCCGATTCTCGAAATGACGTCCCGCACGAATCCAAAGGAAACCGCACGACCTGGAGTCGCGCGATGACGCAGTCCTCGCGTACGACCTGGATCGCGATCGTCGTCGCGCTCGCCGCGCTCGGCGTGAGCGCGAAGTGGGTCGCCGATTCGGCCGCAGTGCCGACGCGGCGCTTGGACGAGGGCTACGTCGGATCGGAAGCGTGCCGCGCATGCCACGCAGACAACCACGCGAGTTGGTCGGCTTCGTACCACCGACGCATGACGCAGGAGGCGCGACCGGGCGCCGTGCTCGCGCCGTTCGAGGGCACGACGCCGGCGCTCGAGGCCGTCGCCTGGAAACTCTCGCGCAAGGGCGATGAATATCGCGCGGAACCCGTCGCGCCGGACGGCAAATCCCTGGCCGCGCCGACGCGCGTCGCGCTGACGACCGGCTCGCACCACTACCAGATCTACTGGTTGGAGGTCGACGGTTCCGCGGAGCTCGCGCAACTCCCGCTCGTGTGGCACCTCGGCGAGCAGCGCTGGGTTCCGCGGCGGTCGATGTTCCTCGCACCCACGCCGGATTCGCAGTTCGCCGAGACTGGACGCTGGGCGCGCACGTGCATCAAGTGCCACACCACGAACCCGACGCCGCGGCATCCGGCAGACGAGCGTACGCACGTCGCCGAGTTCGGCATCTCGTGCGAGGCCTGTCACGGTCCCGGAGCCGCGCACGTCGCGCTGCAGGACGAGCGCAAGGACCTGGATCGCGATGCAGTTCGCGCTTTGCCGGCCGACACGACCATCACGAATCCGCGCGATCTGCCGCACGATCGATCCAGCGAGGTCTGCGGTCAGTGCCACGGCGTTCGCGCGATGACCCCGGAGATCCGGTCCGCTTGGGAGAAGGACGGCTTCGCCTTCCGGCCCGGCGCCGAACTCGCCGAGTCGTCGATCGTCGTGCGTGGGACGCCCGAGGAAAACGAGCCGATCTGTCGCGAGCTGATCGGTGCCGGTTCGATCCGGCTCGACGAACTGTTCTGGTCCGACGGGCACGTGCGCGTGTCGGGCCGCGAGTACAACGGACTGCTCGAGAGCCCTTGCTTCCAGCGCGGCGACATGAGCTGCATCTCGTGCCACGAGATGCATCCCAGCACGCGCGAACCCGCCGCGCTCGCGAAGTGGGCGAACGACCAGCTCCGGTCGGGCATGGACGGTCCGCGCGCGTGCTTGCAGTGTCACGCGGAGTACGGCGCACCCGAACGGCTGCGCGCGCACACGCACCACGCACTCGATTCGAGCGGCAGCGACTGCCTGAACTGTCACATGCCGTACACGACGTACGGGCTGACGAAGGCGATCCGCGACCACACGATCACCAGCCCGTCGATCGCGGCGACGCTCGCGACGGGCAGACCCGACGCCTGCAATCAGTGCCACCTGGACCGCACGCTGGCATGGGCGGCGGACCAACTGCACACGTGGTACGACCATCCGCGACCTACGCTCGACGCAGATCAGGAACGCACGGCCGCGTCGGTGACGTGGGCGCTGTCCGGTGATGCAGGTCAACGCGCGCTGATGGCTTGGAGCTTCGGCTGGGCGCCGGCGCGCGCGGTTTCGGGGACCGGCTGGATGCCGTTCGTGCTGAGCACGCTGATGCAGGATCCGTACGACGCCGTGCGCTTCATCGCGACGCGCAGCGCACGTGCCGACGGGCGCCACGCTGGCTTGAGCCTCGACCTCACGCTCCCGATCGACCAACAACGCCTCGCGGTGCGGTCCGGCTATTTGCGCGACTGGCAGAGCCGCGGGCTGAGCGCGACGCCCGCGCAGCGTGAGGCCGTGCTCGTCGGCGAGGACGGCAAGCTGGACGAAACGCGGTTCCGCGCGCTGTACGGGCGGGTGGACGGCCGCGTGATGCAGCTCGCAGAGTGAGCGCTGCGGGAGTCGCCACGCGTCCGCGTTCCCGCCTCGTTTCTGCGCGTGTGCTTTCACTCCGCGCGCGTCGACCGTAGCCTGCGAGCACGCATGTCGAGCCCCGTTGCGATCGCCGAGCTGCACTTCGACTTCGGTGCCGTCGGCCAGATGTTGCTGGAGGAGCTGTACACGCTGCTCGCGAGGCTCCCGCTGTTCGCGGCCGCGCTGGCGATCGTCTGGGTGTGCTGGATCCTCGGAGGCTGGCTCGCGCACCGGTTCGATTTCCACCGCGTCGCAGGTCACAACCCCTTCCTGCAAGACCTGCTGCGCACGACGCTGCGCGCCACGGTCGTGCTGGTCGGCGTGCTCGTCGCGCTCGAGATCATGCAGGCCACCGCGATCGTCGGCGCAGTGCTCGGCACCGCGGGCGTACTGGGCGTGGCGATCGGCTTCGCCTTCAAGGACATCCTCGAGAACTACCTGGCCGGCATCTTGATGAGCTTGCGCCAGCCGTTTCGTCCGCACGACTATGTCGACATCGACGGCAACGAGGGCGTCGTCATCGCGCTGAACTCGCGCGCTACCGTCTTGATGACGCTCGACGGCAACCACCTGCGCCTTCCGAACGCGCTCGTGTTCCGCAGCGTGATCCTGAACTACACGCGCAATCCGAACCGCCGGTTCCAGTTCGGCGTCGGCATCGGCGTGCAGGAGGATCTGGTCTTGGCGCAGAAGCTCGGCACGGACGAACTCACCGCGATCCCGGGAGTTCTCGCGGATCCGCCGCCGCGCGCACTGATCGTCGGATTGGGCGATTCGAACGTGCAGATGCGCTACTTCGGTTGGGTGGATCAGAACGCGCACGACTTCCTCGCCGTGCAGAGCGAGGCGATCCGCCGCGTGAAGCTGAAGTTGGAATCGGTCGGCATGGACATGCCCGAGCCGATCTACCGCGTGCAACTCACGGGTTCGACGCCCGGGGAAATGCGTGCGCAACCGGCGGCGAAAGAGGCCGCGAAACAGGCCGCTTCGTCCAGGCTGGAAGGCACCGACTCGGGCACCGCGGCCGACACGCGCGCTCGCCGCGACCTCGAGGGTCAGCTCGACATCGGCAGCAACGGAAAGTCCGGCGACGATCTGCTCGACCCGACCGCGCCGCACGAGTGATCCCGCCGGAGGAGTAACCCCGCCGGAGGAGTGACTCCCGCCGGACGAGTGACTCCCGCCGGAGTCCTCGCGTCAACCGCTCCGCAGTGCCATCTCGGCCGCGCGCACGCCGGATTCCAACGCGCCTTCCATGTAGCCCGGGAAGCGCGAACTCGCGTGTTCGCCGGCGATGATCAGACCCTCGAATGGTTGGCGCAGTCGGCGCACACGCGTCGTCGTCTCCCCCGGCGCCGGGAACGAATAGCCGGCGCGCGTCCACTCGTCGCCGGGCCAGTCCAGGAATCGTCCGGCGACGAACGCGTCCTGGAACCCGGGGTACAGGGCCTCGAATTCGCCCAGCAGCACTTCCTTGAGCTGCCGACCGCGTTGCGCGCGCAAGTGGTCGGCCGCTTCGCCGCTCGAGAACGCGCTGATCACCGCGCCCGTCGTGTTCGCGCCTTGCGTGGGTTCCCAGGTCAGCGAGACGGGACCGTCGGTGACGGCTTCGGGTGCCTGTCCCGTTTCGTGCCACACGCGGCGCGACATGCTCGCGAGGTACTTCACGCTGCGGCCGAGCTGCGGCGCGACGCCCGGCGGCAGCGGGGGGTCGAACTCGACGCGCGGCCACGTCGTCGGTGGCGTCGCCAGCACGACGCGGTCGGCCTGGATCGTCGAGCGTTCGGACGCGACCTCGACGGAACCTGTCTTCCAGCGGATGCGCGTCACGGGCGAACCGGTGATCACGCGTTCGCCGCCGACGGACGCCGCGAGCGCGCGCGCGAGGCTGGCATTCCCGCCGGCGCAGCGAAACGATTCGCTCGAGGTCCAGAACGCCTCGTACCCGCCGCCGGCGATCATCGCGAGCGTCGCCAGCAGCGATTGTCGCTTCGTCGGCATGCCCGCATCCGCCGCGAGGAGCACGCGGAAGCCGTGGCGCGCGAGGCGCGAGACCTGCTGTTCCTCGACCCACCCGTGCACGTGACGCAGGTCGATCGCCGAGGCGTAGGGGTGATTCCAGGGCGCGTCGCCGTCGACCTCGCGCGCGAACTTCGTCAGCAAGCCCTGCAGCCCGTCGATGTCGTTCCAAAGCGAATCGAGCTCGCGACCGGTGATGCGCTCGCCCTGCAGAACGACGGGCGCGGCGACGTCCGTGTCCTCACCCGTGATCGGCGCGAGCGTCAGGCCGAACTGTCGGGCGTAGCCTTGCCAGCACGGATGGTTCGCGCCGATGAACTCGCCGCCGGCCTCGACCGTCGCACCTTCGAGAACGTCGCCGAGAGAGTGCACGCGCCCGCCGATGCGCGAGCGCGCCTCGATCACGACGACGTCGCAGCCGCGCATGCGCAGCTCGTGCGCGCACGCGAGGCCGGCCAGGCCCGCGCCGACGACCACGACGCGCGGCATCGAATCGTTCCGGCGCGCACTCGATCGGCATCCCGCGAGCATCAAGCCCGCGGCCGCGAGCGATGCCTCGAGGACCGCGCGTCGAGTCGGACCCGCGGGCGGCGGCAGGGATCGGGGCCGGAATCGTCGGTGGATGCTGTCCATGTCGCGCGCGGCGCGCGGACTCTAGCAGACGCCGCGGACAGCTTGCGTCACCGGAATGGTGCCGTGCCGCTCGCGATCCTGCTTCCGTCTCGTCAGGACGTCGCGCTCGTCGCTCGTGCGTTACCGTGGGACGCGGCCCGTCTAGGTGCTTCGGACCTGGCCGTGGAGTCCCGACATGATGCTCGTCGCCTGTCTGCTCGCGATTTCGGCCGGTGGCGGTCCCGACCAGGCCGTTCGTCTCACGAACCCGCGCTACGAGCTCGAATGGCACGGATCGCGCGTCGAAGCCGATGAAGCATTGCGCATCCTCGACGCCGCGTATTCGGAGCTGTCGACGTTCTTCGCGGCGCACCCGAAGGATCCGCTGCGCGTGCGCGTGTTCCGCGACGAGAAATCGCGGCTGGAAGGCGCTTGGAACGACGGCGCGACGGTTCCGGCCCAGAGCAAGTACGCCTCGTTCTCGGAGGAGACGCGCACGGCCTACATCGCGAAGCTCGAGGGCGTGCAGGCAACGCGCTCGGCACTGCTCTACGGCGCGTGCATGCAATTCCACTCGCTCGCCAAAGCCAAGAACATCGACATCGGGCGCACGTGGCAGGGTGCCGGCATCGCGCTCGACTTTTCGCGCAGCACCTGGAACGGGCGATCGCTCGATCCATTCGCGATGCCACGCGTCGAGCCGGTGGACCTACCCGGCAAGGCTCTGATCGCGTTGGGCGCCATCGACGCGGAACTCCCGGGCCAGGACGGTATCCAAGCCCTCGACCCCGCGCTGACCTGGGGCGTCGTCGCGATGTGCCTCCACGGGCGCAAAACCGCGTACCGCGAGGCGTTCAAGCGCTACGCGTTGGGTGAGTCGGGATCGAAGCTCGCGACGCAGGACTTCCTGCGCACGCTCGGCGCGCCACGCAGGGTCATCGCCGACCTACGCGAGTTCCTGGGCAAGGTGCAGACGCCGTTCGAGGCCACCGGCGACTGGGAGGATCGCGGCACGTCCGGTTTGCTCGGCCACGGCGCGGACACCACCTTCTCGTTCTGCGTGCTGCGCGAGGGCGTCGTCCACTTGGGCGCGCGCATGTCCGCCCTGCCGAAGGGGACGGGTCGAGCGGGCTTCGTCGCCGGCTGGTACGGGCCCGACGACTTCGCGCGCATCGACATCGAGGCGCCGAACATCATCGTGCAGGTGCAGAGGCTGGGGCACACGGTCGAGGCGATGCGCCTCGCGTTGGCAGGCGATGCCTCGCGCGAGCGCCGGATCGAGCTCGACCGCGCGGGGAGTCAGTACGTGCTGACCGTGGACGGGACGACCATCGCGGAGTTCGAGCTGCCCAGCGGGCGCATGGGGTTCTTCGTGAACGCCGCCGACGTGTCGTTCCGCGACGTGAGCTGGCGCTGACGCGCGGCACGGATTGGCGGCGTTGACTCGGGCGGCCCAGCGGTCAAGCTCTGCAGCGTGCGCACCCAGACGTACTCAGCCGCCGTGTTCGCGGTCCTGCTCGTCGCCTGCTCCCGCGAACCCGCGACCAGTACGAATGCGCAGGGCGAGCGCACGGTCGTCGTGGATCCGCGCATCGAACCGCCGCTGCAAGGCGTCCCGAATCGCATCATCCCGACCACGACGGCCGCGGCGGAGTACTTGATGGACCTGGTCGACCCTTCGCGAATCGCGGCGGTGCCCGAGCAGGTCGACGACTTCGCGGTGCGTGATTTCCGCGTCGCACCGTTCGCCACGATGCCGCGGTTCTTCCACTACGCCGCGGAACCGCTGTTGGCGCTCGAGCCCGATCTGGTCGTTTCGTTCGACTGGCAGAGCCAGGACACGACCGGCATCTTGCGCCGTTCGCGCGTGCCGGTTCTCGTGCTGCAGACGGGCGAGGACTACGAAGCGGTGCGCGCGACGCTCGAGCTGCTCGGCCGGTTACTGGGCGCCGAAGCACGCGCGGCCGAGATCACCGCGGTACTCGACACCCGTGCCGCGGCCTTGCGCGAGCGCGCGCAGCACCGTCCACATCGGCGCGCGCTCGTTTACTCGAACGACGGCACCGGTGGTTGGGCGGCAGGCTCGCGCACGACGGCCGGCGCGCTCCTCGAGTTGACGGGGCTGGTCAACGCCGGGGCGGAAGACGGGATCGTCGAGCACAAGCCCATCGACATGGAGCGCGTGTTGCGCATCGCGCCCGACCTGTTCGTGTGCGGGTCGCCGAGCCGCGGCGAGACCGGTAGCGCAACTCGGGCCGTGCTGGTCGCGTCGAAGCCGTTGGCGCTACTCGCGGCCGTTCGAGACGAGCGCATCGCCGTGATCCCGAGCGTGCTGCTGTCTGCGGATTCACCCGCGATCCTCGACGCAGCCGAAGCTCTCGAACGCGAGATCCTGCGCCTCTATCCGGAACCCAAGTGAGGGAGTTCGCGCCCGGACAGGCCTTCGTCGGCGCGTTCGACGCTGCGACGCAGACGATCCTGCCCGCCGACTGGGTGACGTACGTGCACCTCCTGCGTCACGGCGAGGTCGCGTCGCTGACGAACCGCGTCGTGCGCGGACAGATGGATGCCGAGTTGTCGCCGCGCGGTGTCCAGCAGGGCGAGTTGCTCACGCACTGGCTCGTCGAGCACGAGCCGCGGCCGACGGTGGTGTGGACGAGCGACCTCGTCCGTTGCCGCGCGCTGGCCGAGCAGCTCGCACACGCGCAGGGCGTGCCGCTGCGCATCGATCCGCGCCTGCGCGAGCAGGACATGGGCGCGTGGGAGGGTCGCACGTGGGCCGAGATCACCGCGGCGGAACCGGCGGCTGTGACGGCGTACTGGGACGACTACTACGCGGCGCGGCCAACCGGCGGCGAGTCGTTCGAGGACATGGAGGCGCGCGCGAGGCAGTGGTGGGAAGAAGCACTGCGCGAGCACAAGGGTTCGCGCATCCAGGTCGTGACGCACGTCGGCGTGATCCGCGCGCTGCTGTGTCGCGCTTTGGGAGTCCGCGGTTCCGAGGCCCTGCGCTTTGCGCCGGCGACGGCGTCCCACACGCTGGTCGCGCAGTCGGAGGCCGGGGCAGTCGTCTCCAGCATCGGCGAGAGGCCGTGGCTGTTCGGAGCACGCAGCACGTCGACGACCGGTACACACACGACGGACGGAGTGGTGCGCATCGCGCTCTCGGGTTCGGCGGGTACGGGCAAGACCACGCTCGGGCGTCGCCTCGCCGCCGAGCTCGACGTGCCCTTCATCGAGGAGGGCATGCGCCGCCGCATCGAGGGCGGGTTCCGTCCGATCGGCTACGGCTCGCGCGAGTGGGAAGCGCTGATCCGTGAGCTGTGGGAGGAACAGCGTGCCGCCGAGGCCGCGGCCGTGCACGGATTCGTCGCCGACCGTTCGAGCCTCGATTTCGCGGCCTTTTGGCTGCATTTCGGCCTGCACGAGGACGTCGAGGCGACCGAACGGTTCGT
>JBBQCC010000020.1:0-28097 GCA_038318285.1 Planctomycetota bacterium | reverse complement strand
GACGCGTCCGGCGGCGCCGTGAACATCCGCCTCAAAGGCGTGCCCGAGGAGACGACGCTGTCGATCAGCGGCCAGACGAGCTTCAACTCGCAGGTCGCCGGCCGGGACGACTTCCTCACGTACCCCGGTGGCGGACTCAACTTCCTCGGCCGGAGCGTTGGAGATCACCCGATCCAACAGACCCCCGGGGACTGGGCTGGTGGACCCGGAACGACGACCGAGGATGCGCCGCTCGATTACAAGTGGTCGATCGCCGGCGGCGGCAAGCACGAGATCGCCGACGGCGTGCGCATCGGCGGCTTCGCCAGCTTCTTCTACGAGCGCGACAGCTCCTTCTACGACGACGGCAAGAGCGACAGCTACTGGGTCGTCGATCCGGGCGCGCCCCTGACGCCCCAGTACACGCAGGGGACGCCAAGCCAAGGCAACTTCCTGACGTCGCTGTTCGACGTCACGCGCGCGACGCAATCGGTGCAGTGGGGAACGCTCGCGACCGTCGGGATCGAGAGCGAGCAGCACGCCGTCTCACTGACGTACCTCTACACGCACAAGGCCGAGGACTCGGCGACCCTCGCCACCGACACGCGCGGCAAGGAGTACTACTTCCCCGGCTACGACCCGCGCGATCCGACGGGACCGGGCAATGCGCCGAGCGAACGCATGGCAGCGCCGTACTTGCGCACAGAGACGCTCGAGTACACGGAGCGCACGACCGGGACGCTTCAGCTCAGCGGGCGCAATCGCATCCCGATGGGCGAGTTCCGCGTCGGCGATGCGTTCAAGTTCCAAGAACCCGAGCTGACGTGGACCGTTTCGCAGAGCTTCGCCAACCTCGAACAACCGGACAAACGGCAGTTCGGCTCGGCGTGGCTGGCTGCTTCGTACAACTCGGTCTTCGACTTCACCTCGCCGGCGATCTGGATCCCGTTCCGCCCGGCCGAAAACACGAACTTCGGCAACTTCCAGCGCATCTACAAGTCGATCGAGGAGGACAGCAAGCAGGCCTCCGTGAACCTGAAGTTCCCCTTCGCGCAATGGGACGACCAGCCCGGCTACCTGAAGTTCGGCCTGTTCGACGATAGCGTCGATCGCGACTTCAACCAGGACTCGTTCAGCAACTTCAACGACGAGACTTCGTTCCAGGCCGGCTTCAACGAACCCTGGAGTCAGGTCTTCGACGACGAGACGCACGTGATCTCGGCGTCGGAGTACGACATCGACTACCACGGCACGATCGACGTGTTCGCGACGTACGGGATGTTCGACCTCCCGCTGACGTCGAACGTGAACCTGATCGCCGGCGCGCGCTTCGAGTCGACGGACATCACGACGGTCAACGACGCCGAGCAGTTCGCGCAGTGGTATCCGCCGGGCGCCGCCGCCGGCGTCGAGCTCTCGCCCGGCCAGGCGGACGTCGACTTCCAGCAGAACGACACGTTGCCCGCAGTCGGGCTCAACTACCGCCCGCTCGACGACGTCACGATTCGGGGCGCGTTCAGCCAGACGATCGCGCGCCAGACGTTCAAGGAACTGACGCCGATCATCCAGCAGGAGTTCCTCGGCGGACCGATCTTCATCGGCAATCCCGACCTGAAGACCAGCGGGCTGACGAACTACGACGTGCGCGTCGACTACACGCCGATCCCGGGCTCGCTGCTGTCGTTCTCCTGGTTCAAGAAGGACATCGACGACCCGATCGAATACGTGCAACGCATCGCGACGTTCACGTACACGACGCCGCGCAACTATCCGAAGGGCACCCTCGACGGTTTCGAGGTGGAAGCGCGCCAGGACCTGGGCAACTTCTGGGACTCGTTCCAGGGCTTCGCTGTCGGCGTGAACGGCACGCTGATCGATTCGTCGGTGACGCTGCCCGACGACGAAGCCGCGATCTTCTCGGGCCCCGAGCTCGAAGCACCGATCACGAAGCGCGACGCGACGAATGCGCCGGACTACCTGATCAACGCGTACTTCACGTACGACATCGAGACCACGGGAACGCAGGTCTCCCTCTTCTACACGGTGCAGGGCGACACGCTCGTCGCCGGCGCGGGCGAGTCGGTGGGCAACTTCGTCCCCAGCGTCTACGCGCGGCGCTTCGACACACTCAACCTGAGCCTTTCCCAGAAGCTCGGGGAGTACTTCAAGCTCACGTTCGCGATCAAGAACCTCACCAACCCGGAGATCCGGGAGGTGTACCGCTCCGACTACACGGAGGGCGACGTCACGAAGACGTCCTACACGCGCGGCATCGAGTACTCGATCGCCCTCGGCGCGAACTTTTCCTTCTGACACGCCACTCGCACGCATCTGCAACGAACCGTCGCTGAGAACCAGATCATGTTGATCCAGACAAGAACGAGCATCCCGAGCGCGCGGATCGGCCGCGCGGCTCTCGCGGCCAGCATTGGGCTCCTGTGCTCCGCCGCCGTCCTGCCGAGCAGCGAGCAGCACGACATCGACCAGACGCGATCCGTGCTCGAAAAGTGGGTGGACACGCGCCGCGTGCTCTCGGCGGAACAGCGCGATTGGGCGCTGGGCCGCGAGATGCTGGACAGCCGCGTCGAAGTCCTGCAGCACGAGATCGAGTCACTGAACGGACGCGTGAGCGACGTCGAAGGCAGCATCGCGGAGGCCGACAAGAAGCGCGCTGAACTCGTCCTGGAGAACGACCGCCTCAAGCAAACGTCCGCGGTGCTGGCCTCCACGGTCGAGGGCCTCGAGACGCGCACGCGCGCGCTCTTGAGCCGCGCGCCCGATCCGATCCGCGACCGCGTGAAGCCGCTCAGCCAGCGCATCCCCGAAGCCGGCGCGGAGACGAAGCTCTCCCTGTCCGAGCGCTACCAGAACGTCGTCGGCGTCCTCAACGAAGTGGACAAGTTCGCGCGCGACATCACGACGACGAGCGAAGTGCGCGACCTCGGTGACGGGACAACATCCGAAGTCACCGCGGTGTACCTCGGCCTCGGCCAGGCGTACTACGCCAGCGCGAACGGCCAGCGTGCGGGCGTTGGAACCGCCGGCCCAACCGCTTGGACCTGGAACTCCGCGAACGAGTCCGCGCCCTCCATCGCGCGCGTCATCGCGATCCTGAAGAACGACGCCGTCGCCGATTTCGTCCCCTTGCCGATGCGGATCCAGTGATGAAGCCCACGCAACTCGTGAACCTGTTCGGCATCGCTGCGCTCTTCGCCTTCGCAGCCGTGCCCGGCGCCGCGCAGGACACAGCGAAGAAGTCCGGAGAGACCTTCGAGAACGCCGCGGCGGACCTCCAACACCGCTTGGAAGCCAGCGTCGAGGACCTGAGCCAGCTGCGCGCGCGTATCGCCGCCGAGAAGATCCCGCTGGCGAAGCAGATCAGCGACCTCGAGGCTCAGCTCAGCCAAGCCCGCCAGAAGTACCAGCAGACGACGCGACTCCTCGACGGTCGCTCCCTGGACCTGACCAACCTGCGCACGGAGATCAAGTCGCGTGGCGACGAGACGGCCTACCTCTCCACGCTGCTGAGCGAGTACGGCCGCAACTTCGAATCGCGCCTGCACATCACCGAACTGCAGCGCTACGCGAAGGAGATCGAAGCCGCGAAGCTGGCGCCCGAGAACACGGCGTTGAGCGCGGAGCAAGTCTTCCAAGCGCAGGCTGCGCTGCTGTCGACGTCGCTCGATCGCCTGCAGGATGCACTGGGTGGAACGCGCTTCGACGGCACGGCGGTCGGCCCGGACGGGACAGTGCACAAGGGCACGTTCGCGCTCGTCGGCCCGGTCGCCGTGTTCCGTTCGACGGACGGCAAGGAAGTCGGCACCGCGGAACAACGACTCGGTTCCCTCGAACCCGCGCAGGTCCCGTTCGCGCGTCCTGAAGACGCGCAGGCGGCCGCGCAGCTCGTCTCCACCGGCGCAGGACAATTGCCGGTCGACCCGACGCTCGGCAACGCGCACAAGGTCGCTTCCACCGAAGAGACGCGCTGGGAACACATCCAGAAGGGCGGCCCCGTCATGTGGCCGATCTTCATCCTCGCCGGCGCGGCGCTGCTCGTCGCGATCTACAAGTGGATCGCGCTGGCATTCCTGCGCAACCCGTCGAAGAAGAGCATCGACGCGCTGCTCGTCACCGTCGCCCGTCACGACGAAGTGCAGGCCCATCAACAGGTGCTCGCGATGCGCGGACCGGTCGGAACGATGCTGGCTGCCGGGGTCGCGCACCTCGACGAGCCGCGCGAGCTGATCGAGGAAGTCCTGTACGAGACCGTCCTCACGACGCGCCTGAAAGTGCAGCGTTTCCTGCCGTTCATCGCGATCAGTGCCGCAGCCGCGCCGCTGCTCGGACTGCTCGGCACCGTCACCGGGATCATGAACACGTTCAAGCTGATCACCGTGTTCGGCACCGGCGACGTGAAGACCCTCTCGAGCGGCATCTCCGAGGCCCTCATCACGACGGAATACGGATTGATCGTCGCGATCCCATCGCTGCTCCTGCACGCGCTGCTCACGCGCAAGGCGAAGTCCATCACGGACGAGATGGAATCCACCGCCCTCGCGTTCATGAACCAGGTCTCCCGCACCGAACCGACGCGACGCGACCGCGCGGCCTGATCCCAGGACATCACTGCCATGGACCGCATCCTCGAACGAGCGCGAGACCTGGGCGAACACGCCCTTCCAATCTGGACTGCAGGCGGCTGGGCGATGGTCGCGATCGCGTTCATCGCGTTCGTGATGTTCGCGCTGGGCCTGCACGTGTTCCTGAACCTGCGTGCGACGGGCTTCCAGTCGGTGCCGGAGCGGAAGTGGCGCCACTGGCTCGACGAACCCGCGGAGCGCGAGGGCCCGATCGGCGAACACATCGAGCACGTCGCCGGTGCGACTACGCTCGAGGAGATGGGCCGCGCCTTCCAAGCGCTGAAGACGGCCGAGATCGCCCCCTACCAGCGCGACTTGCGCGTGATGAAGGTCTGCATCGGCGCCGCACCGTTGTTCGGACTGCTCGGCACCGTCACGGGCATGTTGTCGACGTTTAGCGCGCTGGCGACCGGATCGGGCGGCGACCAGACGATGGCACAGATCGCAGCGGGCATCTCCGAAGCGTTGATCACGACGGAGACGGGCCTCGTCATCGCGCTGCCCGGCCTGTTCTTCCACTATCAACTGACGCGCAAGTACGAGCGTTACAAGGCCTTCCTCGCGCACCTCGAAACGGTCGCCACGCAGGCTCTGCACAAGCGATTGCGGCGCGAAGGCAAGCTCGTCGAGGCACTTTCGAGTTCGGTCGACGAGCCCGTGATCGCCAAGACGATCAATCCCGTGCGCGCTCGCTCGGTGCGCCTCGAACGCCCCGCCGCCGCCGGCACGAACTGAGGATCACACCACATGGGACGTTTCCGAGACCTGGGTTCCGAAGACGGTGGCGACGTCGGCATCGACATGTCGCCGATGATCGACTGCGTGTTCATCCTGCTGATCTTCTTCATCGTCACGACGACGTTCGTGGAGGAGACCGGAGTCCAAGTGGACAAGCCGCAGGCCGCTTCGGCGGTGCAGCTCGAGAAGACGAGCATCCTCATCGCTCTGACCGACAAGGGCGAGGTGGTGTACGGCGGCCGCGAGATCGGCATTGGCGGCGTGCAGGCGCTCGTGCGCCGCATGCTGCAGAAGGAAGACCTGCCGGTGATCATCCAAGCCGACACGGTCGCGCAGTCGGGCTTGCTCGTGCGCATCGTGGACGAGGCGAAGCTCGCCGGCGCCACGAAGGTCAGCGTCGCCACGAAGGCGTCGCGGAGCTGAATCGAACATCGTGATGCGTCGCAAGGGGAAGTCGATCCTGCGGAGGATCTGGAATGGGGGCGCGGTGCTCCTGGGCGCAGCTGTCATGACGGCGGCGTTCTTCCTCGTGCTGCCGCTCATCGAAGCCATCGCCGCGCAACCGCCGCTGGACACGACGATGCGCGGCCTCGACATCGCGAACCTTCCTCCCCCGCCGCCTCCACCGCCCGAGGAGGAGAAGAAGAAGGAAGAGGAGAAGCCCGAGGAGAAGCCGCCCGAGTTGGTCGAGGACCATCAACCGCTCGACCTCGCGCAGCTCGAACTGGCGATGAATCCTTCGATCGGCGACGGATGGATGTCGGGTGACTTCGCCGTTCGTCTGGATGTCGTGGCAGCGAGTGGCGGCGACGACGGCATGGAAGGCCTCTTCTCGCTGGCCGACCTCGACCAGAAGCCGCGCGTCGCGTACCAGCCCAGCCCCGTCATCGACGCGCAAGTGCGCAAGAAGGCGCCGGGCACCGTCACCATCCTGTTCATCGTCGATCAGCGCGGTCGGGTCGAGAACCCGATCGTGCAGGAGTCGACCGATCCCATCTTCGACAAGCCCGCGCTCAACGCGGTCAGGCAATGGAAGTTCGAACCGGGCAAGCGCAACGGCCAACCGGTCCGCTTCCGCATGCGCGTCCCGATCACGTTTCCGAAAGGCTGAATGTCATGAGCCGTCCCCTACTCGCGCTGCTTCCGTTGGCGTGCCTGTCGATCGCTTGCGTCGCACAACGCCCCGCGACGAACGATCTGCGCCCGGCGTGGTCCGCCTCGCCTGGTGCGACGACCGCGATGCCGCGTGCGCCGGTCGAGCCGTTGCGTGAAGACGCGAACGCGTCTCCGAGCAAGTCGCCGGGTGAGATGGGCGCCCTGGAACTGTCCATCTGGAACGACCCGGCCTTCCGCCGCCAGTTCACGGAGAGCTACGCGGCCGAAACGGACATCGAGCCCAAGCTCACGATCCCCGAACGCGAGCCGATGCAGAAGATCCTCGAGGCCATGTCGGCCAACCAGATGGAGAAGGCGGCGGACCTCGTGCAGAAGCAGCGCAGTGGTGCGTCGAGCGCCGTCTTCGACTTCACTTACGCGAACATCCGCTTCCAACAGGATCGTTTCGAGGACGCTGCGAAGGCGTACGAAACGGCGGTCGAGAAGTTCCCCAAGTTCCGTCGCGCGTGGCGCAACTTGGCGTTGATCTACGTGCGCCTCGGCGATCACGCCGGCGCTGCGCGTTCCTTCGTGCGCGTCATCGAGCTCGGCGGCGGCGACGCGGCGACGTACGGACTGCTCGCGTACTCGTACTCGAACCTCGAGGACCATTTGGCAGCCGAGTCGGGCTACCGCATGGCCGCGATGCTCGATCCGCAGACGATGGACTGGAAGCTCGGGCTCGCGCGCAGCTTCTTCAAGCAGCGCCGCTACGCCGACGCGGCCGCGCTGTGCGACGGTCTGATCCAGTCCAACGTCGACCGTGCCGACCTGTGGCTGCTGCAAGCCAACGCGTACATAGGGCTCGGTCAACCGGCGAAGGCCGCCGAGAACTACGAGATCGTCGATCGCATGGGGCATTCGACGACCGAAACGCTCGACAACCTCGCCGACATCTACGTCAACGAGGAGTTGTTCGACCTCGCAGTCTCGACGTTCGAACGCTCGATGGCGAAGGCGCCCGACACGAAGCCCTCGCGCGCGCTGCGCGCCGCGAGGGTGCTCAGCTCACGCGGCGCGACGGCCGAGACGCGGCGCCTCGTCGAGGCGATCGAATCGACGCACGGCGCGACGCTCGACGAGGCCGAGAAGAAGGACCTTCTCAAACTGCGCGCGCGCCTCGCCGTCGCCGAAGGCGCCGGCGAGGAAGAAGCGCGCGTGCTCGAAGAGATCGTCGCGCTCGATCCCCTCGACGGCGAAGCGCTCGTGCTGCTCGGTCAGCACTATGGTCGCGCGGGCGACGTCGAGAAGGCGATCTTCTACTTCGAGCGCGCCTCCAGCATGGAAGCCTTCGAGGCCGATGCGAAGGTGCGTCAAGCCCAGCTCCTCGTCAGCAAGGGTCGCTACGGCGAGGCCTTGCCGCTGCTGCGGCGCGCACAGACCGTGCAGCCACGCGAAAACGTGCAGCAGTACCTCGACCAGGTCGAGCGCATGGCTCAGTCGCGTCAGTAGTCGACCACCGGCCAGCAGCACACGATTCCGAACTGGGAGCGCACGCTCCTGGGCCCGTCCGAAGGTTCACTGCGATGCCGATGCGCATCGTGGCCTGAGGCTTCGTCTCGACCACACGGGTCGATGCTCCCGATCGATTCGGCGGACCTACACCCGCTCTTCATCCGACGTGAACACGTCGCGGCGACCCTGCTTTCGCTTTCGAACGCAAGACGAGGGAGACGGACTCCCTCGTGCGCCGTGAGTGACCCCAGTGTCGTGAACCAGAGCAGTAGAGACGATCCATGAATTCGAAGAGCATCCTCGGGGCCGCGTTGATCGGAGTCGGCATCGCCGGCGCCGCCAACGCAGCTGAAATCCTCGTGACCGGCGACATCACCACGTCGACGACGTGGACCGCGAACAACACGTACAACCTCCAGACCCAGATCTACGTCGTGTCGGGCGCGACGCTGACCATCGAAGCCGGCACCGTGATCGCCAGTGACACGAACATCGGCGGCAGCCTCGCGGTCACGCGCGGCGCTCAGTTGATCGCGAACGGAACCGCCCAGAATCCGATCATCTTCACGTCGAAGGCCGACGTCGCCACTTGGACGGGCGGCGACCCGAAGACCGGAAACTGGCGTGTTGCGAACAACGAGTGGGGCAACGTCACGTTCTGCGGCACTGGCTACGTGTCCGAGAACATCAACGGCGCCATGGTGCCGAACACGAGCGCGCCCAGCCCGACGAACTACGGCCTGATGGAAGGCCTCGTCGAGGCCTTCCCCGGTGACACGCGCGTCCGTTACGGCGGCGGTAACGACGACGACGACAGCGGCACGCTGCGCTACGTCTCGCTGCGCTTCGGCGGCAAGGTCGTCGGCCTCGGCAACGAGCTGAACGGCCTGTCCCTCGGCGGCGTCGGCCGCGGCACGGACATCGATCACGTCGAGATCATGAACAACGTCGACGACGGCATCGAAATCTGGGGTGGCACGGTCAACCTCAAGTACGTCAGCATCTGGAACATCGGTGACGACAGCTTCGACATCGACCAAGGTTGGCGCGGGAAGGCCCAGTTCGGCCTGCTCGTCCAGGGTTACAGCTCGGTCGCCGGACAAGGCTCGGGCGTCGGCGACAACTGCTTCGAGATGGACGGCGCCGAGCAGTCCGACTACCAGCCCGTCACGACGGGCTCGATCTACAACTTCACCGTGATCGGCCAGCCGATCGACGGCGACCATGGCACCGCCTGGCGTGACAACGCCCGCATGCAGATCCACAACTCGATCTTCATGGACATCGGCGAGCAAGTCGTGAAGTTCGACAACGTCGACGGCGACGGCGGCCAAGGCTACGGCTTCAACGGCACGCTCTCGTGGCCGGCCACTTGGACGACGGACTACAACGCGGTCCCGGTTCGCCCGAACGACCCGGTCGGCCTGCCCGGCTTCTACGCCTCGCAGACCTCGGGCAAGCTCGCCGAGATCAAGGACTGCGTCTTCTTCCGCAACCAGTTCGGCTCGGCCTACACGGAAGCGACCGCGCGCGGCGCCTACCCGGGCAACGGCACGAACAACAACGTCGACGCGGGCAACCTCGTCGCGAACATGCCGATCCGTTCGCTCACGCGCGGCCCGGTGACGCCGGTCCTCGCGCTGAACATGGTTCCGGTCATCGGCCTCGACCCGCGTCCGGCCGGTGCGGCGCTCGTCAGCGTCGGTCAGGCTCCCAACGACGGCTTCTTCACGCCGGCGCAATACCGTGGCGGCTTCGCCCCGGACTGTGTCCAGTCCTGGCTCGACAACTGGACCGCCTCGTTCGCGTTCGGCTTCACGCCGGCCAACAACGCGATGGTCACGGAGTACTGCTTCGGTGACGGCAGCGGTGCCGCCTGCCCGTGCGCGAACAGCAGCGCGGTCGGCGACAACGTCGGCTGCCTGAGCTCGCTCGGCCTCGGCGGCAAGCTGCGCGCCACGGGCTGCCCCAGCATCTCGGCCGACACGGTCGCGCTGCAAGGCTCGCAGATGCCGAACAGCTCGGCTCTCTACTTCCAGGGCACCACGCAACAAGCGGGCGGCTCGGGCGCGGTCTTCGGCGACGGCAAGCGATGCGCGGCCGGCATGGTCATCCGCCTCGGCACGAAGAACAACTCGGCCGGCGCTTCCCGATACCCCGTCGGCGCGGACCCGCTGGTCTCCGTTCGCGGCAACATCACGGCGCCCGGCACCCGCACCTACCAGTGCTGGTACCGCAACGCCGCGAACTTCTGCACGGCCTCGACCTTCAACCTGACGAACGGTCTGGAGATCGCCTGGACGCTGTGATCGCGATCCTTCGATCGTGATGTGTGGCGGCCTTCGGCCGCGTCGCGAGCCCGAAACAGGTTCGCGACGCGCCGGGGGCCGCCGACGCACTGCCTGAGATTCTTCGCTCGAATTGACTGCGCCGAACACGACACCCGACTCCACGATCATGCGCACCCGCATCCACGCTTCGCGTCCCTGGCATTGCGCCGTCCTGGCTGCACTCGCCCTGACGTTCACGGCCTGTGCCGAGTCCCATGCCGGCTCGACCGACATGTCGGCGAAGTCGCCTGCGAAGACGCAGACGGACGCCGACTCGACTATTGCCACCGAGCCGAGGCTCGAGCCGTACCGCGCGGAACTGCTAGAGCTGGCGTACGGCGCCGCGAGCGCGTTCCCGCGCAACCCGCACATCAAGAACCGCTCGCGCGCGCAGGAGGCCGTCGTGATGGCCGCGCTCGAGCTCGATCAACCCACGCGTGCGCTGCGCTACATCGAAGGCATCGACAACTGGCGCCGTGGCAAGACGTACGCCGATCTCGCTTACCACGAGGCACAGCACGGCCGCATGGCGAGCGTGCAGAAATACCTCGACCTCGCGCTGACCATTGCCGAGGGCGCGAACGTCGAGAGCCGCGAACCGGCCAGCGACTCCGTCGAGGGCACACAGGAGTGGCGACGCGACCGTATCCGCACGTCGATCGCGCGCACGTACGTCTTTCTCGGCCAGGACGAGAAGGCAGCGCGGATCGCCGCGGGCGCTGAAGATTCCGAGATCGGACGCGTGCACATCGAGCACGCCCAGAAGAACGTCAAAGCGGACTTCGATGTGCAGGTCGCCGCGATCGACAAGCTGGTGGCAACGGGCTCGTTCGAACAGCTCATCGCTGCGCTGCAGTCGTACGCCGTCCTCTTCGGTCGGTTCTACGACGACGCCGATCGTCGCGCGCTCGTCGAAGCCCGCATCGAGACCGCTTGGGCCAAGATGCCGATTCAAGTGCGCCTCGACACCTTGATGGCACTCACGAACCACGCGCTGGAGCACAAGGACTCGCCCAAGGCTCTCGAGCTGGTGAACGCCGCCGACAAGCTGCTCGACTCCACGCAATCGAGCGCCGAATCGCACGTTCCACTGCGTGCGCAACTGGCCGCACTGCGCTTTCGCGTCGGCGACGTCGAGCGCGCGCGCAAGTCTGCCGACGACGCGCTGGCCCTCTACGAGAAGGACGGCGCGAAGATCGTGAACATGTACCGCGCCGGCGTTCTGCGTCCGTTGGCCGAGGCGTACCAAGCGATGGGCGACACGGCGCAGGCGCGCAAGGTCTACGCGATGGCTCTCGAAGAGGGCGTCGTGAACCCCAACTCGCGCCCGCGCGCAGAGGACCTCGCGGCGACGGCGTGCTCGATGGCCGTGCATGGCGTCGAGCCGGACGCTGCCTTGAAGAAACGCCTTGCGGAAGTGCGCGCCGGCCTCGGCAATCCCTGGTGATTCAGCGCGTGCCCGTTTCGACGCGCACGCCGGCGACCCACGTCGACTCGAGCGCCAACTCGGGCCCGCGCAACACGACGAAGTCCGCGGCGAGCCCCGGAGCCAGTGTGCCGATCTCGCGTTCGAGTCCGAGTGCACGCGCCGGCGTGGCGGCGGCCATCGTCAACGCGTCAGTCAGTCCGACGACGCCGCGCGACACGAGTCGCCGCACCATCTCGAGCTGGCTCATCGCCGAACCGGCGAAGCGCGGCGCACCGTCCGGCCCCGTGGACGGATAGAACGCGCTTCCGTCGTTCACGACGTGATCGCGGCCGTGGCTGTGGAACACGTCGCAGCCCGTTCCCGCGCCGCGCAACGCGTCGCTGACGAGGCACAACCCCTCGGGTCCGCGCGCACGCAGCGCGAGCTCGAACATCTCCGGTCCGACGTGCGCGAGGTCGCCGATGATCTCGGCGAACAGGGCTGCGTCCGTCATCGCGAATCCGGCGAGACCGACTTCGCGATGGTGCAGCGGCGGCATCGCGTTGAAGAGGTGCGTCGCGCCGACCGCACCGGCCATCGCAGCCGTTCGCGCTTCGGCACTCGTGGCACGACTGTGTCCCAACGAGACGCGGATGCCGCTCGCGACGAGTTCGCGCACGAGGTCCGCCGACCCGGGGAGCTCGGGGGCCAACGTCACGGTGCGCACGCCGCGCCCGTCCCCCGTCGACTCACCGAGGATCGCGCGCAGCGCAGCGACGGAAGGTCGGCACAGATCTTTGACGGGCAACGCGCCGGCGGCGAGCGGGTTCACGAACGGGCCTTCGAGGTGTGCGCCAACGACGCGTGCGCCGGAGCCTGGTGTCAGGGCTCGCGCGCGTTCTTGCAACGCGATGCACGCTGCGCCCATGACTTCCGGCACGCCCGGGAACAACGTCGGTTGGAACGCCGTCGTCCCCGCCAACGCCAACGCGCGTGACATGCCCGCGACGTCCTCCAACGGATCGAACCCGCCGAATCCGTGCACGTGCAGGTCGACGAACCCCGGAGTGACAACGGGCAGGTCACCACCGACGACCTCGCCCTCGGTCTCGACGGCCGTGATGACGCCGCCCTTCCACGACAGAGTGCCGGCGAGCAACTTGCCCGCGACGAAGAGACGACCGCGCAACGTGTTCACGCGTGTGTCGTCGCAGGATCGAGCGCACGCGTCAATGCGCCAGCCGCTGCACTCCGCGAAAGGTCAGAGCGCGGGCCGTGCGGCGCTGACGCGGATGGGCCCTCTCCTGCCCCTTCCGTGCTTCGCGACGCGCGCCCGCGCTCCGGTTCGTGACTACGTCCTTCAGCGAGCGGTCTTTTCGCCGCGCTTCTCGACCGCGAGGCGCAGCAGCTCCGCGTGCCGCTCCGGGTCCTTCTCGCGCTCAGCCAAGTGCTCGAGCGCGAGCGACCAGGCACGATCGAGCGCTTCGTCCTCGGGCACGGCAACGTCGGGCTTCACGCCCACGGACTCCCAATTCGTCTTCGTCACCGGGTTCTCGGCGCGCGCGACCGGGATGGTGGCCGAGAAGCCCTTGCCCAGGGAGCGTCGGTCGACCGGGTGCGCTCCGCCGCCGGTCGTGGCGCCGACGACGCGGGCGCGGCCGAGGCTCTGCAGGTCGTAGGCGAACTCCTCCGCCGCCGAGAACGTCTTCGGGCTGGTCAGCACGAACACCGGCTTGTCGAGATAGCGCTGACCGGGCAGGTCGGCCAGCGTCCAGAACTCCTCCGCCGAACCCATCTCGCGGTTCACGAGCGTGTTCAGGTGCACCGGCTCCGCGCTGAAGAAGTAAGAGCACAAGAACCTCACACTCTCGGGATCACCGCCACCGTTGCGGCGCAGGTCGATGACGAGCGCGTCCGTGTCTTGCAGGAATGCCATCGCGGCGGTGGCGGTCGCCCGTGAGAGATCCGTCGGGACGAACTCGCGCACATCGAGGTAGCCGACGTTCCCCTGCATGCGTTCGGCGCGCTCGAATCCATAGTTGCGCTGCGTCCACTCGCGTCGCGCGGCTTCCGGGTCGAGGAAGAACGCGTTCGTCGGCTTCGGTGCACCCTCGCGATCGAAGCGGACCTTGAAGTGCAGGTCGTTCGCGATCTCGCGACAGGTGCGTGTCAGCGCCTCGGCCAGTGCATCGCCTTCGAGCCTCTTCCAGTCGTCCGAATCCGCGTGAGCGCGCAGCGCGGCGGCCATCGCGTGCGCCTTGTCCTCGAGGACGTAGCTGTGCTCGAGTTCGTCGGCGAGCTTCGTCGCGATCTCGCTCGCGAGCGTGGGTGTGCGCGCAACGACGGGCCGGGGTTCGACCCGACCCGCGTCGACGAGCAGACAGGCACACAGGGCGATGAGTGGTTGGAGGGGAATCAACGGGGACATGGGACCTCTGTCGCTATGGGTTCGCTGTGGGAGCGAGCAGCCCTCTACGAGTGCACACTTTTGATGATTGTGTGCACCCAAGTCAGGGCCCGGAGCAACCCGGCCTGATCGTCGTAAGCCCTTGCAGGGCAAGGACGCGCACCCGGTATCGGTTCGGTCAGGTCGTGGCCATTCCGAGGTCGGCGGGTGCCGAGTCGGCCGGTCGTCTCAGCAGCGCGATCCCCGAACCGCCGTACTCGCGGACGTCGAACCCCCACTCGGGCCCGGGCCGCAATGCGCCGACGTCGCGCGTCGGCGCATGAACGACCACGAGCCCCGCGGGCGTCATGTTGTCCGTCATCAGCGCGACGAGCGCGCGGACGAGGCCCGGACTCGTGTCGGGGTTCGTGACCAACTTGTAGGGCGGGTCGAAGAAGGCCAGATCGAACAGCGGCTCGTCGCGGCGGCGGTCGCGCCAGCTATCGGAGCGCAGCGCATCGCCACGCCAGATGCGCGTGCGTTCCTTCACGCCGAGGTCTTGAATGTTCCGGGTCAGGGTGGCGAGGGCGTCGGTACCGCGCTCGACGAAGCGGACGTGCTCGGCGCCCCGCGACAGGGCCTCGAGGCCCAGGCTGCCGCTGCCCGCGAACAGGTCGAGCACGCGTGCTCCCTCCAGGCGGCCGTCGATACGCGAGAACACGGCCTCGCGCACGCGATCGAGCATCGGCCGCGTCAAGTCGGTCTCCGGGGCGCCGATGCGCCGGCCGCCGAATTCGCCCGCGATGATCCTCACGCGGCGAGGTTAGCGATCGCGAGGCCGGAAGGGATGGGGCTTGCTAGCATCCCCCTCTCCGATGCCGCGCCTCCACGTCAACGTCGACCACGTCGCCACCCTGCGCCAAGCGCGCCGCGAGAGCTTTCCCGACCCCGTCGAATGGGCTTTGCGTGCGGAAAAAGCCGGTGCGGAAGGCATCACAGCCCACTTGCGCAAGGATCGTCGCCACATCCAGGACGACGATGTGAAGCGCCTGCGCAAGCAGCTCTCGACGCGCTTCAACTTCGAGATGAGCCTCGACGCGGAGATCGTCGCGCTGGCGCTCAAGCTGCGCCCCGAAGCCGTGTGCATCGTGCCCGAGAACCGGCAGGAAGTGACGACTGAAGGCGGGCTCGACGTCGTGCGCGAGGCGCGCCGACTGTGCACGGTCGTGCCGCAGCTCGCACGACGCGGCGCCGAGGTCAGCCTGTTCATCGACCCGGACGTGCACCAGGTCGAGGCCGCCTGCGAAGTCGGAGCCGAGTTCGTCGAGCTGCACACCGGCAGCTATGCACGGGCGAAGGGCCGCGCGCGCGTCAAGGAACTCGCCCGCTTGACGACGGCCGCCGCGCACGCGCGCGCGATCGGGCTGCGCGTGAACGCGGGGCACGGCCTCGACTACGAAAACGTCGCGCCTATCGCCGCCATCCCGCACGTCGAGGATCTGAACATCGGGTTCGCGATCGTTGCGCGCGCGGTGTTCGACGGCCTGGAGGAGTCCGTGTCGCAGATGGCACGGCTCGTGAAGCAGCGCAAGCGAACGAGGAGGACCGCGTGATCATTCCGCACCCGCGCTGTACGTTCCAAGGCAGCTTCGTCGCCTTGCCGACGCCGTTCCTGGACGGCCGTGTGGACCTGTCCGCGCTGCACGTCCTGGTCGATTTTCATGCGGATCGCCGCACGGACGGCATCGTCGTGTGCGGGACGACCGGCGAGACGCCGACGCTCGAGGACTGGGAGCGCCGCGCGATCGTGGAGGCCGCGATAGGACGCGCGCGCGGCCGCCTGCCGGTCATCGTCGGCGTCGGCACGAACGACACGCGCACGACTGTCGAGCACGCGAAGATCGCCGCTGCGATGGGCGCGGACGGATTGCTGGTCGTCACGCCCTACTACAACCGGCCGACGCAGCTCGGGCTCGAGAAGCACTTCGGCGCCGTCGCGGAGGCCGTCTCGACGCCGATCGTGCTCTACAACGTGCCCTCGCGCACGGGCTGCGACCTCCTGCCCGCGACGGTCGCCGCGATCGGCAAGCGCTACGAGCACGTCGTCGCCGTGAAGGAGGCCCTGCCGTCCGTGGAGCGCGCGCGCCACTTGCTCGGCGGCACGCCCTGCGCCGTGCTGGCCGGCGACGACGCGTCGATCGCGGACTTCGTCAGCCTGGGTGCGGTTGGCGCGGTGAACGTCGTCGGCAACCTCGTGCCGGAGAAGATCGCCGAGCTCATCCGCTGTGCGACGCCGGGCGGCGATTCGAAGCGCGCGGCCGAGCTCGTCGAGTGGCTGCGCCCGCTCGTGCGCGACCTCTACATCGAGTCCAACCCGACGCCGGTGAAGGCCGCGCTGGCCCTGATGCTGCCGCAAGTTCGCGAGGAAGTGCGCCTGCCGCTCGTACAACTCGAACCCGCGAACCACGCGCGGCTCGAAGCGACGCTCCGCGCCTGTGGATTGATGTAGCGACCGCGCCCCGCGGGTCCGTTTGCCGTCTAGACGACCTTGGGCGTCACCGTTTCGCCGAACCTCGTGCCGAGGTCGCGCATGTACGTCTCGAGCGTCCGCGTGTACCCGAACACGTAGTGCGCCAGCACGCGGAACAGCGCGTTCTTGACGAAACCGTTCTCCGTGAGCGTCAGCTCGCAGCCGCTCGGCACCTCGCGCAGATGCCACGTCCATGTGCCCCCGAAGGGCAGCTTTTCGGCGTCGTCCGCGATGCGCACGACCATCTTGCGCGGCGCCTCCCACTCGATGACCTCGAGCGGCAGCGAACCGCGACGGGTGTGCTCGATCCAAGCAGGTTTGCCCAGCACGTCGGCCCGGCGCTGCACGGACTTCAGCCCCGTGCGCCACGTCGGCAACGCCTGAACGTCCATGATGACCGCCCAAACCTCCGTGGACGGTCGCGCATAGCGCGCGCGGACGGAAACCGCGTGATTGCGCGGGATGGAGCTGCTGAGCCTGAAGACGAGGACGACGAGTGCGAGCGCGACCAGCGCGACGATCCAGATCGGGGCCATGCAGCTTCGATGGCGAGAGTTGTTGCGGCTCTCGGCGTGATCGCCGACGGTACCACGAGGTCGGGCCCGTTCCGAATGCGACGCTCGGTCGTGGCCGCGAGGCCCGGCTGGCACACGGTTCGGAGCACGCGGGCTTCACCGGATCCCGGAACCGCCGATGACACCGAAGGACATCTGGAAGCTCCTGAAGGAGACCGCCGCGAGTTGGAGCGAGGACCGCGTCCCGAGCATGGGTGCGGCGCTGGCGTACTACACGACATTCTCGATCGCGCCCCTCCTGCTGATCGTGATCTCGGTCGCTGGCCTCGTGTTCGGGGTGGAGGCCGCCCACGGCGAGTTGGTCGAACAACTGCGCGGCTTGATGGGTGAAGAGGGTGCGCGCGCGGTCGAGAGCCTGATCCAGAGCGTCAGTGAACCGAAGCAGAGCGCCCTGGCGTCGCTGGTGGGGGTCGCGATCTTGCTCGTGGGAGCCACGACCGTGTTCGCTGAATTGCAGTCGTCGCTCAACCGGATCTGGCGCGTTCCGGAAAGCAAGCGATCCACGGGCATCTGGAAGGTGCTACGCGAGCGCTTGCTCTCGTTCGGCATGATCATCGGCATCGGGTTCTTGCTGATGGTCTCGCTGATCTTCAGCGCTGGACTGGCGGCACTCCAGAAGTGGTGGGCGCCCGCGTTCGAAGGCTTCGAGTTCGTCGCGCCGACCGTCGACACCGTCGCCGGTTTCGTCCTGACGACCGCGGCGTTCGCGATGATCTACAAACTGATTCCAAGAATCTCGGTCGCCTGGAGCGACGTGTTGGTGGGATCTGCGGTCACCGCGCTGCTCTTCACGATCGGTAAGTACGTCATCGGTCTGTACCTCGGGCGCAGCACGATCACCTCAGGGTTCGGCGCGGCGGGCTCGCTCGTGATCATGCTCGCATGGGTGTACTACTCGTCGCAGATCTTCCTCCTGGGCGCCGAATTCACGGCCGTTTACGCGCACACGCACGGATCGCGACGCGGCAAGCCGCGGGGTCGCGCGCCGCTCCCAGACAAGGTGGCCGCGGATTCTTGAACAGGCGTCCGTGCGAACGCGCGGCGTTACGATGAGCTGGCGATGTTTCCCGCCGTCCGACTCCTCGCCTGCCTCGCGATCCTCGCCCCGCGCGCGGACGCGAGCCCCGACGCGGCAAAGGAACTCGCGCGTCTCGCGGAGCGACCGCCCGCGGAGCAGTGCGCCGGCCTCGAAACCCTGCTCGACATGCGCGAACTGGACGAGGAATCGCGGCGTGCGGCGCTGACGCGCATCCGTGATCTCGCACAGACCGCCGCAGCGCCGCTGACGGACAGCGAAAAGCAGCTCGTCGAGGAATTGAAAGCGCTCGGTCCGGGCGTGGTCGAGCCACTCGTGTCGCGCTACGCAATCGTGCTCGGCTCCGCGACGTTCGTCGCGAACGCACGCGCGAACTTGGTGCCCGGCTTGCTGGACGCGACGTACATCGTGCAGCGTCAGCTTTTCGCCGTCGACCCCGTGGCGATCGTCGGTCACCGCTACGTTCTCTACCCCGACAGGTCGAAGTCGAGCGGTTGGTCGATCCACGGACGCAACCTGGCCGTAGCCTACGGTCGCGCGAGCGCGGAGCAGGGCACGTACGACGAGTTGATGGCGCACGAGTTGAGCCATGCGTTCACGGCGCGACATCCCGCGCAGCACCTGTTCGCCGGAGGTTTCGGCGAGGGCTGGTCCGACCTCGCGATCGCGTACACGGGCGACCGACTCGGCTTCCTCGGCGGCGCGTTCGAGAAGACGTGGCCGAGTTGGCGCGACGGCATCCTCGACGCGGGCAACACCGAGTACCTCGGCACACGGCTGCCGATCGAGGACATCGTCGCGTACGGACCGTCGGTCTCCGTCGTGCTGCGGCTGGTGCTCGACGCGCCGACGCAAGCCGGTCGCGACGGGGCAAGCACGCGCTGGGATGCGCTCGCGAAGCTGTTCCGCGAGGGCGCCGACACGCCGCCCCCGGCTCTTCCTGGCTACCTCTGGCCGGCGCGGTTCGCGCGCGACATGCAGCGCACGTTCCCGGGCGACGCGACGACGGAAGTGCTGTCGCGCTGGCGCTTCCCGCTGGACGTAGGCACGCGCAAAGAACTCGATGCTTGGACGGCGCGCGCGCAGAAACCGACGACGCGCGCGGAACAGTGGAAGGCCGACGGCCGCATTCCGGTGACGACGTGGCGCGCATTGGGTCCGATTCCATTGCCTGCTCAGCGCTTCGCGAACCTCGATTTCGATCCGCTCGACGCCTGGAACTTCGTCGAGCGCGACGAGTACGCGTACGGCGGCGCGAAAGTCCGCTGGCGCACCGACGCGCCCGTCGACGCGGACGGAGTCGTGAAGCTGGGCGACGTCGCGGGTGCGCGCGATCCGTGCGTTTTCTACTTGCGCGCGGATCTGCCGAGCGAAGCGGAGGGGCCCGTCACTTTGTTCATCGGCAGCGACGACGAGTGCGCCGTCTGGATCGACGGCGAACTCGTGCACTCGTTCCGCGGCGAGCGCAGCACGAACCCCGACGATCCCGATCGGGCGTACGCGATGGCGGCGAAGGGTGGTAGCCGCGTGCTCGTGCAGGTCGCGAACTACGGCGGACCGTGCGGATTCCACTTGAGTTGGTCGCGCGGCACGCCATTCGAGACGAGCTTGCGCACCGAGCTACGCGTCCCCGACGCGAACCGCCACCTGGCTGCCGTGCGTCGTTTCGGGACGATGCGTGTCCCCTTCGATCTCGTGATGCCTCTCTACGATCTGGCGCTGAGCGACGCCAGCCCCGACGTGCGCGGGACGGCGGCGTGGTTCCTGGGCGGACGTCGCAACGAACCGCGTGCGATCGAGGAGCTGCTGGCAGCGTGGACGCGCGAGCGCAGCTTGATCGCCGCGGATCCGATCCGCAGCGCCGTGTCCGAACTGGCCATGAAAGACCTTGCGGACTCCGCCGCCGCGCACCGTTGGTGGCGCGAAGAAGGTCGCGCGTGGCGCGAGTTCCAGTGCGTCGAAGCGGAGCGTGCGTACGCGCTGGGCAGCGTTTTCGGCGGTTTCTACGGCAACAACGGCGGCTGCTACGGCGGCCAGCACGTCGGCCGTTGCTTCGGCGGCGATCCCGCGCACGCGCTGAGCTTGGTGTTGGATGCCTCCAAGCCAGGGCCGCACTCGCTCGATGTCCGCTTCGCCTCCGCGGAGTCGAAGCGCAGGTTCGACGTGCGCCTGCGCGCCGGCGAGTTGCCGGTGGCCGGTCGCTACGGCGTGGATGTGCCCAAGACGGAGTCGTGGACGGACTGGCAGTGGCAGGAGATCCCGCTCGGCGTGCTGCGACCCGGCCGCTATCGCGTGGAGATCACGAACGTCGACGGTTGCTTGGACCTCGACACGTTGCGGCTGCGACCGACCTCACCGTGAGAGCACGTCATAGATCGCGCATCACGAGCACCTTCGGCTCCGTCATCTCTTCCATCGCGTAGCGCACGCCCTCGCGACCGAACCCCGAATCGCGTGAGCCGCCGTACGGGAAGTTGTCGACGCGGAACGTCGGCACGTCGTTGATCATCACGCCGCCGTAGTCGAGCTCGCGGTACGCGCGCAGCGCATGGCCCAAGTCGTGCGTGAACACGCCGGCCTGCAAGCCGAAACGGCCCGCGTTGCAGGCGCGCAACGCATCGCCGAAGTCCGCGAAGCGTTCGACCACGGTGACGGGACCGAACACCTCCTCGCTGCACACCTTCATGTCGGGCTTCACGTTCGTCAGCACCGTCGGCATCACGACCTGACCGCGCGCTTCGCCGCCGCAGTGCATGCGCGCGCCGCCGGCGACGGCCTCGCGAATCCAGGTGAGCACGCGCTCGACGTGTCGCTTCTCGATCAGCGGGCCGACGACCGTCGCTTCGTCCATCGGGTCGCCGCACGCCAGCGCACGCGTATCGCGCACGAAGCGTTCGAGGAGCGCCTCGTACACCGAATCGTGCACGTAGAGACGCTGCACCTTGATGCACACTTGTCCCGCATTGGCCCACGCGCCTTGCACGATCTGCGGCATCACTTTTCCGATGTCGACGCCCGCGTCGACGACGCACGGCGCGTTGCCGCCCAGCTCGAGCAGGACTTGCTTCTTGCCCGCGAGGCTCTTGAGTCGCCAACCGACCGAATCGCTGCCGGTGAACGACAGCACCTTCATGCGGTCGTCCTCGACCATGCGCTGCGCCGTCTCGGGCGTGCAGTGCAGGACCGACAGTGCACCCGCGGGCAGGCCCGCATCGTGCGCGATGTCGCCCAGCACGTGACCCGTCAACGGGCATTGCGGCGGTGGCTTCAGCACCACCGTGGCACCGACCGCGATCGCCGGCGCCAATTTGTGGGCGATCAGATTGAGCGGGAAATTGAAGGGTGAAATAGCGGCGACCGGACCGCGCGGGACGCGCGTCGTCAGGCACAGGCGGCCCTCGGCGCGCGCTTCCAAGTCGATCGGCAGCACTTCGCCGCCAAAGCGACGCGTCTCGCCAGCGGCCAGCGTGAACGTGAGCGCGGCGCGCTTCACCTCGCCGCGGCAGTAGCGGATCGGCTTGCCGCTCTCGCGCGCCATCAGCGTCGCCAGTTCGGCCTCGCGCGTGGTCAGTCGCTGCGCGATGCCGTCGAGGATCGACGCGCGCTGGTGCGCAGGCATCGCGCGCACCGACCCGAACGCGTCGTGCGCGAGGGCGATTGCATCGTCCATGTCCTTCGCGCTCGCGACCGCGACCTCGCCCACGGGTTCATCGTCGAACGGACTCGTGATCACTTCGCGTGTGCTGCCCGCACGCAATTCGCCGCCGATGCGCATGCGTTGCTCGTTCATCGCTGCATCTTCGCCGCGTCGACGCTGCTGCGCACCCTGGAACTTCGGAGCGCACTCCGGTAGAATGCTCGCAGAGCGATCTGCGCACCGCGACGGGCTGCTTTTCGTCCCCTAACTCGGGGCGGCACCTCGGCGCGAGACCTGAACCACGCGATCCTGCGGCTAATTTCGGTCAGATTTCCGACCGACCATGCCGGATCGCTGGCACGACGATCTCGACGAACGCAACTGCTCGCGATCTCTGTTCTTGCAGTGAACCTACTGCCCCTCGTGTCCGCGCACCTGTCGTGGCGGTCGAGACCCTGGGCGCGCCGAGCCCGACTCGGGAGCTGCGCACCGCATCGCGAGTCGCTCGTCCGAAGACTCGCCCTACCGTCCTTTCTCGCAACCACTCCGCAGCACCTCCATGAACTCGAGCCAGACCCTCATCGATCGTCGCCACGCCGTCGTCGCACGCGGCGTGGGCCAGTTCGCCGGTGACACCACGGTGCGTAGCGCGAACGGAGCGCGGCTCGTCGACGTCGACGGGCGCGAGTGGATCGACTTCGCCGGCGGCATCGGCGTCATGAACGTCGGTCACTGCGATCCGGCGGTCGTTGCGGCCATCCGCGAGCAGGCCGGGCAACTGCTGCACACCTCGATCCACGTCGCGACCTATGAGCGCTACGTGGAGCTGTGCGAGCAGCTCGTCGTGCTGTTCCCCCACGGAGGCCCGACAAAGGCCATGCTGGTGAACTCGGGTGCCGAAGCCGTCGAAAACGCGATCAAGATCGCGCGGCAGGCGACGAAGCGCTCCGCCGTCATCTGCTTCAGCGAAGCCTTCCACGGCCGCACGTTGCTCGCGATGACGCTGACTTCGAAGACGGCGTACAAGATCGGCTGCGGGCCGTTCGCCCCCGAAGTGCACCGGTTGCCTTACCCGGATCGGTTCCATCTGGGTGACGGTCTCGACGAGGAAGCCTTCGTCCAGCGCGAACTCGCGCGCGTCGAGGAAGCCTTCGGCAACCGCGTCCCGGCCGAACACGTCGCCGCCATCCTCATCGAGCCCATCTTGGGCGAGGGCGGTTTCATTGCTGCGCCAGCGGCGTACCTGCGGGGTTTGCGTGAGATCTGCGATCGCTACGGCATCGTGTTGATCATCGACGAGGTCCAGACCGGGTTCTGTCGAACCGGTCGTTGGGCCGCATACGAACACGCCGGCGTCGTTCCGGACTTGTCGACGTGGGCCAAGTCGATGGGCGGCGGACTGCCGATCTCGGCGGTGATCGGCAAGGCTTCCATCATGGATGCGGCATTGCCGGGCACGCTCGGTGGCACGTATGGCGGCAACCCCGTTTCGTGCGCGGCCGCGATAGCGACGATCGCGACGATGCGTGAGAAGAAGCTCAACGAACGCTCCACCGAACTGGGGCGCAAGATCCGTGCGCGATTCGAGAACCTGCAGAAGCGCTGTGACTTGATCGCAGACGTGCGCGGGCTGGGCGCGATGATCGCCGTCGAGTTCTGTCACGGCCGCGACCCCGCTCGCCCGGCGAAACCGGAACTCGACCGCATCCTCGCCGCTTGTCGCGAGCGCAACGTGCTGGTCATTCCCGCCAGCCGCTCCGGAAATGTCCTGCGCATCCTGTGTCCGCTCGTGATCACGGATGCCGACCTCGATCAAGCCCTGAACGTCATCGAAGAATCCGTCCTGTCGACGATGGAGAAAGCCCACGCATGAAGCCCTTCGCCATCGCCGGTATGCAACTGGAGTTGTCTGCACTGCACGAGAACGTGACGCGCATGGGCGCGAAGCTCGAAGTGTTGATGAGCGTGTACCCGTGGGTGCAGATGGTCGTGTTCAGCGAACTGTCGGCCTTCGGCCCGCTTACCGTCCACGCGCAGCCGCTGCCCAACCAGACGGAAGCCATCTTCCAGAGTTGGGCCAAGCGGCACGGCATCTGGCTGCTGCCGGGCTCGATGTTCGAGCGCGTCGGCGACCAGATCTTCAACACGGCGACGGTCATCGACCCCAGCGGCGCCATCGTCGGTCGCTACCGGAAGATGTTCCCGTTCCGCCCCTATGAAGAGGGAGTCTCGTCGGGTGACGAGTTCTTGGTGTTCGACGTGCCGGACGCTGGGCGGTTCGGTGTTTCGATCTGCTACGACCTGTGGTTCCCGGAGACCGCGCGCACCCTGGCCGCGCTGGGTGCCGAAGTCATCCTCCACCCGACGTTGACCGGTACGATCGACCGCGACGTCGAGCTCGCGATCGTTCGCGCGACCGCTGCGCAGAACCAGTGCTTCGTCTTCGGCATCAACGGCTTCGGTGACTGTGGCAATGGCCGATCGATCATCGCCGGTCCCGCGGGTGAAGTGCTCTACGTCGGTCAGAGCGCACCCGAGATGATCCCGTTCGAGATCGACTTCGATCGCGTTCGTCGCAGCCGCGAAGTCGGTCTGCGCGGACTCGGCCAACAGCTCAAGAGCTTCCGCGACCGCACCATCGAATTCGCCGTGTACGCACCCGAGGCCCGCAAGTGGCCCTACTTCAACAGCCTTGGACCGCTCGTGAAGGCTGACCGCGGCTCGCGCGCCGGCCTCACCAACGCAAAGGACATCCCCTCATGACTTCACCGACGAAGGCGACGACCGATCCCGCGACCGGGCGCTCGTTCACCGAGCACTACGCGGCCTCGCAGTTCCGCACCGAGACGTGGAACCAATTGAAGAACCAGACAGCCTCGCTGTCGAACGCGTCGGACGACAAGCTGCCGACCGACGCGCTGCGGGCGATCGTCCGCGAGCACCTCGACTCCCTGCTGAGGATCGAGCACTACTGGGCGTTCCCCGGCAAGCGGGCGTGCATGGAGTTGATGCGGCTGCTCGAGCGCGGCTGGTACCGCGCGCTGGCCCGACAGGCCGCGCGCATCGTCCGGTTGCTGGTCGGCGACACCTACCGGCGTCGGGATTTGACGGCATTGCTGGGCGAAGAGGTGCGCAAAGACGAGCCCGGTTCGGAGCAGGACACGCCGCTCGACAACGCGGCCACCCGCGATGCTCGCCCCTACTTCGAGTTGCTCGTCGTCGACGATCTCGACGCGTCCGAAGAGCAGGAGTTGCGCGATCGCTTGGCCAAGGTGCGGACCCCCGAGGACGAGTTCCGCTACGAAGTCGTCGTCGTCCCCACGTTCGAGGACGCCGTGATCGCAGCAATGTTCAATCACAACCTGCAGAGCTGCGTTCTGCGCTACCGCTTCCCGGTGACGTCGCGGGTGAAGATGAACGAGCTGCGGCACTACATCGACATGGTGGATCCGGCGCTCGTGAAGAAGGCGCAGACCGATCCGAGCGATGCGTTGGCCGTCGCGCTGACGTCGCTACGGCCCGAGCTCGACCTGTTCAAGGTCACCGACGAAACGTTCGGCAGCGTCTCCGCCAGCCACACGCGTTGCTTCCGGCGCGTCTTCTACCGCCAGGAGGACTACCTCGAGCTGCACCTCTCGATCCTGAAGGGCGTCCGCGAGCGCTACGACACGCCGTTCTTCTCTGCTCTGCGCGAGTACAGCCACAAACCGACGGGCGTGTTCCACGCGCTGCCGATCTCGCGCGGCAAGTCGATCATGAACTCGCACTGGATCCAGGACATGGGCCTGTTCTACGGGCGCAACATCTTCCTGGCCGAGACCTCGTCGACCACGGGCGGATTGGACTCGCTGCTGCAGCCGACCGGACCGCTGAAGAGGGCGCAGGAGAAGTTCGCCCGCGCGTTCGGCAGCCGACACAGCTTCTTCGTCACGAACGGCACGTCGACAGCGAACAAGATCGTCATGCAGGCCCTGGTGCGGCCCGGCGACCTTGTGCTGCTCTCGCACGACTGCCACAAGTCGCATCCCTACGCGCTGGTGCTGGCCGGAGCCCAGCCGGTCTATCTCGACGCGTACCCGCTGGATCGCTACTCGATGTTCGGCGGCGTTCCGCTGCGCGAGATCAAGCGTCACCTGTTGCGACTCGAGCGTCTCGGCCGGCTGGACCGTGTGCGCATGCTCCTGCTGACGAACTGCACGTTCGACGGGATCGTCTACGATCCGATCCGCGTGATGCGCGAGGTGCTGGCGATCAAGCCGGACATGGTGTTCCTGTGGGACGAGGCTTGGTTCGCGTTCGCTCGCGCCATGCCGACGTACCGCCGGCGCACCGCGATGGAGTCCGCGCGCCTGCTGAAGGACATGCTGGCCAGCCCGGAGTACGCCGAGCGGTACGCGGCATGGGCGGCCGAGTTCGCGAAGCTGGACCCCAACGACGACGCGACGTGGCTCGATCGTCCGTTGCTGCCGGATCCGGAGCAAGCGCGCATCCGCGTGTACGCGACGCAGTCCACGCACAAGACGCTGACGTCGCTGCGCCAAGGCTCGGCGATTCACGTGTTCGACCAAGACTTCGAGCAGAAGGCGCACACGCCATTCCACGAGGCGTACATGACGCACACGTCGACGTCACCGAACTATCAGATCCTCGCGTCACTCGACGTCGGGCGACGCCAGTTGGAGCTCGAGGGTTACGAGCTGGTGCGGAACATGGTCGGTCTGTCGATGATGATTCGACGCCAGATCGAGATCCACCCGCTGCTCAACAAGTACTTCCGCGTGCTGAAAGCGCGCGACATGATCCCGGCCGAGCACCGGCCTTCGGGCCTGGAGCGCTTCTACGATCCGAAGCTGGGTTTCACGCGCATCGAGCAGCACTGGCGTCAGGACGAGTTCGCGCTCGACCCGACGCGCATCACCTTGAACATCGCCGCGACCGGCATGGACGGCGACTCGTTCCGCCGCATGCTGATCGAGCGCTTCGACATCCAGATCAACAAGACGTCGCGCACGACGATCCTGTTCCTGGTCAACATCGGTTCGTCGCGCGGATCGGCGACGTACCTTCTGGACGTCCTGGTGCGCATCGCCGAGGAGCTCGAGGAGAAAGCCGCCGAGCGCGACGTGCTCGACAGCGCCGTCGCAGAACGCCGCGTCCGCTCGTTGGTCGACACATTCCCCCCGCTGCCTCACTTCACCTCGTTCCACCCCGCGTTCGTGACCGAACCGGGCGAGGACCACCACGAGGGAGACATCCGTACCGCGTTCTTCCTCTCGTACGACGAGGAGAACTGCGAGTACCTGCCCCTGGACGGCACCGTCGCCGCCGCGCTCGAGAGCGGGCGCGCACTGACCAGCGCCGCGTTCGTCACGCCCTATCCGCCGGGGTTCCCCGTCCTCGTGCCGGGCCAGACGGTCAGCACCGACATCCTCAAGTACCTGAAGGCCGTGGACGTGAAGGAGATCCACGGGTTCCAGGCGGAGCGCGGCCTGCGCGTGTTCCGTCAGGACTTGCTCGACGGCATGCCGCGCGCCCAGGGCGCCGGCTCCGCCGCCCGCACTCCCGCCTCCGCTCCCGCCGCGAACAACAAGATGAAGAAAGTCGCTCGATGAAAAAGCTGAAGGGCCTGTCCGATATCCGCCGCCACTTCCACCGCAACAACGAACCGACGTACTTCATCGGTGCGACGCCCTTCAACTTGCTGGGCATGGACGAGTGGGTCGGTCACTTCACGTTCGTCAACTACATCGACTGCTTCGATGGCGCGCACCCGCACATCTTCGTGCCGACTGAGAAGCCCCATCCGGTCTTCAAGAGCATCGAGGAGATCACGAACTATCTCCTGGGCCACGAGGAGTTCGCAGAGCTGGTCGCGCGCAACGCTCGTGCGCGCGGATCACGTGGAAAGGCCGTGTTCCTGTTCTTCGACGAGGAGAGCGAGCGTCTGTGCAAGAAGCTCGGTCTGAAGGTCTGCTTCCCGCCGGCCAAGCTCCGCACGCGCATCGACAACAAGTTGATGACGACGCGGATCGGCAACCAGGCCGGCGTGCGCAGCGTCCCCAACGCATTGTCGCGCGTGAAGAGCTATGACGACCTGATGTCGATCGCAAAGCGCAAGAAGCTCGGCGAACAACTCGTCGTGCAGACCGCGTTCGGCGACTCGGGCCACACGACGTTCTTCATCTCCAGCGAGCGTGAGTACAAGGAACACGCCGAGGAGATCGAGAA
>JBBQCC010000019.1:0-29376 GCA_038318285.1 Planctomycetota bacterium | reverse complement strand
GATGCGCATCTTCCGCTCGTGGAAGACCTCTTCGGCGGTCGCGCGCACGACCTCGGCCTGCAGGTCCAACTCGGCGCGCGTGCCGACGAGCGGGATCATGATCTCGACCTTGGGCTTCTTCCGTGTTTCGGCCGCGACGTCGCAGGCCGCTTCGAAGATCGCGCGCGCCTGCATGATCGTGATCTCGGGATAGAGGATCCCGAGGCGACATCCGCGCAAGCCCAGCATCGGATTCTGCTCGCGCAAGGCCTCGGCCTTTTCGCGCACGCGTTCCGTCGCCATGCCGAGGTGCTTCGCGACGGCGGCGACGGCGGACTCGTCGTGCGGCAGGAATTCGTGCAGCGGGGGATCGAGGCTGCGGATCGTGACCGGTCGCGGCGCCATCGCGCGGAACAAGCCCGCGAAGTCGGCGCGCTGCAGCGGGAGCAGCTGCTTGAGCGCGTGCACGCGCTCGAGCGACGTCTCGGCCAGGATCATCTCGCGGACCAGTTCGATCTTGCCCTCGCCGAAAAACATGTGCTCCGTGCGGCACAGTCCGATGCCTTCCGCGCCGAACGCGACGGCGGTGCGGCCCTGGTCCGGTTGGTCCGCGTTCGCGCGCACGCCCAGGTCGCGCGCCTTGTCGGCCCATTTCAGCAGCTCGTCGAATGCCGGCCAGATCGAGTCCTTGCGCGGCTTCTTCTTGTCGAGCAGCACGGCACACACGTCCGACGATCCGGTCGGCAGTTGGCCCTCGTAGACCTCGCCCGTCGTGCCGTCGATGCTGAGCCAATCGCCTTCGTGCAGCGTGCGACCGTGCACGGTCAACGTGCCAGCGCCGTAGTCGATTTCGAGCTCGCCCGCGCCGGCGACGCACACGCGACCCATCTGTCGCGCCACCAGGGCCGCGTGGCTCGTCATGCCGCCGCGCGCGGTGAGGATACCGACGGAAGCCTGCATGCCGAGGATGTCGTCGGGCGATGTTTCGATGCGCGTCAGGATCGGACGCTGCTTCTTCTTCGCGTACTCGACGGCGCGGCTGGGCGTGAACGCGATCGGGCCCGATGCGGCGCCCGGACCCGCGGCGAGTCCCTTCGTCAGACGTCGGCCTTCCTTGCGAGCCGTTTCGAGCGCCGCCGGTTCGAACACCGGCTGCAGCAGTTGGTCGAGCGATGCCGGCTCGACGCGCAGCACGGCTTCTTCTTGCGTGATCACACCCTCGTTCACGAGGTCGACCGCGATGCGCACGGCCGCACCGCCGGTGCGCTTGCCGGTGCGGCACTGCAGGAACCACAGACGGCCACGCTCGATCGTGAACTCGATGTCCTGCATGTCACGGTAGTGCTTCTCGAGGCGCGCCTGGATGTCGACGAGCTCCTTCCACACCGCGGGCGACAGCTTCGCCAAGTGGGACAGCGGCAGGGGCGTGCGCAACCCCGCGACGACGTCCTCGCCCTGCGCGTCCATGAGGATTTCACCGACGAATTTCTTCTCGCCGGTCGCCGGATCGCGCGTGAACGCGACGCCCGTGCCCGAGTCGGGGCCCATGTTGCCGTACACCATCGCGACGACGCTGCAGGCGGTGCCCCACGCGCTCGGGATGTGGTTCAAGCCTCGGTAGGCGATCGCGCGCTCGTTGTTCCACGAGCGGAACACGGCCGAGATCGCGCCCCACAGTTGTTCGCGCGGATCGGACGGGAACGGTTTGCCCGTGCGCTCCTTCACGATTGCGAGGTATCTGGCGACGATCCCGCGCAGGTCGTCCGCGGTCAGCTCGGTGTCGAGCTTCACGCCGCGCTCGGCCTTCACGCGATCGAACTCGGCGCGGAACGGGTCCTGCGTTTTCTCGCTGTGCGACTTCAGGCCCAGCGCGACGTCGCTGTACATCGCGACGAAGCGCCGGTACGCGTCCCACGCGAAGCGCGGATTGCCCGACGAGCGCGCCAGACCCTCGACGGTGCGCGCGTTCAGGCCGAGGTTCAGCACCGTGTCCATCATCCCCGGCATCGACGCGCGCGCGCCCGAGCGCACGGACACGAGCAGCGGGTCGTCGGGATCGCCGAGCTTGCGACCGACGGTCTTCTCGACGCGTGCCAGCGCGGCTTCGACGTCGCGCTCGAGACCCTCCGGGTACTTCTTCCCGTGCGCGTACCAGTGGGTGCACACGTCGGTCGACAGCGTGAACCCGGGCGGCACGGGCAATCCGAGCCGACACATCTCGGCCAGATTCGCACCCTTGCCGCCGAGCAGGTTCTTCAGCGACCGATCGCCGTCGGCCTTGCCGGGGCCGAAGGAGTAGACGAGGCGTTGCGCGCGCCGCGTGGGGGTCGGGTCACTGGGCTTGGGGCTGGGCTTCTGATTGCGCACGTGGGGGAGAGCTCTCGTCTGTGTCGTCGAGTGGACCGACGGCGTCGATCTTCCACTCGCGACCGAATCGCAGGTCGGTGATCGTGCGCGTGTCGAGACCCATCGGGCTCTGGACGCGGCCCACGATCCAGGTGGTCTCTTCGCTGTTCTGTTGCGACAGGACGGAGTCGCGCCACGACTTGATCTCGTCGTCGAGCACGCGCGTCTCGCCGGCCCAGATCTCGGCGAAGTCTTCGAGTACGAGCTCGACGACGTAGTCGCCGCCGGCGGTGTCGATGCGCAGGCGTGCCTGCCGCGTCCCGATCTGCCGCTCCACGACGTCCGCGCCGACGATGCCGGCGCGCAGCCAGGGTTGCCGCGCGTACAGCTCGGCCCGCGCCTCGCGCCAGGTCAGCTGGGAGATCCCGTTGCGGCTGCGGAATCCGGTTGAGAAGCAGCGCAGCTCCAGGTCGGGATCGTCCAGGCGCGTGGCGGTCTGGAACGTCCGGAACGCCTGGTCCGGGCTCCGGAACCCGACCGCCAGGAGTTCCTCGGCGGAGGGCGGGCACACGCACGCGCCCAGGAGCCCGAGCGCGAGCAGCACAGTCCAGGTCCAGGGGCCGCGGACCGAAGAGGGGAATCGGCTCACGCGCGGAGCCTAGCAAGCGCGCCGGTCGACTCCACGCTGCCGCCCGTCGAGCGCGTCGGCCCCGCTCTCAACCCCCATCCAGCCCTCCCCGAGCTCCCCGGCGACGATCGGGAACCGCGAACGCGGAATTCCCGCCGTGCGCGATCTTCGGGCCAACCCTTACTCGGCCATTGCGTAATGGCGTGCTGAGACCCGCCGGGCTATCCTCGGCCCTCCACCGGAGAACGAATCATGCTGTTGAATGCCATCTCGCAAGGCGTCGTCGCGCGCCGCCTCCTCGCTGCAGGCGCACTCGTCGCCGTGGCCGCCCTGCTGCCCGGGTGCAGCGACGCTTCCAAGACCTCCACGCCCGCCCCGGCGGCCAGTACGGCCGCCCACACGGACGCGAGCACAGCGTCCAAGTCGGTCGAGGGCATCGCCAAGAAGGCCGACGCCGCGCTGGGCGAGGCCAAGACTGCCCTGGACAAGACGGCCCAAAAGGTGGGCGAGCAAGGCGCTGCCGCCGCGTCCGCCGCCACGCAGAAGGGCGAGGCCGTGGCCGCTTCGGCCAAGGACGCGATGAAGTCCGCCGCCGAGTCGACCCAGGCCGGGATGGCCCCCAAGGCCGAGCTCAAGAGCCCCGAGCAGATGAAGGTCGAGCAGCAGAAGATCCTCGAGGCCAAGGCCGCCGCCCAAAAGGGCGCGATCGATCCGATGGCCGACACGGATCCGAACTCGAAGGCGCGCATCACCTACGAATTCGGCTCGGACACGATCAACTTCGGCAAGGTCATGCAGGGCGACGTCTTGAACCACAAGTTCCTGATGCAGTCGTCGGGCGAAGAGGACCTGATCATCAAGCAGGCCAAGCCGACGTGCGGTTGCACGGTCGCGCAGATCATGGCGCAGGACGGCGAGGGCCAGATGGTGCCCTACCAGTACGGCAAGCCCCTGCCCCCCGGCCGCAAGATCGAGATCCAGGCCACGCTGCACACGCAGAACAAGCGCGGGCACGCCGGCAGCAAGATCAACATGACCACGAACGATCCGCGCGGCCAGACGATCCTGTCGCTGGAAGCCGACGTCGATCCCTTCTTCACGGTCAACCCGCCCAGCATCAACTTCCAGAGCCTGTCCCAGAAGGACACGGCGACGGACAAGCTGATGGTGACGACGGCCCAGGGCCAGCGCGTCAAGCTGACGCCGGTCACGGACAACATGCCGCAGGGCCTGAAGGTCGACCTGAAGCCGCTCGACGAGGACGCCGAGGGCAAGGCCACGCGCTGGGAACTCGTCGCGACCGCCGGTCCGGGGCTCGTCGAGGGCAGCCTGGCCTACTCGGTCCAGATGAAGAGCGACATGGCCATCCCGGGCGGCGAGAAGATGCCCAACGGCATGATGCCGTCCTACGAAGTCCAGGCCACGGTCATGGCGCGCGTCACGGGCGCCATCTCGTTCGCGCCGCAGTTCGTCTCGCTGGGCCTCATCCGCCCGGGTCAGAAGATGTCCCGCACCGTGCGCATCACGAGCCACGATCCGGAGTTCAAGCTGACCGCGCCCGAGGTCTCGATCGAAGGTCGGGACGCGACCGAGTGGGAATTCTCGAAGGACTTCAACGCCCTCGTGCGCCCCGTTGCGAACGAGAACGCCGTCGACGTCGAGGTCACGCTGAACGGCCTGCCCGAGACGCTGTCGGGTAGCTTCAGCGGGATGCTGGTCGTCAAGATCGGCCACCCCGACAAGCCCGACATCAAGATTCCGATCACGGGCGTCTGCCGCGGCGGCGCGGCGGTGCCGACGGGCGATCCTGCGCCGAAGTAGGCCTCCGAACGAGGGCCCAGAACGAGGCCCAACACGAAGCCGGCTCCTGCCGGCCACACACCCGAGGGGGTCGGAGCTGTCGCAGCCCCGGCCCCTTCGGCGTTGGCGGGTACGGAGCCAGGTCACTTCGGACGGGGTTCTGACTCCGCGTACCGCTCTCGTGTACGTTACCGGTCGGCGTGTCGGCGTCTAAAAGGCGCGGACGCATCACGCCGTCCCCCCCCACGTGTCCCAGACCCTCGGCGAGATGTTGGTCGCGACGGGCGCGCTCTCCGAAGCGGCGCTGCGCGAGGCCCAGGCCTACCAACGCAATGGCGGATTGCGGCTGGACGAGGCACTGACGAAGCTTGCGCTCGTCGACGAGACGACGCTCTACCGGACCTTCGCGAAGGAACAAGGACTGCCGTTCGTCGACCTCGAGAAGGGACGCATCGCGCCCGAGGTGCTGGCCCGCATCCCGGCCGAGATGGCGCGCGAGCAGGGACTCGTGCCCGTGCTCGAGAAGGCCGGCCGCCTCGTCGTCGCGATCGAGGATCCGACCAAGCGCATCCTGGTCGACCAACTGCGCTTCGCGCTGGGCGTCGAGGTGGCCGCAGCGCTGGCGACGCCTTCGGCGCTGAAGCGCGCGTTGGCGCGCTATTACGGCGTGGCCGACGAGGGCACGTCGGTCGCGCGCTCGATGAAGGTCGAGGAGGGCGACGCGGAGAGCGACGCGCCGATCGTGCGGCTCGTGACGCGCACGTTCCAGCAGGCGCTCGAAGCGCGCGCCAGCGACATCCACGTCGAAGCCGGACGCACGGCGATGCGCGTGCGGTTCCGCGTCGACGGCATGCTGCGCGACGTCGCCGAGCATCCGCTGCACCTGCACGCGGCGCTCGTTTCGCGCCTCAAGATCATGGCCGCGATGGACATCGCCGAGCGCCGCAAGCCGCAGGACGGTCGCATCGGGCTCACGATCGAGGGGCGCGAGATCGACGTCCGCTGTTCGATCCTGCCCGCGAGCCACGGCGAGACGATCGTGATGCGCCTGCTCGACCGGTCGCGGTCGTTGATCTCGCTGAAGGAACTCGGCTTCGAGGACGACGACTACCGCTGGTTCCGGCGCCAGATCCGCCGTCCGAATGGCATCGTGCTCGTGACGGGACCGACCGGTTCGGGCAAGACGACGACGCTGTACGGTGCACTCACCGAGCTGAATCGGCCCGACGTCAAGATCATCACGGCCGAGGATCCGGTCGAGTACCACATCGCGGGGATCAACCAGGTCCAGGTCGCGCCGAAGATCGGGCTGACGTTCGCGCGGATCCTGAAGGCGATGCTGCGCGCCGCGCCGAACATCATCCTCGTCGGCGAAATCCGCGACAAGGAAACGGCCGAGATCGCGATCCAATCGGCGCTGACCGGCCACCTCGTGTTCTCGACGCTGCACACGAATGACGCACCCTCGGCGTTGACGCGCCTCGTGGACATCGGCGTGCAGCCGTTCCTGGTGTCCGCTTCCGTGCAGGCCGTCGTCGCGCAACGCCTCGTGCGCCGGCTGTGTGCCGAATGCGCCGAGGAATACACGCCGCCCGAGGCCGAGGTGCGCGCGCTGGGCTTCGACCCGAAGCTCGTCGCGGGACGCAAGTTCCGCCGGGCGCGCGGGTGCCGCGCGTGCGACGGCACGGGCTACCGCGGCCGAATCGCGGTCTTCGAACTCCTGGAGATGGACCACGCCATCCGCGAGCTCGTCTTCGAGGGTTCGGGACTGCAGGCGGTCCGCGAGCGCGCGACGGCGAGCGGCGCGCTGCGTCCGCTCCTCACGGACGGTGCGCGCAAGGTCCTGCGCGGCGACACGAGCGTGAACGAGGTCGTGCGTGTGACGCGACTCGCATCCGGAGCGGATCTGTGAGCAGAAGGAAGTGCCGGGCGTGACGAACAGCGTGCGCGAACTGATGACCCTGTGCGTGCAGAAGCACGCGTCCGACCTGCACCTCAATCCGGGTCGGCCCCCCGTCGCGCGGATCAAGGGCCACCTCGTGCCGCTGGTCGAGGGCGTGCTCGACGACGACGCGTGCCTGAAGTTGTGCCGCGAGTTGTGCTCGGACAAGCACTGGGCCGAGGTCGAGGCGATCGGCACGACCGACTTCGGTCTGGCGCACACCGGCGGCGATCGTTTCCGCGTCAGCGTGCTGCGTCAGCGCGGTCGTACGTCCGCGGTGCTGCGCTTGATCCCGAATCGGCTGCTGTCGTTCGACGAGATCGGTCTGCCCGCCACGATCCAGCCGCTCCTGCGCAAGCCGCGCGGTCTCATCCTGGTCACCGGCCCGACCGGATCGGGCAAGACGACGACGCTCGCGACCATGCTCGATTGGATCAACGAGAACATGGATCGCCACGTGATCACGATCGAGGACCCGATCGAGTACTACCACGCCCACAAGAAGGGGCTCGTGACGCAGCGCGAGATCGGCGCGGACGTTCCCGACTTTCCCGAGGCGATGCGCCGCGTGCTGCGCCAGGACCCGGACGTGATCCTGCTGGGCGAAATGCGCGACCTGGAGACGATCTCGGCCGCGATCACGGCGGCCGAGACAGGCCACCTCGTGTTCGGCACGCTGCACACGACCGGCTCGGCCCGCACGGTGAACCGCATCATCGACGCGTTCCCCGCGAACCAGCAGGAGCAGATCCGTGCGCAACTCTCGGTGTCCCTGCTCGCGGTCCTCAGCCAGGTCTTGCTGATGAAGAAGGACGAGTCGGGGCGCGTCGCCGCGTTCGAGATCATGCTGATGACGCCGGCGATCGCGAACCTGATCCGCAAGAACGAGACGAACAAGATCAACTCGACGATCCAGACGTCGCGGAAGATGGGGATGATCACGTTGGACGACTACCTGCTCGACCTCGTGAAGCGCGGCATCATCTCCCGCGAGATCGCCATCGACGCGGCGCAGGACGACAAGGACTTGGAGTCGCGGCTGTGACACCCGCGTCGCCCGCCTCGACCGGCGCCGGACGTCGACTCCTCGGCCAGGTGCTGAAGGGACAGGGCGTCGTCAAGGAAGGCCAAGTCCAAGAAGCGCTGGCCGAGCAGCGCAAACACGGCGGTTTGATCGGTCAGTGCCTCGTGCAGATCGGGCACGCGACGACGGCGCAAATCGCGCGCGCGTTGGCCGAACAGGCCGGTCTCGAATCGGTCGACCTCGCGCGCGTCATCCCGGAGAAGGCCGCGCTCGCGCTCGTCGATGCCAGCTCCGCCCATGCCTATGGAGTCTTGCCGCTGCGTGTCGAGGGCAAGACGCTCGTCGTCGCGATCGCCGACCCGTTGAACACCGCGGTGCTGGAGGACCTGCGCTTCCAGAAGGGGATCGAGGTCCGCGCGGCGCTCGCGGATGCAGCGGAGATCAAGGCCAAGGTGCTCGAGCACTACGGCCCCGAGGGTTCGCTGAGCGACGCGATCCGCGACGCGGCACGAGCGGTGGCCGGCGGCGACGTCCAGTCCGCGGCGAAGAGCGCGCCTGTCGTCCGCCTGCTGAACTCGATCCTGCACCGCGCCATCCAGGATCGCGCCAGCGACGTGCACTTCGAGGTGTTCGAGGGCGTGTTGCGCATCCGCTACCGGGTGGACGGATCGCTGTACGAGATCGAGGCGCCGCCGGCCCACCTCGCGCAGCCGCTGATCGCGCGCATCAAGGTGCTGGCCGATCTCGACATCGCCGAAACCCGCATGCCTCAGGACGGACGCATCGAGTTGGCGATCGATGGGCGCCCCGTCGACCTGCGCGTTGCGTCGATCCCGGGCATTTCGGGCGAGGGTTGCGTGCTGCGCGTGCTCGATCGCAGCGCCGTCAGCCTGGACCTGGAGGCGCTGGGTCTCGAGGCGTACGACCGCGACCAGTTGACGCGGCTCACGAAATTGCCGCACGGGATCGTCCTCGTGACCGGCCCGACCGGTTCGGGCAAGACGACGACGCTGTACGCGATGCTCCAGGAGGCGAACACGCCGGACCTGAAGATCATCACGGTCGAGGACCCGGTCGAGTACGACATCGAGGGCGTCGTGCAGGTGCCGATCCACGAGGACATCGGCGTGACGTACGCGACTGTCTTGCGCACCGTGCTGCGCCAGGACCCGGACAAGATCCTGATCGGCGAGATCCGCGACGGCGAGACGGCTTCGGTGGCGGTCGAAGCGAGCCTGACCGGACACACCGTGTTCTCGACGCTGCACACGAACGACGCGCCCAGCACGGTGACGCGCCTCGTCGACATGGGCGTCGAGCCGTTCCTGATCACAGCGACGCTGGAAGCCGTCGTCGCACAGCGGCTCGTGCGCACGATCTGCGACGGCTGCAAGGAGCGCTACGAACCGGATGAGGACGTCCTGCTCGAGCTGGGCCCCGACGCCGAGATCGCGCGTGGCCGGCCGTTCTGGTTCGGGAAGGGCTGCGCGCGCTGTCACCACACCGGCTACCGCGGTCGCACCGGGATCTTCGAGATCCTGCACGTCGGCGAGGAAATCCGTGCGGCGATCCTGCGCGGCGCATCCACCGGCGACATCCGCGCGGCTGCGACGCGCGCCGGCATGCGCTCGCTGCGCGATGTCGGCGTGCAGGCGATGCTCGCCGGCAAGACCACCATCGAAGAAGTCCTGCGCGAGACCGCGCGCTAGTCCGGAGCGGAACGAGGATGGCGAAGAAGATCCAACGAGCAGCACCGCGCACCGGGACCTCCGGCGGAACGGCCGAGCGCGGCGACGACGGCGGAGCCGAATCCGCACCGCGCCGTCGTCGCGGTCGCGTGCGCCCGCGTCAAGTCACGGACTTCACGGTTCAGCTCGCGACGCTGACCGAGGCCGGGATCCCGATCGTCAAGGCGCTCACGATCCTCGAAGGGCAGATGCGCCCGGGGCCGTTCAAGGCCGTGCTGCAGGACGTCGTCGAGGACGTGACGTCGGGTACGCCGCTTTCTGAAGCGCTCGAGAAGCACCCGCAGGCCTTCGACCGGCTCTATTCGAACATGGTGCGCGCCGGCGAGGCGGGCGGTGTGCTCGGGACGGTGCTGGAGCGGCAGGCCAAGTACCAGGAGTCCGTCGAGAACATCAAGGCGAAGATCAAGAACGCCACGATCTACCCGACCGTGATCATCACGGTCGCGATCCTCGTCATCGCCGCGGTCATCGTCTTCATCATCCCGCGCTTCGAGGAGATCTTCCGCTCGTTCGGCATCAAGTTGCCGCAGATGACGCAGATCCTGCTCGACGTGTCGCGCATCACGGTCGACCGCTGGTACCTCGTGTTCGGGCTGCCTCTGCTGATCGTGATCGCGCACTTCGTCGCGATGCGCCGCAGCCAGCCCTACAGGTACCGCATCCACAACATCTACCTGCGTCTGCCGCTGCTCGGACCGTTGATCTCGAAGAACCTGATCGCGGCCTTCACGCGCAACTTCGGCACGTTGGTCCAGGCCGGTGTGCCGCACCTCGACTCGCTGGCCATCGTGCGCGACGCGACGCGCAACGAGGTGCTGGCCGAGGCCGTGGAGGCGATTCGTCGCACCGTGCGCGAAGGCGAAGGCATCGCGCGCCCTATGGGGGAGACGGGACTCTTCGACGACCTCGTCGTGAACATGGTCGATGTCGGCGAAGCGACCGGTGAGCTCGACCGCATGCTGCTCAAGGTGGCCGATGCGTACGAGGTCCAGGTCGATCGACAGATCGACTCGCTGTTCAAGGTCGTCGAGCCTGCGCTGCTCATCGTCGTCGCGGCATTCGTCGGATTCATCGTCGTGGCGCTGTTCCTCCCGCTCCTCGAGATCATGAACACGATCGGGAATGCCTGACCTGCGATTCTCGAGCACTCGCGTGCACGCCGGAGGGCGAGCGTGAAGCTCTCCCTCAGCGCCCGAGTGCTCGGGATCGTGACGGCGGTCAACCTCGTCGTGTTCGCGGGCGCGTTCTGGCTCACGACGCGCGAGATCGAAGTGCGCCTACGCACCGAGTACGAGCGCAACCTCTCCGATGCTTCGGGCTTCCTCATCGAGCGTCTGCAGTCCACCGTCGACCAGGAGGGCGGTTTGCGGGTCGCGACGATCCTGGCGTGGCCGATGTGGCGCTACTTCGGCGACGCGCTGATCGTGCACAGGAACCTCTCCGCCGACGATCGCGGACGAATCCATCCGCGCGGGGCGTGGCTCAACCCGCTCGGTCGATCGGGCCGTTCGATGACCACGGACGAGCAGGCCGTGCTGGCCGACCTCGCGCTCGCGATCGAGGGCGGCGGTTCGCGGCCGAGCCAGGGCGGCACCGCCATCCCGATCCGCGACGCGACCGGCGCGATCTGGGGCGGCTGTTGGTTCACCCGCGCGCCGTTTCGGCCCGCGAGCCCGATCGGCGTGCTCCTGCCGGGATTCCTCGTCTCGACGGCGCTGATCACGCTGGCGACGGCCTGGATCCTGCGCCGTTCCGTGCTCGATCCGGTCAGCAGCCTCGCCGGAGCGTCCGCGCGTCTCGCTGCGGGGGATCTGGCCGCGCGCGCGGGGCCCGCGCGCGCGGCGGGCGAACTGGGCGAGCTGATCCGCACGTTCGACGTGATGGCCGGCCAGATCGAGGGCTTCGACGCGCGGCGCGCGCGCGAAGTGCGCGAGGCGACCGAACAGGTGCGCCGCGCCGAGGCCGCGGCGATGACGCAACGCCGTCTAGCCGCGACGGGCGAACTCGCGGCCGGCATCGCGCACGAGATCAACAACCCGCTCGGCGGTCTGTTGAACGCGGTGGACACGCTCGAACGCACCGACCTCGCGCCGGCGAAGCGCGCGCAGTACCACGGCCTACTGCGCTCCGGTTTGGAGCGCATACGCACGACGGTCGGGCAACTGCTGCGGTTCACGCCGCGCAGCGCGCAACCGGTTCCGTTGGCGCTGATCGAGCCCGTCACGGATGCCATCGCCCTCGTCAGCCATCGGGCAAACGCGCAGGGCGTGGCGATCCAACTCGTCGACGGTGCCGGCCATTCCGATGCGGCCGCGCTCGAAGGTCTGCGCGCGTTGCCCGTCGTCCTGGGCGAGGCTCACGAACTCGGCCAAGCGGTGCTCAACCTGCTGGTCAACGCGCTCGACGCGATCGAGGCGTCGCCAGCCCGCGTCAGGGATGCGGGCGCAGCGGGCGAGCGCGAAACGGACGGGCCGCGTGGCCGCATCGACGTGCGTCTCTACGTCGAGGGGAACCACATGATGCTCGTCGTCGAGGACGACGGACCGGGCGTCGCGCCCGCGGACCTACCGCGCATCGCGGACCTGTTCTTCACGACGAAGGACGTCGGCAAGGGCACCGGCCTCGGGCTGGGCATCGTGCATCGCGTCGTGCATCAACACGGCGGCACCGTGCAACTCTCGAGTGAACTGGGCTCGGGGCTGCGCGTCGAGATCGCACTGCCCATCTGGATACCCGACGCACGGCGCGCGGACGGCACGGCGTGAACACGAGCTGGATCGCCGTCCCATTGCTGCTCGCGGCCTCGGCCTTTTTCAGCGCCAGCGAGACGGCACTGTTCTCTCTCGCGGAGGCCGAGCGGCGACGCGCGGGGCCTCGCGTCGTGCGTGTGCTCGCCGACCCGCAGGCGCTTCTCGTCACCGTGCTGTTCAGCAACCTGGCGGTGAACGTTCTCTACTTCTCGTTCGCGACGCACCTCGTCGAGGCCCGGAACGCGAGCGAGACGGCGTTGCTCGCGGCGGCGGCGCTGCTCGGCCTCGTCTTGTTCGGCGAGCTGCTCCCGAAAGCGGTCGCTTTGCAAGCGCGCATCGGGCTTTCGCGTTTTGCGGCCGGTCCGCTGTCCGTGCTGATCGGCTTGGTCGGCCCCGTGCGCCGTGTCTTGCAGCGCGCGCTCGACTTCATGATGCGTGCCCTGGGCGATGCTGCGCGCGAGGAGAGCGGCGTGAGTACCGAGACGCTCGCCGAAGTGCTCAGTCACAGCGCGCGCACCGGACTCATCGATTTACGCGAGGCCGATTTACTCGTCGAGGTGGTCGAGTTGGAGGGTATCCGCGTCGCGGAGATCCTCACGCCGCGCGTGGACATGATCGCGCTCGACCTTTCGGACCACGACGAGGAGCGCCGCTGGTTCCACGTCGCGCGCGCGCTCGCGAAGCGGCTGACGTGGATGCCCGTCGTGCGCGGTGGGGCCGACGACGTCGTCGGTCTCGTCCGCTTGCGGGACGTGCTCGCGCGGCCGGAGGAATCGCTCGAATCGCTGGTGCAACCCGTCGTGTTCGTGCCCGCGCTGGCGAGTGTGCTCGACCTCCTGCACACGCTCCGCACGTCGCAGACCGCCGAGGCCGTCGTCGTGGACGAGTACGGCGGGACCGCCGGCATCGTCACGATCGAGAACGTCTTCGAGGAAATCGTGGGGGACCTGCGCGTCGAGGGCGAACGCGAGGAAGCCGAGGTCGTCGCGCTCGGCGGCGGTCACTTCCGCGTGTCGGGCGAGCTGTCGATCCGCGACTGGAACGAGCAGTTCGGCCGTAAGGTCGTGCCGGCCGGGTTCGAGACGGTCGGTGGACTGGTGGGTGCGCTGCTCGGGCGGATTCCGCGCGCGGGCGACAGCGTGACGAGCGGCGGGCTGACGCTCACCGTGCGCGCGGTGCGCGGCCGTCGCGTCGAGACGGTGGAACTCTTCGCTGCGCGGGCCGTGCCTGTGCAAGCAGGGCCGGGGGGCGCGTCGTGAGCCTCGCCCTCGAGATCCTCATCGGGCTCCTGTTCCTCGTGGGCACCGCGATCTTCGCCGGTGCCGAGACGGCGTTCTACCGGATCTCGCGCGTGCGCCTCGAGATGGAGGCGCGCGCCGGCAGCCGCGCGGCACAGATCGTCCAGCGGCTCGGCCACGACCGCACGCAACTCGTCATCGTGTTCGTGCTGGGCGTCAACGTGTGTGTCGAAGGGCTCACGTGGCTCGCGAGCCATTCGCTCGCCGAGCGCGGGTTCTCGGACACGGCGATCGATCTCGTGTTGACCTTCGTGCTCGTGCCGATCGTGTTCTTCACCGCGGAGCTCCTGCCGAAGGACATCTTCCGTCGACGGCCGCACGCGACGTTGTGGATGACGGCGCCGATCGTCGAGGCCGTGCGCCTCCTCCTGTGGCCGCTCGTCCAGGTGCTCGCGGTCGTGGCGCGAGCCGCGGCCCGCGCGGTCGGCGGCGGCACGTTGGACGCCGGCGCGCAGGGTCGCGAAGCGCTGCTCGGGTTTCTGCGCGAGGGCGCGGAGAGCGGCGCCATCTTGGGCAATGCGGAGGTGATGGCGCGCAACGTCCTGAAGCTGCGCTCGATCCCGGTCGAGCGCTGCATGGTCTCGTGGGAGAACGTCGTGCGGCTGGAGGCCGACGCGGACGGGCTCGTGCAGTACCGAGCGGTCGCGGCCTCGGTCCACACGCGCATCCTCGTCCAGCGCGAGGGCGACGCCGTGCTGGGCTACGTGCACCAGCTCGACGTGCTCGGAGACGGCGAGGGCTGCCCCGTCCTCGACCGGATACGCCCCGTCGCGGAGATGCCGCCCGATCTGCCCGTGGACCGCGCCTTGGCGCGCCTGCGCGCGGCCGGACAGCGGCTGGCGCTGGTGGGGACGCGCGCCGCGCCGCTCGGCATCGTGACGCTCAAGGACCTGCTCGAGGAGATCTCGGGGGACTTAGCTCGGTGGTAGGTCCGCGCGCGGGTCGAGGCGGCCGGGGACGAAGCGGCGCGGGTTCAGGCGGCGCCTGTCGAGACGGCGCCTGTCCGGCATGCCGCGCCGCGCCGGACCGCCGATCGGGGAGCGTCACCACGGCGGCCGACCGGGGTAGTCGGGTCGGCCGGGGCTGGCTCCCGCGCGCTGCCGTCCCTAGGATGCTCGACCACGTGCCGGAGGCACCCCATGCGCCGCATTTCGATTCTCGATCGTGAAGCTCTGCTCCTGCTGGCCGCGAGCGCCTTGCTCGCCGTCGGCTTGGCCCTCCCGTCCAGCGCCGCCCTGCAAGGGACGGGCGGCAGCGGCGGGACGAACGCGCAGGCCCCGAACCCGTTCACCACGCCCGTCGCGGCGATCGGCAACGCCGATTCGAACGGTCAGATGATCGCGGTCACAGGCATCGACCTGACCGGTTCGTCGATCCTCTATCTCGTGGACACGCAGAACAAGCAGCTCGCGATCTACCAGGCGACGGGCGGCACGGAAGCGACGCAGGGCGTCAAGCTCGTCGGCGCGCGCCGCATCGACCTCGACATGCAGCTCGAAGGATTCAACGACCGTTCGCAGTATCCCTACGAGGAACTGGAACAGCGTTTCTCGAAGATCCGCGCTGGAGGCGCCGGATCGGGCAAGTGAACGCGGCGCGCGGCGGACGCGCGCCACGCACCGGCCCCACTCGACGTTCGACCGATTCTCTCACCGACTCCGTTCATCCCGCCGACTCCGTCCCCCCCCCCCGACCCCCCAGGAAACTCCGTGGCCGACAAGGAACAGTTCTTCAGCTTCGAGGAGGCCCTCAAGGAGCTGCGTCTCAAGGAAGAGGAGCTCAAGCGCCTCGTTTCCGAGGGCGAGATTCGCGCCTTCCGTGAAGGCGACACCATGCGCCTGCGCCGGACCGACGTCGAGACGCTGCGCAGCGAGCTGACCGGCGGCGAAGTCGTCGACCTCGGCGACGTCAAGGAAGACCTCGTCTTCGAGGACGACGTCGAGCTGGCCGAGGACGTCGGCCTCGCCACCCAAGAGATCGGGATGGCGACCGAGGAGATGGAGGGCGTCGAGACCGTCCTCGAGGAAGAGGTCGTGATCGAGGACGACGGCCAAGTCGCCGTCGAGACGCGCCGCACGGAGCGCACGACGACCACGCCGGTCACGCGCGCGATGACCGTCGAGGAACCCGAGCAGTACGAGGGCGGCGGCTTGCGTTTCCTGCTCATCGCCACCGCGGTTTTGCTCCTGATCGGCATGCCGCTCGTGCTCACGCTCAGCACTGGCAAGATGAACGCGGTCGCGAGTGCGATCGCGGGCATCTTCCACTGACGCCCTGACATCCTGCCCGACAAGCACTTGCGCGCACGCGCGCGACGCGCGTTGGAATCGTACGGCGCGCGCTGACACATTCCGACCCGTCGAGCGCGCCGCATCACCCCGACTTCTGCCGGGAGTCTTCCGCGAGGAGACTCCCACTCGAAGTCGGCGCAATCGCGCCCACCGCCGCGTGCGGTTGGCCTGATTCGTGTGGAGCCCGCGTGCGACGACCGCCGGAGTGCAGGACGGGGACGCGGGTCCACGCCGATTCCGCGGTTCCATGGTCTTCCGGGGGCGTTGCGTCTCCGGGCAAGTTCGAGGAATTCCGGGATGCATCTCGCCGGGAAATCGGTCTGGCTCGCAGCCAGCCTCTTCGTGTGCTCCGCCTGCGTCACCCAACGTCAGTACGACGACGCGGTCGAGTTCGGTCGCAACCAACAGACGCTCCTCCACGAGCGCGAGCAGCGCATCGCGCAGCTGGAAGCCGAGCGCGACCGCCTGCGCCGCGACATGGCCGCGAACGGCGTTTCGGCGCTGTCCGAAGCCGGCTACGGCGGCGACCTCGAGTCGCGGCTCTCCGAGCTGCAGTCCAAGATCGACGGCCTCGGTCGCCCGATGGGTGACTTCGAGCGCATCGAGGTGGACGGCGGCTACGTGCTGCTCGTGCAGGACCGCATCCTGTTCGCGTCGGGTTCCTCCGACCTCTCGGAGGAGGGCCGCAAGACGATCCAGCGCATCGCCGACGAGATCGAGAAGGCGCCGCACGGTCGCCTGCAGGTCCGCGGGCACACGGACAGCGACCGCGTTTCCAAGCCCGCGACCGTCGAGCGTTTCCCGCACGGCAACCTGCAGCTCTCGGCCGAGCGCGCGATCGAGGTCGCCGCGGCGTTGATCACGTCGAAGCGCGTGGACGCGAAGGACGTCACGGTGGCCGGGTTCGGCCAGTACGAGCCGCTCAAGCCCAACGACAGCGCCGACAACAAGCGTCAGAACCGGCGCGTCGAGATCTTCGTCGCGAATCGTTCCGGGGCGCGCACGGCGGACGCGGGCAAGTAGGGCCCTGGGACCGCGGGCCCTCCGGTTGCGCGTTCCGAATCGCGTCCCGAATCGGATCCGGCTCGCGCTGAAGGCGGCCCGGCTCCGCGTGCTGTTCGCCGCGGTACTCCCCGTGCTGTTCGCCGCGTGCGAGCAGCGCGAAGACGATCCGTCGCGAGCGCTCGCCGAGCTGGACGCGCTCGCCTTCGTGCCCCCGGGGACGTGTCGTCTCCTGGGGCGCGACGGCATCGAGATCGTCTGTCGAACCCAGGAAGCGCTGCTCGTCGGGCGCTATGAGGTCACGCGCGGCGCCTGGTCGAGCTGGGTCGAGCGCGGTGGCATGGACCCCACGCTCATGCCGGAACACTTCCGGGATCCGTGGGCCGAAGCCGCGATCAACTGGCCCGCCTCGGGCATGACCCTGGCCGAAGCGCGCGCGTTCGCAGAGTCGCAGTCCATGCGCTTGCCGACGACGGCGGAGTGGATCCGCATCGCGGCGGGGACGCGCGCGCAGCCCTGGCCTTGGGGCTTGGGACGCGCGAGTTCCGTCGCGAACACGGCCGAACTGGAACTTGGACGCCCCGTGCCCGTCGGCGCGTTCGAGCAGGGCGCGTCGCCCGACTCGATCTACGACCTGCTGGGCAACGTGGCCGAATGGGTCGAGGAACCCCTGGCCGCAGCCGTGGATTCCGACCTGCGCTCCTTGGCCTGGGCCGTCGGCGGTTCCTACGCGACGCGCCTGTGGAAGGTCCAGGAGCTGGATCGCGCGGGACGCATCGTCGTCGTGCACATGGACCTCGATCCAAACGCGCGCGCGCTCGACGTCGGCCTGCGCTGCGTCATCGAAGCGCGCGCCTGGCTCGGTGCGCACGCACCCGAACTTGGCGCGACGACCCGCGAGCGCGACGGCCTGCGGCGCATCGGCGCACGCTGGGGCCGCGACGCGGTGCCGCTCCTCGAGGAGCTGAGTGCCGCGCCCGACGCGCCCAGTTCGCTGCGCTGGCTGCTCGACGGAGCTCGCGGGTGAGCGAGCGCAAGCAATACGGAGCTCGCGGGTGAGCGAGCGCAAGCAACACGGAGCCCGCGGTTGAGCGGGCGCAAGCAAGACGGAGCCCGCGGTTGAGCGAGCGCAAGCAACACGGAGCTCGCGGGTGAGCGGGCGCAAGCAACACGGAGCCCGCGGTTGAGCGCCACCGACGACAACGCGCGCGGCCCCTGGGCAGCGCTGCGCGAGGAACTCGTCGCCGCGGGCTTCCGTCCGTCGCGGCGGCTGGGCCAGAACTTCCTGCTCGACGAGAACCTGCTGCGTGCGATCGTGCGCGACGCTGGCGTGGAACCGGGGATGCGCGTGCTCGAAGTCGGGCCGGGCCTGGGATTCTTGACGCGACATCTCCTCGCGGCAGGCGCGCGCCTCACCGCGGTCGAGATCGACCCGCGTTTGGCCGAACGCACGGAGCGGGCCTTCGCGGAGCACGCGGACTTCGACCTCGTGCGCGGCGACATCCTGGCGTCCAAGCACGCGTTCGCGCCCGAAGTCCTGGCGCGCTTCCCGCCGCCCGAACCCTGGCACATCGTCGCGAACTTGCCCTACGCCGTGTCCGGTCCGGTGCTGGCCGTCGCCGCCGCTCTCGCGCATCCACCGCGGACGCTGACGGTGCTCGTGCAACTCGAGCTCGCCGAGCGCGTCGCCGCGCGCGCGGGTTCGGACGATTGGGGGCCGCTCTCGATCCGCGTCCAGGCTTCGTACACGGCGCGCATCGTCCGCCGCGTTCCTCCTGAACTCTTTTGGCCGCGGCCGCAGGTCGACAGTGCGTTGCTGCGTCTCGACCCGCGGCCCGATGCCCTGGCGGGGCCCGAGCGGTTGCGGCTTTCGCGCCTCGTCGAACGCCTGTTCCAACGCCGTCGGCAGCGACTTGCGCGCGTGCTGGGGGACCTCGTCGGCAGCGCGGCCGCGGGCCGGGCCTGGGCGGTCGAAGCGGGGCTGACGGGGGACGAGCGCGCCGAGGACTTGCCCCTGGACACGCTGCGCCGGCTCGCGGAGCTGCGACCCGAGTCGGATCCGGCCTGAAGGCCGGTCCACGGACTGGGATCCGTGCCCGAGACGAAATCGACCTCCGAACGAGATTTCCAAGAGACACGACGCTGGAACCGGGGATTCACCGGATCTAGACTCGCGGTTTGCACGTCGTAGGAGGCGGGCTGAGTTCGGTGACGCTGCGGCGACCGACCACGCACTCCACGGGTGGAACGCGAGACAACTCACGCGAAGGACTCCGGCCCAGCCCGCGCGGCGGCTCGAGCACTCCGGATCGGATTCGACGGGAAATTCCTGGTCGTATTCGCGATCGGGAGCCTCGACGACCCACGTGGCCTCGGCCCCGAGCCCGACCCCCAGACCGAGCATCGCTCGGAGCGCCCGCTCGTCGTTCGCGACGCGTTTGCGCCCCGCACGTGCGCTCGAACGGCCGACGTTGCGGATTCCGTGACGTCGGCGGGGGATCGGACGGCCGGGGCGCTAGCCGACCGGAAGGTCCTTCCTGGTGTAGTCTTCGATCGCGCGCAGCCCGCTCCCAGCGTCCTTTCCCGTCCCCACCGGCACCCCCAGCGAGGCAGCTTCGACTTCCATCACGATTCCCAGCGGCACGATTCCCAGCGGCACGATTCCCAGCGGCCGGGCCGCGGGCTGTGCCCGCCGGCCCAGGGCACCCTCCGACCGTCCCTCGATTCCCTCCGTCCTAGCGCCTGACTTCCCTGCCCGAGCGGGGGCTTCGCGGCGCTGGGGGACCCCGATCGAACGCGTCGGTTCGGTGCGGCCGCTCTCGAACTCGCCCGACTCGTCCCCGAACGGGCGGTTCCTTTTCCAACGGGCCGATTTCGTGACGCTCCCGGCGCTCCCCGCCCGGCGTGCGCGCGCTTCGGCCTGCCCACGTTGTTCCCTCACCGCCGCGCCGGCGTCCACTGCGCTCCCCACTGCCGTGCTTCACGACGAGTTCCGCCGAGCGCTCGAAGCGATCAAGCTGCGCGCGCCGATCGAGGACGTGGTCCGTGAGCGCGTTCCTTCCCTCAAGAAGGCCGGCGCGCTGTGGGTCGCGTGCTGTCCCTTCCACGACGAGCGCACGCCGTCGTTCAAGGTCGATCCGCGGCGCGGGACGTGGCGCTGTTTCGGGGCCTGCGGGGTGGGTGGCGACGTGATCGCCTTCGTCGAGAAGTCCGACAACGTGACGTTCCGCGAGTCCGTCGAGATCCTGGCGGCGCGCTGCGGCGTCGATCTGCCGCAGAAGTCGAGCGGGCAACGCGAGCGCGACGAGCAACTCGATCCGCTGCGTGCCGCGCTGGAGTTCGCGTGCCGCTTCTACCGCGGCGAATGGAACACGTCCGAGGGGCGCGCGTCCGCCCGCTACCTCGAGGCCCGCGGTCTGTCGGCTTCGACGGCCGACGCCTTCGCGATCGGTCACGCGCCGGCCAGCGGGCAGGCGCTCGTCAGCGCGCTGCGCGCCGCGAACATGCCGCTCGAAGCGGCCGAGCGCGCCGGCCTCGTGCGCCGCTCGGACCAGGGTCGTCCCTACGACTTCTTCCGCGGGCGCATGGTCATCCCGATCCGCGATCTGCACGGTGCGGTCGTGGGCTTCGGCGCGCGTCGACTCGACGATCGCGACGAGTCCGGACCCAAGTACATCAACACGGCGGAAACCGAGTTGTTCCACAAGGGTCGGCTCGTGTACGCGCTCGATCGCGCGCTGCCGGAAGTGCGCAAGCGCGGCCACATCGTCCTCGTCGAGGGCTACACCGACGTCATGGCCGCGCACCAGGTCGGCGTCGGCCATGTGGTCGCCGTTCTGGGCACCTCGACGACCGAGGACCACGCCGCGCTCCTGCGACGGACGGGCACGCGGCGCATCAGCCTCGTGTTCGACGGCGACGACGCCGGCCGTAAGGCGGCTTGGCGTGCGCTGCAAGGCTTGCTGCACCTCGAGATCGAGATCGATGTCGTCGCCCTGACCGGCGGCATGGACCCGTGCGATCTGTGCCTGGGCCGAGGGGATGGCGCCCGGCGAGATGAAGCTCGGCCGGACGGCACCGCCGACGGAGCGAGCGCGTTCGGCGCCGAGTTGGAGATGGCGCGCTCGTGGTTCGACTTCGTGTGCGAGGGCCTCGAAGGGCTGCGTGGTCTCGACCTCGTCCGCGAGGTCGATCGCATCCTCGAACTGCTCGGTCGGCTCGCCAAGCCGGTGCATCGCGAAGTACGCATTCTGGAGCTCGCCGAGCGCACGCGCATGGCACCCGAGAGCCTGCGCGCGCAGGCGGCCGGACAACCGGGCGCGCGGCGCGCGCGCGCATCGATCGTCGGTGCGGCCGCACGCGCTGCCGAAGGGCGCGACGCCGAGGCCGGCGAACCCACGAGCGAGACCGACGACACCGCAATTCCCGCGGCGCCGCTGTCGCCGACGCTCCTGCGCGAACAGCGCGAATTGAAGCTGGCCTTCGAGGAGATGGTCGGCGCGCTGATCGTCGATCCCGCGCTGGCGCCCATCGTCGAGCCCTGGCTCGAGCACTGCGCCGACGCCGACCTCGTGCGCATCGCCGACAGCGTGCTGTCCCTGCGCGACGAAGGCGTGGACGTGATCGACGAGGGCGCGGTGTTGACGCGACTGGCCGAGGATCCGGCGCGGTCTCACGTCGTGCGTCTGGGCGAGCACGTGCGCGCCGCGGACGAGGACTGGACCCCCGCGCGCTTCGTCGACGTCCAACTCGCGCGCGTCCGCCACGTCATCGAAACGCGCACTCGCCGCGAGGGGTACGTCCTCTTGCGCGAGCGCGAAGCCTCCCTGCTCGGGGCCGCCGGCCCCGAAGCCGCGGCGCAGGACCCGGGCGTCCTGGCACTGGCTCGCAGTCTGTCCATTTCCCATCCACACCAACCTCAACACAGCGCTGCGAGTGACAGCTCGCATGCAGAAGGGGGTTGGGTCCAATGAAGTCCAAACCCAAAGTTCACGGCGTTCCCCAAGGGCCCCAGAAGAAAACCGGAACCGCGCACATGGCCGAGAAGCACGAGGACATCGTCAAGCACCTCATCGAGGAGGGCAGGAAGAAGGGCTTCCTCACCTACTCCGAGATGAATCGGATCCTCGAGGACCAGTTCGTCCCGCCGGACAAGATGGACGCCATCTTCGTCGCGCTGGAAGACGGCGGCGTCGAGATCCAAGACGACGTCGATCCCGCGAACGAACGCATCGCCGAGGGCGAGGACGACACGCGGCGTGTCTCGCTCGACGAAGGATCGGACTCCGACGACGACGACGGTCCGCCCGAGACTCTGTTCCCGAAGGGATCCGTCCCCGAGAAGATCGACGACCCGGTGCGCATGTACCTCACCCAGATGGGTGAGATCCCGTTGCTCACGCGCGATCAGGAGATCTTCCTGGCGAAGACGATCGAGATCACCCGCAAGCGCTTCCGCAAGAAGACGATGGGCTCGGGCGTCGCGATGCGCGAGTCGATCAAGGTGCTCGAAGCCGTCGAGCGCGGCGAGCTGGCGTTCGATCGCACGCTGAAGGTCAACCCGAACCCGAAGATCGACGACGATCCCAAGATCGTCGAGACGTTGGGCAAGAACTTCCTCCAGAAGCGTCTGCCCGTGAACCTGGCGACGATCAAGCGGCTCTACGAGCGCATCCGCGAGGAGTACCGCCCGTTGCTCGACCCCGAGCTGTCGCGCAAGAAGCGCAGCGAGAAGCTCGAGACCGTGCAGGCGCTGCGTCGCAAGCTCGTCATCCTCATCGAGGAGTGCCACCTCCAGGTGAAGAAGGTACGTCCGTCGATCGACAAGATGGAGGAGCGCTTCAAGGAGATGCGCGCGATCGAGCGCAAGCTCGCCGCGATGAAGGGCAACAAGAAGGCCGCGCCGCAGCTCAAGCCGCTGCAGGACGAGCTGCGCGAAATGGAGTTCGAGTGCATGGAGCCCTCGAACCGCCTCAAGCGTCGCCTGGACCAGGTGAAGCTGCACTACGCCGAGTACGAGGAAGCGAAGCGCAAGCTCAGCTCGGGCAACCTGCGCCTCGTCGTTTCGATCGCGAAGAAGTACCGCAACCGCGGCTTGTCCTTCCTCGACCTCATCCAAGAGGGCAACACCGGCCTGATGAAGGCGGTCGAGAAGTACGAGTACCGGCGCGGCTACAAGTTCTCGACCTACGCGACGTGGTGGATCCGCCAAGCGATCACGCGCTCGATCGCGGACCAGGCGCGGACGATCCGCATCCCGGTCCACATGATCGAGACGATGAGCAAGCTGCGGAACGTGACCAAGAAGCTCGTGCAGCAGAAGGGTCGCGAGCCGAGCGTCGAGGAAGTCGCTGAAGCCACCGGCATCTCAGTGGACGAAGCGAAGCGGGTGATGAAGATCAGCAAGCACCCGATCAGCCTCGACCGCCCGATCGGGGAGTCCGACGACTCGTACTTCGGTGACTTCATCGAGGACGAATCGGCGGAGAGCCCGCTGGCGGCGGCCGGCCACGAGATGCTCAAGGAGCGCCTCGAGGACGTGCTCAGCACGCTGACCTTCCGCGAGCGCGAGATCATCAAGCTCCGGTACGGCATCGGCGACGGGTACACCTACACGCTCGAAGAGGTCGGTCGGATCTTCCGCGTCACGCGCGAGCGCGTGCGGCAGATCGAAGCCAAGGCGGTGCGCAAGCTGCGTCACCCGGTGCGCGCGCGTCAGCTCGCGAGCTTCCTCGACGGCGCGTCGGTGCCGGACGACTTGGAAGGCGCGGACCTGGCCTACGATTCGGGCGACATCTGACTGCGGGAGCTCACCGGTCCCACGGGACGCGGAGAGCGTGGAAATCCCAGTGCGAGGCGGCCCCCGGGTCGCCTCGCCGTGTTCCCGGGGACCCGCTCCGGCGGCCGGGATCGCGCGCGTCGGCAGCGCGAGCGACCCGAAACGTGGACATGGCGCGCGCACTCCGTATCCTCTGCGCCCCATGCGTGACGTGATCCGCTCGCTGCTCGATCTGCAGGAGGTCGATCGCGACCTCCACCGCGTCCAGGAAGAACTGAAGCGGCTGCCTGCCGAGCTTGACGCCCGTCAGGCCGAGGTGACCCGACTCAGGGCCGCGGTCGACGAGAAGCGCCTCGCCGCCAAGAACGTCCGCGTCCGCATCAAGGAGTACGAGGACGCCGCCACCGTCGGTCGTCAGCGGATCCGCAAGCTCGAGAACGACATGTCGCAAGCGCGCGCCGATGCGCAGTTGCACGCGTTCTTCGAGCACCAGATCAGGTCGCTGAAGAAGGAGATCAGCGCGACCGAGGACGAGGCGCTCAAGCTCCTCGAGCAGGTCGAGGTGCACGATCGTGACACCGCCGACCTCCAACAGCGGCATGACGCGGAGAATCAGGTCTTCGAGTTGTTCGCCGCGAACGTCGCCATCGAGATCGAGGCCGCCGAGAAACAGCGCGCGAAGCTCGCCGCCGAGCGCGCGAAGCGAATGAGGGGCGACCTGCCGCCCGAAGTGCTGGTCGACTACGAGCGTCTGCTCCAGTCGCGCGGCGGCGTGGCGCTAGCCGAACTCGACGGCCGCCAGTGTCAGGCGTGCTTCATGGACATGCCGACGAACATGACCATCCGCGTGGCGCGCGGTTCGGAGCTCGTCCGCTGCCCGAGCTGCGACCGCATCCTGTACACGCGGGCGTGATCGCGCGCGGCGCACTCGGGCTGCGGGGCAGCGCCATCAGGTCCTGAGCGCCGAATCGGCCGACTGTTTCCTGACTCTCCGAGTCCGTGCAGAGTCCACTGGCTCTCGCGCCGCGGAGCGGCGCCACTAGATTCTGAGCTCCCGTACGCTCGATTCATTCACGGTCTCTCAGCTCCGCCCGACCGGCGACTCCATGCCCGCGCCCTGACTGGTCGCGCGGCGCACCAATTCCGCGGCCAACCCTTCGCGCACGACGTTCTTGTCGAAGTTCGCGGTCGGCGCGAGCAACTGCGCGATCTCCGCGTCGCCCGTGAGTCGGTGCAGGACCTGGTTCGGTCCGATGCGCTCGACGAAGTCCGCCAGCCAGTCGACGTACTCGTCGAGCGCGAGCGTGGCGATCTCGCCCGATCGCCAAGCCTTCTCCATCTGCGTGCGCCGCAAGATCATCAGGTTGTGCACCTTCACGCCGGCCACTCCCGACCGCGCCAGCGCGTCGGCCGTTCGGCGCGCACCCTCCCGCCCGTCGCCCGGCAGTCCGAGGATCGCGTGCCCGACGCACAGGAGTCCGCGCGCGTGCACGCGCCGCACCGCGTCTTCGAAGTCCGCCAAGGTGTGGAAGCGTCGGATCGTCCGCTGCACGTCGTCATCTGCGGTCTCGAGTCCGAGCTCGACCCAGACCTCGACGCGCCGCGCCAGCTCCGACAACACGTCCAGCGCCGCCTCGGTCAGCGTGTCCGGCCGCGTCGCGAGCGCGACGGCGACGATCGGATTCGCAGGGGAATCCAGCACGGGATCCAACACGGCGAGCACTTCACGCAGGCGCGCGATCTCGACGTACGTGTTCGAGTACGACTGGAAGTAGGCGATCGCGCCGACTCCGGGGCCGCGACGCGCGACGCGCGCCAGCCCGCGCTCGAGTTGCACGGCGAGCTCGGCTCCGCTCTTCAGCGCCCCCGTGCCCGAGCCCTCGACGTCGCAATAGGTGCAACCGCCGAAGCCCTTGGTCCCATCGCGGTTCGGGCAGGTGGAACCGGCATCGAGCGCGACTCGGTGCACGCGCCGGCCGAAGCGTTCGAGCAGCCAGGGCTGCAGCGTTCGGAAGGGGAGTTCCACGGGGCGATCGTAGCCGTTGGCGCGTAGCAATCGCGCGGAACCGCACTCCGAATCGCCGTCGACCCACACGGTTACACTGCGCGGCGCATGCACATCCAACCCATCGTGGTCGGTACCGCCGGACACATCGACCACGGCAAGTCGACGCTGGTGAAGGCGCTCACGGGCATCGATCCCGATCGCCTCAAGGAAGAGGTCGAGCGCGGGATGACGATCGACCTCGGCTTCGCGCGATTCCAGTTGCCGGACGGACGCACCGTCGGGGTCGTCGACGTGCCCGGTCACGAGCGTTTCGTGAAGAACATGGTCGCGGGGGCGAGCGGCATCGACGTCGTGATCCTCGTGGTTGCTGCCGACGACGGCGTCATGCCGCAGACGCGCGAGCACTTGGCGATCATGACGCTGCTCGGTCTCACGCGCGGTCTCGTCGCGCTCACGAAGATCGACGCCGTCGAACCCGCGCTCGTCGAGATGGCGATGGAGGACGTGCGCGCAGCCGTGGCGGACACGTTCCTCGCCGACGCGCCGATCCTGCCCGTCAGCGCGCTGACCGGCGCGGGGCTAGCCGAATTCAAGGCGGTGTTGTTTCGCTTGGCCGCGGAGACGAAGCCGCGCAGCGCCGAGGGCGTGTTCCGACTGCCGATCCAGCGCGTGTTCAGCTCGCACGGACACGGAACGATCATCACCGGCATCCCGATCTCGGGTTCGGCGAAGGTGGGGGACGCGCTCGAGATCCTGCCCATCGGAACGACCACGAAAGTGCGCGGATTGCAGGCCTATTCGGAGCCCGTCGACGTCGTGCGCGCGGGACATTCGAGCGCGATCAACGTGGCCGACGTCGACCATCGATCCGTCTCGCGCGGCATGGTCGCGGCGACGCCGGGTTACTTCCGCGGCGCGACGATGCTCGGCGCCGCGGTGCGCGCGCTGTCCGACCTCGATCGGCCCATCGCGGATCGCACGCAGGTTCGTTTCCACGCCGGCACGGCGGAGGTCCTGGGCGAAATCGTGTTGCTCGACTGCGAAGAGCTCGTGCCGGGCGGCGAAGCGCTCGCGCAGCTGCGGCTGGAGGACCCCGTCGTCGTCGCGCCCGGTGATCGCTTCGTGTTGCGGCTCGCGTCGCCGGCGTACGTCTTGGGCGGCGGTGTCGTGCTGGAGGAGAGCAAGCATCGCCTCAAGCGATTCAAGAAGTTCGTGATCGAGGAGTTGTCGCGCGCATCACAGAGCCTCTCCTCGCCGCGCGACCTGCTCGAGACGGTGCTCGCGCGCGCGCGACCCGGATTGCTCGGCCCGGAGGACTTGGGCGTAGAGATCAAGCGATCGCACGCCGAAACGGAGCGACTGCTGAACGACCTCGGCTCGCAGAAGAAGGCGCTGCGCATCGGCAGCCCGCCGCGTTGGATCCACGCCGATCGTCTGGCCGCGGCCCTGGCCAAAGTCGAAGCCGCGCTGACCGCGTGGTTCGAGGGCGAGCACAGTCACCGCGAGGTCGTCGACGTGCGCGAGCTGCGCCGCAGTACCGGTTTCGTTGCCGATTTCCTGCAAGCGTTGCTGGTCGAGTTGGAGAAGTCGGGTCGCGCGAAGGTCGAACCAGGCGGTCTCGTGCGGCGCACGAACGGCGTGGTTGCGCTCGATCCGGCGTTGCAAGATCTGCTGACGCGCGTGCACGCCGCGCTCGACGCCGGCCGGTTCCAGCCGCCCTCGCCGGCGGAGCTCGCGGAGCGATCCAAGGTGCCGCCGAAGTCGATCCAACGCGCGCTCGAGCTGCTGATCGATCGCGGCGAAGTCCACGCGATCCAACCGGGCGAGATCTACTTCGCGCACTCCGCGTACGCCTCCGCGAAGGCGTCCATCGTCGCGAACTGCGAGAAGAACCGCTCGCTCGACATCCCTTCGTTGCGTGACGAACTGCAGACGACCCGCAAGTTCCTGATCCCGCTGCTCGAGCACTTCGACACGGTCGGCGTGACTATTCGGCAGGGCTCGAACCGCGTCCTGCGCCGTCGGTGAAGGGTTTCCGAAACCGGAACGTGTTTCTGACACGCCGCCCTCAACCCGCGCGGCCGGCCTCGTCGATGGGACTCTCGGGATTCGGGGAGATCGTTCCATGCAGCCGGGCTTCGACAAGACCTACGGGAATTCGTTCCGACCGCCGGCGTCGCCGCGCGGTTCGAGCGACGATTTCCTAGGACTCGAGGACGAGCTTTCACGCCGCACCGCGCAGCAACCGCCACACGCCGAGCCGCACTACGAGTTGCCGCACGCCGGCGCGCAGTGGCTCGGCGCGCCGCACTCGGGTGTGCCGCAGCACATCGCACCGCAGTACATCGCACCGCAGTACATCGCGCAGCAGTACGTCGCGCAGCAGTACGTCGCGCAGCAGCACGGAGCGCAGCAGCACGGAGCGCAGCATTACGGAGCGCAGCCCTACACGCACCCGCAGCAAGTCGGGCCGCAGTACGGAGTGCAGCAATACGGAGTGCAACCCTACGCCCCGCCCCAGCAGACTTGGCCGACGCACCCGCACGCCCCGCCGCCGCAGCAGCATCCCGCGCACGCTGCGTCGGTCGCGTACCCGAGCGCGGCGCCCGTCGCACCCAGCATCCCTGCTCGCGAGCAGCTCGCGCCCGGAGCGCGGCTCGCCGCGAACTGGCCGCCGGTCGTCGCGAACACGTGGCGCGTCCAAGCCCCTGCGGAACCCATAGCGCGCGCGACCGATCGGCCGAGTTGGCTTCTCGAGCTCGACGACTCCGCCGTGCCGCCCGCGCACCCGACGTTCGTCGCGACCGCATCGCCGCTCAACGCGTCGTACCGCGACGAGACGGAGGTTGCGCAGCGCGTCGCGCCGTGGTTCGTGCGCTCGTTGTGCGTGTTCGCGGGGCTCTTCCTGTGCGCAGTGATCACGCGCACCATCTTGGCGCGCAACGCGCGACCGCCGATGGAAACGCACGAGCCGGTCCTGCCCGTCGCTCGCAACACGGCCGGATTCGTCGGCGACGAGCTGGTGTCACCCGATCGGCGCGGTGCGACGTCGACGCGGCCGCCGTTCGCGGCGCGCGATGCGGAACCGGAAACGCCCGCGCTGGCGGTGTACGCGTTGCCCGTCGAAACCCCGAATGGAGTGCGGCCCGACGCGACGGCCGAGCTCGATCCCGTCGGCGTCGACCGCTGGCTCGCGGCGCAGAGCCGCACGGCGGCGCCGCTCGTCGACGCGGGAGCGATCATCCCGAACACGCCCAGCGTCGACGCGATCGCGGCGACCGTCTCGTCGAGCGCGACCGGCGTCTGGGAAGGCGCGACCATCCCGGTCGAAGCGCTGGGCGGAACGCTGCGGCTCTCCACGCCGAGCGTGGGTCGCGTGCGCGTGCGCCTGGAGGGCGGCGAGCGCAAGGAAGGTCGATTGACCGCGATCGGTCGCGGCAGTGTGTGGATGGAGACGGACGACGGTGCGATCGAGATCGACAGCAGCCGCATGCGCGGGCTCGAGCAGATCGCGGACCGCGCGCCGTCCGCCGATCCGCCGCAGACGCCGCGGCGTCAGCGGATCCGGACGCCCGGCGGCGTGTTCTTCGGCCGCGTGCTCGCGCGGGACGGGCGCACGGTGACGCTGATCACGGACGCGGGGACGCGACTGACTGTCGAGGCGGACGAGATCTCGGACGCGGAGTAGGGAGTACGGAGTCAGGCTCCCCTCCGCCGTTTTCGACGGTAGTACGGAGTCAGGCTCCCCTCCGCCGTTTTCGACGGTGTCGACGACTCCGACC
>JBBQCC010000018.1:0-29868 GCA_038318285.1 Planctomycetota bacterium | reverse complement strand
CTGTTCCTCGACGAGATCGGCGAACTGCCCATCGAGCTGCAAGCGAAGTTGTTGCGCGTGCTGGAGACCGGCGAAGTGCGCCGACTGGGCGAAGCCAACGTGCGCAAAGTGCAGTTCCGTCTCGTCGCCGCGACGAACCGGGATCTGGAGGCCGAGGTGCGCGCGGGGAGGTTTCGTGCGGACCTCTTCTATCGGCTGGACGGTCTGCGCATCGAGATGCCACCGCTCGGCGATCGCGTCGAGGACATCCCGCTGCTCGTCGACCACTTCCTGCGCCTCGAATCCGCGCGCGGCGGTGTAGTGCGCCGCGCGAGCCCCGGCGTCGTGGCCGAACTCTCGCGCCGGAAGTGGCCGGGGAACATTCGCGAGCTGCGCAACGAGGTCTCGCGTCTCGTCGTGATGAGCGCGGGGGACCTCGTGGATCCCGCGCTGATCCGCCCGGCCTCGGACACAGCTCTGAGCACTGCGCCGATCTCGAGCGGGCTACCGCGTGTGACGCTGGCCGAGTTGGAGCGCATGGCGATCGAACAGGCGCTCGACGTGACGGGCGGCGACAAAACGCAGGCGGCCGAGATGCTCGGAATCTCGCGTGCGAAGGTGTACCAGCGCGTGCAGTCGTGGCGCAGCGAAGACGGGCCGCAACCCGAGAATTGAAACGGCTGCTGTGCGGGCGCACGCTCGCCGGCTCATGTCCGCGTCCGTCCTGATCCGCATCGCGCGTCTTTCCGATGCCGCGACGTTCGTCGAGCATCGGCTCGAACTGTTCCGTGCCGACGGGCAATTGCCCGTCGACGCAGACGTTGACGAGCTCGTGCGCGACACGCACGCGGCCTTCGTGGAGGACGTCGAGCAAGGCACCAGCGTCATCTGGTTCGCGGAGTCGTCGGGCGCGCCCGTGGGGTCCACCGTCTTGACCTTTCGGCCGCGGATTCCCTCGGTGAAAAATCCGCTCCGACGCGAGGCGTACCTCGCGCACATGTTCGTGCACGCCGACCTGCGTCGACGTGGGGTTGGATCGATGCTCTTGCGCACCGCGATCGAGGAAGCGCGCGGTCGCGGCCACCTGCGGATGCTCGTGCACGCGACCGCGGCGGGCGGCGAACTCTACGAGCGTTTCGGATTCCGACGGCGCACGACCGAGATGGAGCTGACCTTCGCTCGTTGATCGTGCGGCGATCGATCAAGGAGCGGTCGCGCCTTCGACCTGACTCAGATCGAGCCACACGCGCTGCACGTCCGCCTCGTCGAGCAGTCCGACGAACATTCCGTCCGCCTCGACGACGGCGAGCGAGTGCAGTCCGCCCTCGAGCAATCGCAGCGTCGCTTGGCGCAGGTTCGTGTCCGGCCCGACGCCTTCGCTGGGTTGCATGGCGTCCTCGGCGATCGCCCACGCCGCCAGGGTGGGTTCGCGGCCTGCGAAGCGCAGCCCTTCGCCGGTGATGACGCCCGAGAGCCGACCGCCGTCGTCCAGCACGGGGAACACTTCCTGGTCGACAGCCTCGGTCGCGATGTGCAGCACGTCCGTGAGCGGATGACCGAGGCGGAACGTGTGCACGTCCGCGGCAGGGCGCATCAGCTCGCGCACGCTGCGCCGCTGCAGCACGTCCATCGCGCTCGCCGCGCGGTGCACGGGCGAATCGCGCTGGGTACGCGGCTGCGCGGGATACAAGGTGTTCTGCCGCACGAGCAGCAGCGCGACACCGCCGGCCAGCATGGACGGCACGAGCAGCTCGTAAGTGCCGGCCAGTTCGCTGACGAGGATCAGCGCCGCGATCGGAACGTGCGCGATCGCGCCGTAGAACGCGCCCATTCCGACCAGCGCGAATGCGCCCGGGTCGATCGACGGATCGTGGAAGACGAGCTGTGCCGCACGCCCGAACGCGCCGCCGAACAAGGCTCCCAGTGCCAGCGACGGCGCGAAGTCGCCCGCGCTGCCGCCGCTGCCGACGGTCAACGCGGTGGCGACCAGCTTGGCCAGCGCGAGCAGCAGCAGCAGTTGCACGGCATCCCAGCCCTGCGGCAGCAGCGGTGACCCCGTGATCGCGATCTGTGCCGCGCCGTAACCGCCGCCGAGGATGCCCAGCCCCTGGCCCTGCGACCCGACGGCGCGACCGACGAGTGTGATGACGGGTGCGGCCAGCAGTCCGAGCAGCAGCGCGCCGACCGCCGGCCGCAGCCATTCGGGCAGTCGCGACCGCGACGTCGCGCTGCGCACGGCGCGCAAGGTCGCCAAGAACGCGTAGGCCATCATCGCCAGCATCACGGCCATGACGACGTACAGCGGCAGTTGCGCCGGCGCGAACGCGTACGACGCGGCGTGCGCGAACAGCGGCTCGGAACCGTGCAGCGTGACGACGACGGAGTACGCCATCACGCTCGCGAGCAGTGCTGGAACGAGCGCCTGCGACTCGAAGTCGTCGCGGTAGAACACTTCGATCGCGAGCAGCGCGGCGCCGAGCGGCGTCTTGAACACTGCCGAGATGCCCGCCGCCATGCCCGCGACGAGCAGCAGTCGCCTTTCGCGCGCGCTGACCTTCAACAGGTCCGACAGCGCCGATCCGATCGCGGCGCCGATGTGCATCGTCGGACCCTCGCGTCCGCCCGATCCGCCGGCGCCGAGCGTCGCCAGCGAAGCGAGCGGCTTGATCAGCAACACGCGCCGACGGACTTCGCCGCGCAGGTGGTGAAAGGCCTCGATCGCTTGATCGGCGCCGCCGCCGCGCGCTTCGGGCGCCCAGCGCGTGAGCCAACCGGCGACGAGCGCGCCGACGGCCGGCAGCAAGGCCAGTAGCCACGGTCGGAACGGGGTGCCGCTGGGCGGCGATCCGTGCTCGCCCGCCGCGAGCAGCGGCACGTAACCGGCGCCCTGTTCGAGCAGCACGTGTTCGAGCGCTCCCAGCGCCCACAGCAGGCCGGATCCGAGGAATCCCGCCGCGACACCGACGAGCGCCGCATGCAGCAGCGTGCGACCGAGGATCTGGACCTCGACCGGAGTCGCTTCGCGCAGCAACGAGGAGAGGAGCCTCTGCGCACTGCGCACGCTGGCTGCGGTGCGGCCCGTGAGATCGCGCGGCGTTCGCAAGCGAAACAGGTTAGCGGTCGCCGCGCTCCGCGCCAGGACTCCGACGTGCTTCAGTGCCTCTCGATCGGTCCGATCAGCGCGTGCTCGTCCGCGAGCCTCGCCAGCGCGTCGCGGGATTCACTGCGCGGATCCACGACGACGAACACGTCGTGCGCCCCGTCGCGGATGCTGCCCAGGACCAGGACTTCGTCCGTGGCCAACTCGACCGACGCAGCCAATTCCTGGCGCAATGACAGCGGAATCTGCATGACGACGTCCACCGTCGAACCGGGCACGCGCACGCCGACTTCTTGGACCGGTTGGACGAGCTCCGTCTGCTCCAACGTGACGTCCAGCGCGATCGACGAGGCCCCAACGATCTGCGCGCGGACCGCGAGCGTGGTGCCTTCCCGTGTCGTCGCGACGCGCGGATCGCCGACGATGCTGTCGCCGAGACGTGAGATATCGAAGGCCGACACGAAGGCGTGCTCGCGCGTCGTCGCGAGAAGCGCCGTCCCTCCGCCCTGCAAGCGCAGCGACGGCCGCGATGCACGCCACAGCGAACCCTCGGCGACGCACGCGTCGAGCACGCGCTGTGCATCACCGCGCAACAGGACGACGGCGAACGAACGCCCGCCGTGCACGTCGACGAGCGCGGCGAGCGCGCCCGCGTCGGATTGATACTGCGTGCAGCTCAAGCGCACGAAGTCGCCATCGGGTCGCACCGCCGGATCGAGCGCGCGATCGGCCGCGTGTTCCGCGTCGATCTTCGACGCGACCCTCGGATCCACATCGCGAGCCACGGCCGGCGCGAGGATGGAGACGGACCTGACCTCGACCGTGCGGCCGACGGGGAGCCGCTCGGGCAGCGGTTTGGGCGCGGTGGCGCAGGCGGCGAGGGCGAGCAGGGGAAACGCCACGAGGGCGAGTTCGAAGCGAACGGATGCGAATGCGGGGCGAATCACGGCAATCCTCGGGGAATACGCGGGAGTGGAGAGCCGTACGATATCCACGCGTTCGAATATCCACGCGTTTGAATCCGGCAACCGGATCCAGCGCGAAAGCGCGATTCCAGCGCGCAGTTCCAGCGCGCAGTTCCAGCGCGCGATGGCTGCGCGCCGAAGAACAGGCTGGTCATGGACCTCTCGCCCGCGAACCTGATCGTGTCGCTGATCATCGGATCGGTGGGCTTCGTGCTGTGGCGCTACGGACGTCGCCAGGAGCGCATGCCGCAGCTCCTCGCGGGCGTCGCGCTGATGGGCTACCCGTACTTCGTCGCCAGTATCGGTTGGATGATCGCCGTCGGCGTCGTGATTTGCGCCGGGCTGTGGGCGGCGATCCGCGCGGGCCTGTGAACCGAGCGCGCTACGGCGCGGGCGCAGGGTTCGGTGGCGGATCGATCGGTGGCGACTCGATCGACGGAGGCTCGATCGACGGTGCCACGAGGCTTCGGAAGACGAAGCGCTGATAGACGAGGCTGACGACGATGAGCGACAGCGCGAGGCCGAGCATCGACGCGACGCGTTGCAGGCCTTCGAGGTGGTCGAGGTCGAAGAGGAACACCTTGCCGATCGTCGTCAAGAAGAGCAGCAGGCTGGCCCAGCGTGGCCCGCTCGATCGCCGCGTGACGCCGATAGCCAGCAAGACGAGCGCGTAGACGGCCCAGCCGATCGATGTCGCGAGCGCGCGGCCTTCACCATGTGGCAGGTTCAATCCGACACGCGGACCGATCGCGAACCGGGCCGCGATCTCGACGTTGATCCACACGAAGACCAGGACGACGGCGGCGATACCGGCGATGCCGGAATCGAGCGTCGCATTGCGGGAACGCGTTGCATCGGGGGCCGCGCGCCAGACCGCAGCGGCGTACACGGCAGCGGCTGCGGGGATCAGGTAGATCCAGGCGTTCCAGTTCGCGATCGGGCGCGCCGGCGCGTCGAACGACCACGGTTCGGAGAAGACGGCGAGGCGCAGCAGTGCGACGACGATCGCCGCGACGCCGACCCAGCGCACCGTGCGGCTCGGCACGCGCCTCGAGAGGAAGGCCAACGCCCCACCGAACACAGCGAGCGTCAGCGCCGTAGGTTCGCGATCGAAGTGCACAGGGAGGATCGCGCTGGCGAACAGGAGCGCGGTCGCGGTCGCGGCGATGCGTGCGCGTCGCTGCACGACTTGCGCCGGGGGGTCGGATTCCTCGGTCGAACGCCACGCCAGTCGGACGAACCAGGCCATTCCGACGGCGAACGCGAGCGGCGTGGCAAAACGGAATGTGTCCGGGAACCGCGCATCGACGAGCGCTCCGATCGGGAACGCGAAAGCGAGCGCCTGAATCGGGGCCGCGCACCACACGGCCGTGCTGTTCCTCCAGCACGGGCGCGTGAGCAGCGGCCAGACTGCGAATGCAGCCGTCGTCACTGCGAGCAGCGCCACGACGGCGAGCCAACTCGACGACGCCGCGATCGCGAACAGGTCGCCGACGTGCGCGGATTCCACCAAGAACGCGATCACGACTGTAGCCACGAAGTGAACGCTCGACCGCGCTCCGGTCGAAGCGGCCAGTGCACCGAGTCCGAGCACGAGAACGATCGCGAGCCCGAGGACGCGCTCGGTCTCGAACGTGCCGAACGAGACGTCCGGCCACCACGCCGCGAACATCACCAGCGCGAAGTAGGTCGCCGCCGCGGCGAACGCTCCACGTCGACCTGATGCGCGTATGTCGGTTTCGGTTCGACGCAGGTGCGCGGCGTACAACAGTGCCGCGCCGATCGCGACGAGCGCCACGAAGATCGGAGCGTCACGGCCGAGTTGCGCGGCGCCGAGCGAAGCGACGCGCTGAACCGCGAGCCCGCCACCTGCGGCGATGGCGCCGATCCAGGCCAACTCGAAGCGCCCGGAGAGCGCGGCTTGGCGCTGCAGGAGGAGCGCTCCCGCGGCGAACGTCGCGATCCACGGCCACGGCTGCAGCGCGCCCGGTTCGACGGCGGCCCAGATCGCGAGCGCCAACGCGCTGATCACGCTGGCGGCGGCTCCACCGATCGCGCCCGGTGCGCGCGTGCCGTCGCTGCGTCGCCACTCCGCGAATGCGTGCTGCAGCGCCGCGATCGCGAGCGCGCAACTCGCGACCAACCAGGACGTCGACGCATCGAAGACTTCGGGACGTGCCGCCGTCCACGTGAAGAGCAACGCCGCCGAACCCGTCGCGGCGCCGATGGGCAGCCAGCGCGCTTCGTCGCGGCGGGCCAGGACTCCAGCCGCCGTGCACAGCAGCGCGGCCAGCAGCGCCATCGCGCCCAGCGGAACCGCCAACGCGAGGCTCTGCGCGAAATAGAGGACGAACGCGAACGGCAGCAACACCGCGCCGGTCTGTGCCGGGATCCAGCTCTTGCGTTCGCCGGTCGCGCGCGTCGTCGCGAAGCTCGCGAACGTGATCGCGAAGAGGCCCAAAACGCCCAGGCCGATCCAGGCCTCGTGCGGATCCATCTTCACGAAGATCCACAGGCCCTGGATCAGCGTCGTTCCGGCCAGCGCCACGAGCCCGATCGCGGGCCAACGACGGCGACCGGCGAGGAACAGGAACGCCAGGTCGAGCAGCAGGACGTAACCGAAAAGGCCGAACGGCCGATCTTGTCCGGTCGACAGCACGAGCGGCGTCGCGAAACCGCCGACGAGGCCGAGGACCGCGACGACTTGCGTCGCGTGCTTCCACGACACCCAGATGCACGCCGCGGTGACCGCGCCCATCGCCGCGAACGACATGAGCGGAGCGACGAAGCCGTAGAGCATGCTCGACGCCCACGCAGCGGCGTACAGGATGACGGCGCCCGCGCCGGCGAGCGCGTTTGCGGTGATCGTGTACTCGCGGCGACGCAATCGCGACGATGCGACGAAGCACGCCAGACCGGCGAGTGTGGCGGTGATCACGCGCGCCTTCGGCGTGATCCAACCACGCTCGATCGAGTGCTGCAGGAACAGGAACGCGGCAATCGCGAGGAAGATGCCGCCCAGGACTGCAGCACCGCGCACGCCAAGCCAGCGCTCGAGGTCGAATGACTTCGCGGTGCGCTCCGCTTCGGGCTTCGGCGCGGCAGCGGACCGCGTCGCGGCCGGCGGGATCGCAGGCTCGGCCGCGCTGGCGACCGACGGGATCGGCGGCACTGTCGGCGTTCCTGTCGGCGGAGTGCGGGCGGGTTCGGCCGGTGGCGCCGTGCGCACCGGCGGAGCGATGCGTTCGCTCGGAGCGATCGGCGGTGTGATGGGCGCCGAGTCGGTGCGCGGTCGCGAGTCCGTCGCGCTAGGCGTCATGTGAGCAGCAGCAGGGCTCGCCGCGCGGTTCTCGCGGACCATCGCGCGCTCAAGGTCGTCGACGCGACGCGTGAGTCGCCCCATGCGCGCGTACGCGATCCAACCGAGCAAGGTGCCGATCCCGGCGAGTGCGAGCAGGCCGAGGCCGATGAAGACTGCGAGGAACTCCATATCCCCGCCACGGTATCGTGGCCGACGACGCGCGACCAAGTGCGGCGGGCTGCGGCCCTCCGCGTCACTCGGTGTAGGGCTGCCCCCTGTGCATACAGGCCCAGAAGCTGCTGGATCGCGCCGGGGAAATCACCGCGCCGCGCGAGGGCGACGCCGAGAACGTCGATCAACACCGGATCGTGCGGCGCGTCGTGCACGCGCTTCTGCGCCAACTGCACCGCTTCCGCCGCGGACGCCTCGCCCGCATCGCGCGCGGTGGCGAGTTCCCAGGCCAGTCGCGACCGGAAGAACGGGGCATCGGACACGGCCGCTACGGCCGCGCGCAGCACCGCGATCGCCTGGATGCGCCCGCTCAACTGGTTCTTGACGTTGTGGCGTGCGCGCCTCGGCGTGTCCGTAACAGCCGATGCGGTCGAAGCGGAATCGCCACGGCCCGTGATCGCGAGCAGCAGCGCCGACGCGAGTCCGGTCGGGAGCCGGGCGCCAGCGGCTGCGCGCTCCGCCCGGTCGAGTTCACGATGCGGCTTCTTGAGTATCAGCCGGGATTTCTTGCCGCGATCGAATGCTGCAACCCGCAGGCACCCGGGTGAGGCCAACCGCTGCGGCGAGCGTCGGACACCCGCTGACTCAGCCCGTGTTCTGCAAGCCGCGCGCGATGCCGCGTACCGTCTGGCCCAGCACGCGCTCGAGTTCGGCGTCCGTGCGTCCACCCGCGCGCCAGCGCGCGAGCAGGTCGATCTGCACGAAGCTCATCGGGTCGACGTACGGGTTGCGGAGTCGGATCGAGCGCTGCAGCGTCGGGTCGCGATCGAGCAGCGCGTCCTGTTCCAAGATGTCGAGCACACACGTTCGCGTCCGCTCGAACTCGTCGCGCACGATCGGGAAAACCCTGCGGCCGACGTCGCCGGCCAGCGCCGCGTAACGTTCGGCGATCGCGAGGTCGGCCTTTGCCAGCACCATCTCGACGTCGGCCAGGAACACGGCGAAGAATGGCCACCCGCGCGCCATCTCGCGCAGACGGTCGAGGCCGTGTCGTTCGCGCGCGACCGCGAGCCCCGTCCCGACGCCGAACCATCCCGACAGCAGTGAACGCGACTGTGTCCAGGCGAACACCCACGGGATCGCGCGCAGATCTTGCACGCCGCGCATCGCGCGACGCTTGGGTGGCCGCGAACCGATGCGCAGGCGTTCGATCACGTCGATGGGCGTCGCCAGTTGGAAGAACTGCGTGAAGTCGGGGTGCTCGTGGACCAGCGCGCGGTACGCGCGGCGGCTCTCGCCGGCCAACGTGTCCATCACCGCGTTCCATTCGGGCGCGGGCGTCGCCCCGAGTCCTGGACCGGCGGCGTCCGGCCGTTCGAGCACGGCGCCGATCACGAGCTCCAGCGTGCGCAGCGCTATGCCGCGTAGGCCGAATTTCCCGTGAAGGATCTCGCCCTGCTCGGTCATGCGCGTGCGTCCACAGACCGCGCCGGCCGGCGCGGCGAGGATCGCGTCGCGCGGCTTGCCACCGCCGCGGCTGATCGAACCGCCGCGACCGTGGAAGAACGTCAGCGCGATTTCCAACTCGGCTGCGACGCGCACGAGCTGCGTCTGCGCGCGCTGCAGCGCCCAGCGCGACGCGGCGATGCCGCCGTCCTTGTTGCTGTCGGAGTAGCCCAGCATGACCATCTGTTGTCCGCCGCGGCGCGCGAGGTGCGCGGCGTACGTCGGGTCGGCGAGCAGCGTGCGCAGCGTGCTCGGCGCCGCTTCCAGGTCGTCGACCGTCTCGAACAGCGGCACGACGTCGAGCGGGACCTCGCCGTTCGAGTCCACGAGCCCGCCGTGTCGCGCGAGTAGCAACACGGCCAGGGCGTCATCGGGACCCTTGGCCATGCTGATCACGTACGTGCCCACGGCGCGTGGGCCGAAGCGCGCACGCGCTTCGCGCAACGCGTCGACGACATCCAGCGTCGAGCGCGCTTCGTCGGACAGGGCCGCTTTCGCCGTGGCGGCGCTCGTGGCGCCGGCATCCGTCGCCGCCAGCGCCGCGGCGACGCGACGCGTGCGCTCCCGGGCTGTAGCGTCGAAGAAATCCGCCGTGCCGAGCAACTCACCGACCACGCGGCGGTGAACTTCGGCGTCCTGGCGCACGTCGAGCGTCGCCAAGTGGAACCCGAACGTGTCGAGGCGCAGGAGCAGTCGCCGCACGAGCTCGGCGCCCGCGCGCGCGCCGCCGTGCGCGGTGAGGCTGGCGTCGATCAGGGCCAGATCCGCGCGGAATTCCGCCGGTTGCCGGTAGCCCTCCGGGGTGCCCTTTCCCGTGCGCGCGAGCCGCTCGGACATGAGCCAGAGCAGCGTACGGTAGGGCATCTCGCTGTACCGCGACGGCACCTCTGCGAAGGTGTCCGGCAGAAGTGTGGCGTACGCATCGACGCGCTCCTGCACGCGCGGATCGAACGCGACGCGCGTCGTGGACTGCGACAGGTTCTCGAACAGCGCTCGCACTTCGCGCCGGTATTGGCGCAGAACGAGCTCCAGGTGTCGCGCGAGCGCCGCGCGCACCGTGTCGGCGCCGACATTGGGATTCCCGTCCATGTCGCCGCCGACCCAGGATCCGAACTGCACGAGCGGTCGCTCGAGGCCGAGGCGTTCGCCGTACACCGCTTCGGCGGCGCTCTCCAGCTCGTCGTGCAGCGCGGGGACGATCCGGTACAGCACGTCGGACAAGAAGAATAGGACGTGTTCGACCTCCTCGGCGACCGTCGGCTGCTCGCGCAGCTGTTCCTCGGTCTGCCAGCCGCTCGCGATCTCGAGCGCGATCCGGTCCGTCGTCGCTCGGGCCTCGCCGGGCGTCATCGAATCCAAGTGGAATCGGTCGACGAGCGCGCGCGCGATGCGTTGGTCCTTCTTGAGCAGCGTGCGTCGCACGGCTTCGGTCGGGTGCGCGGTGAACACGGGCTCGACGGAGAGGTGCGCGAGTCGTGCGCGCAGGTCGGCCAGCGTCACGCCGCGCTCCGCGAGCGCCGTCAAGACGGCGCGGAAGCCGCCGCGTTGCGCTTCGCCGGCGCGCAGGTAGTCGACGCGGCGGCGGACGCGGTGCACGCGCTCGGCCATGTTCGCCAGGCCGAAATAGGCCGAGAACGCGCGCACGACCTCCAGCGCCAACGCCGGCTCCAGGTCGGCCAGCACGGCTGCGAGCTCGGCCTCGGCTGCGTCTTGGCCGCGGTGGCGGTGGCGCGCCGCGAGCCGCGCCTTCTCGACGGTGGCGAAGAGGTCGGGCGGGCCCTGCTCGCGCAGGATCTGGCCCAGGAGGGCGCCGAGCCAGCCGACGTCGTCGCGTAGCGGTCGATCTTTGGCGGCGAAGTGAATGGGCTCGTCCATGGTCGTTCGCGCGCACGATGTGCCGCGGGACGAGCAGAGTACAGAGTGGGCGGCTCGTGTGCGGACCGCCGTGAAGGTCTCCGGGCGTCGCGGGTAGGTCCGCTCGGCACCGGAATCCGCCGCGTGCCGGTTGACGAGTGCACCTTGCGCGCGACTAGACTCCCTGCATGAATTCTCCCACCCAGTTTCGAGTCGATCCGATCGTCGTGCTCCTGCTCGGATTCTTCACCTGCGGTCTCTACTTGATCTACTGGAACATCAAGATCGCACCGGTGCTGAACGAGTTGGCCGGACGAGAAGTGATCTCGACTCCGATCGCGATCTTCGCCGGATGCTGCATGCCGGTGAACTTGTATTTCTACTACCTCGCTGGCAAGGAATGCCTGCCGAAGCTCTACACGCGAATCGGTCAGCCGGAAAAGGATCAATCCGTACTGCTGATGGTGCTCGGATTCCTGTTCCCGATGGTCGCTGCGATGATCGTCCAGGGCGACGTCAATCGCTACTACGACCAGCCGGCCTGAGATCATGTTCACGCGGGACAGGCGCTGGTTGGCGATCGGAGCGATGGCGGCGACGTTGGTCGCGCCATGGCTCGTGCTCCAATTGGCGCCCGCCACCGAGTTCGGTCAGTCGATCTGCCCGCACAAGATGCTGACCGGATTCCCGTGCCCAGGCTGCGGCATCACGCGGTCGATCATGTCGCTGTACCGCGGCGACGTGGGCGGCAGCCTCGCCTACCATGCGTTTGGGATCCCGTTGGTGCTGGCGTGCGCCACGGGCATCGCGCTGCTCGCGACCGAGCTCGCGACGGGGCGAACGTTCTCGCGCGCGTTGTTGTTCGACAGGCGCATCGCCGGGGCGCTGGCGCTGATCCTGGGCGGGTACCACGTCGCGCGGCTGTGCCAGTTCCTCGCGAGCCACGACCTCGATTCGATCCTGCGCGAGTCGATCTGGCGTTGATCACTGCGCCTGCGTTCAGTCTCGATCCGGACCGTCGAATTCCAACTCGATCCCGCCGATGCGCGCCGCGATCGCGTTGTAGATCGCCGCGCCCACGGCCCCGGTGACGAAACCCATGACCCCGTAGAAGATCGGGGCGAGAATCGCGAGTGCGAAGAAGGCGACCGCCATTCCGATTCCTTCCCCGCGGCTCCTCTGGTTGAAGGGCGCGACGACCGCGATCAACAGGAGGAACGGCACGAACATCAGGGCCAACAGGCCGTGGATGAGGCCGAAGACTTTGCCCATCTGCATGGGAGCGATGCGGAGGATCCTGCGGGTGGTGGTCGAGTTCATTGCGCCGTCGGATGCGGGAAGGAGCGAGCGTGAACCGAAGCGGCGGTGCCGCTTGGCGAAGGATCGGATCGTAACGGGCGGGCAATCCCGCATGCGGACACTCCGCGAAACATCGCCGTCCCTCGCTGCCCCGCGGCTCGCCGGGCAGAATGTGGGCCTTCCTCGTCCTGTCGCTCCGTACGCACCACCGTTTCCATGAATCCGATCTGCATCGCGCTCCTCGCGCTCGCGCCCGCCCTCGTTCAGGACGCCGCGCAGCCGCTGAAATTGGAAGCGCTCGGTCTGACGATCGCGCCGCCGCCGCTGACCGAGCTGACCTTCGACGCGGCCGTGAAAGGCCAAGTGAACGGCGCCTGGAAGGGCAAACTCGCCGGTTCACGCGTCGAGGTCAGCGTCGTCGTGTTGCCGAACTCCGAGTTCGGTTTCGTCGAGCCCGAGGACGTGACCGAGATCCTCCTCGAGAACTTCCGCGACGACAAACGACCCGGCGGTGACTCCAACTTCGGTTGGGACTCTCAGGAATTGCGTCCGGGCAAGTTCGGTTGGACGCCTTACGCGAGCATCGCGATCGGTTCGCACAAGAAGGGCACGGAGACGAAGAGCAGCGTGATCATGTTCTCGTCGCTGGTGAAGGACGCCGGCTACGTCATTCAGGTCGATGCCGAACCCGAGTTCGACGCACCGGCCACGAAGACGATGGTGGATTGGCTCGTGAAGGGCGTCGTGTACGCCCGCGAGCCGCGCAATTGGAAGTGGACCGACGCCGACGCCAAGGCGCGCTGGGAGTCGGACGCCCCGCCCGAGACGCACAAGAAGTTCGAAGGCGCGATCCGCACGGATCACTACCTCATCCTCACGAACAGCTCGGGCGGCAAGACGTTCGCGAAGAAGATGGAGGAGTGTTACGCGGCGATTCGCAAGGTCTATCCGTTCGACGAGGTCGCCGGTCGCGAGTTGATGCCGGTGTTCCTGTTCCGCACGCCTGACGAGTACTACGCGTTCTGCAACAAGGTGGCGGGATGGGGGCTCGAGCAGGCGCGTGCGACGAAGGGGCACGCTTGGAAGGATTACTACGCGACCTGGTACGAGGCTCCGGGCGATCCGGTACACATCCACGAGGCGACTCACCAAATCTTCGCGAACCGGCTGCGGCTAACGGGCGGCGGATCGTGGTTCCAGGAAGGTGTTGCCGAATACATCAGCTCGAGCGAGAACGATCGCAACATGGCGTCGCAGGCCGTGCGCAAGGAGAGGCACACGCCGCTGGCGGAATTCGTCACCACGCCCAGCCTGATCTCGTCGGGGCGCAAGGAAGACGTGTCCGGCGGCAGCGCGGCGTCGAACGCCTACGACCAGGCCGCGCTGCTCATCGAGTTCCTGCGCGAGAGCAAGTGGGGCAAGGCCAAGTTCCAGGAGTTCATCCACACCGTCGGGCTCGTGCCGCGCGGGCAGTTGCCGGCGATTCAGGCCGCGATCCGCAAGGTGTACGGCTGCGATCTCGACGAGCTCGAAGCGAAGTGGGTCGAGTACTGCAAGAAGCGTTGATCGGCCCGAGTTCCGAGTGCGAGCGCGTGCCCGGTGAGGTGGCGCATCCGCGGCGCTCGCCGTTCCAATTCGTTGAGCGGCCGCCGCGCGCGGCATAAGCTCGCCGCATGTCCCCGGCGCGCAAGCGGTCGCAACGGAAGTCCACGAGCCGGGTGCGCGCACGCCGCGCGCCGGTGTGGGCGACGTGGCCGGACAAGGACATCCTCGAGCTGCGCTTCAAGGACCTCGGCGTGGATTGGCGCGGCACCGCGATCGAGGACCGCGTCGCGGAACTCGGCGACGAGCTGGCCGCGCGCGGACTCCGGTTTCGACCGCACGTGTGGCTCTCGTCCGAATGGATGTCACCGCTGGGCGTCCCGGGCATCGCGATCCCGTTCTACTTGGCGCATCCACGGCTGATGCGGCTCGAACGCCGGCAACTCCTCGAGGTCGAAGGCGGGACGCGCACCGAGTGCCTCAAGATCCTGCGACACGAGTGCGGCCACGCGCTTCAGCAGGCCTATCGGCTGCACCGTCGTCGGCGTTGGCAGGAGTTGTTCGGACTGTCGTCGAAGCCGTACCCGAGCGCGTACCGCCCGAACCCGTCGAGCAAGCGCTTCGTCCAACACCTGCGCATGTACTACGCGCAGAGCCATCCGGACGAGGACATGGCCGAGACCTTCGCGGTGTGGATGAAGCCGCGCGCGCGTTGGCGGCGGCGCTACGCAGGCTGGCCGGCGCTCGAGAAGCTCGAGTACGTCGACGAGGTCATGACGGAGATCGCCAACGAGCCCGCCCCGGTGCGGAGCCGCGAGCACGTCGAGCCTTTGAAGACGAACGAGAAGACGCTTGATCAGCACTACGCCGAGCGCCGAGCGCACTTTCAGCCGACCGCGAACAGCGCCTACGACCGCCACCTGCGCGCGATGTTCAGCGACGGTGACCTGGAGCCGAATGCCGAGCGCGCGACGAGCTTCCTGAAACGCAATCGACGCGAGATCCGGCGTCTCGTCTCGCGCTGGACGGGCGAGTACCAGTTCACGCTCGACATGGTCTTGGCCGAGATGATCGTGCGTTGTCGCGAGCTCGACCTGCGCGCGGTCGGCGACGAGGAGGAGCTGCGCATGGACTTCGCTGTCGCGCTCACCGTGAACACGATGCACTCGCTCTACAGTCAACGATCCTGGGTTGCCCTGTGAAGCATCTGCGCATCCTGCATCTGACCCAACCGTGGATGCTCCCGCCGCCGGATCCGGAGAAGTACGACTACAACGAGCGCAGGGACTGGAAGACCGACCATGACGTCGTCTCCACGCTCAAGAAGCTGGGTCACTCCGTCGAATCACTGGGCATCGCGGACGAATTGCAGCCCATCCGTTCGACGATCGACGAATTCAAGCCGCACATCGTCTTCAACCTCGTCGAGGCGTTCGCCGGCATGGCGGAGCTGGACCAGCACGTCGTCAGCTACCTCGAGCTGCTCGACGTGCCCTACACGGGCTGCAGTCCGCGCGGGCTGGTGCTGGCGCGCAGCAAGGCGCTCAGCAAGAAGATCCTCGCGTACCACCGCATCCGCAGCCCGAAGTTCGACGTCTTCCCGGTCGGCCACAAGGTGCGTCGCCGCGGCGACCTGCAGTTCCCGTTGTTCGTGAAGAGTCTGACCGAGGAGTCGTCGCAGGGGATCAGTCAGGCGTCGATCGTCGAAACGGACGCCAAACTCACCGAGCGCGTGGAGTTCATCCACGGCCACCTGCGCACGGACGCGATCGCCGAGCAGTACATCGAAGGCCGCGAGCTGTACGTCGGTGCGATCGGCAACGTGCGCGTACAGATCCTGCCCACGTGGGAGATCACGTTCGAGAACTTGCCCGCAGGTCACGCCGCCATCGCGACAAAGCGCGTGAAGCACGACCCCGACTACCAAGTGAAGGCCGGGATCATGCAGGGTCCCGCGGAAGCGCTGCCTCCGGACGTCGAGCGATCGATCGTGCAGGTGACGCGTCGCATCTACCGGGCACTCGAACTCGACGGCTACGCGCGCGTCGACTACCGCCTGGGCGTGGACGACAAGCTGTACTTCCTCGAGGCGAACCCGAATCCGGAGATCGCGCGCGACGAGGAACTGGCGAGCTCGGCCGAAGCCGCCGGGATCGAGTATCCGGAATTGATCCAGAAGATCGTGAGCCTCGGTCTGCGCCGCCGGCGCATGCGTCCCTGATTCCGGATCGGGGCTATTCCCCGATGATCTTGATCAGAATGCGCTTGCGGCGGCGACCGTCGAATTCGCCGTAGAAGATCTGTTCCCAAGTCCCGAAGTCGAGCTTGCCGTCCGTCACGGCGACGACGACCTCGCGCCCCATGATCTGCCGCTTCAAGTGCGCGTCGGCATTGTCCTCGCCGGTGTCGTTGTGGCGCCACTGCTCGGTCGGCGCGTGCGGGGCGAGCCCCTCGAGCCAGCGTTCGAAGTCGGCGTGCAGTCCGCGCTCGTCGTCGTTCACGAACACGCTGGCACTGATGTGCATCGGGTTCACGAGGCAGAGCCCTTCGCGAATGCCGCTCGCCCGCAACGCCTTCTCGACGTCCGGCGTGATGTTGACGAAGGCGCGCCGGGTCGGCGTCTCGATCGTGATCTCGTGGCGGTGCGACTTCATGTGCGGATTCTACGAATGCCGCGTCGTTCCGAGCGCGCATGCATGGCCCGCGCCGCTACGGGGCAGCGCTCGTCCGGTCCATGAGGATGCCACTACGACTCGAACCGGTCCGACCCTCAAGCAGGACTGACCGTTCTTGAGTTGCACACTGAAACGGTGCGAGCCTCGGTCGGCTCCGCGCGATTTCGGCAGACGTGCGCGACCCACGAGCCCCCCAATGCGGACTTTTACTCGGTTCGGGAGAGTGGAGTTGCGCGTATCCGTTCGGATGTCATCCTGACTGGACTTCGCACGACCGCTGCGAACCGGCTCGATCCCCACACCACCGAATCCACCATGAGACTCGTCGCCACGCTCATCGCGCTCGTCGCCATCGCCCCGACCCCGGCTGACAAGGTCGCCTTTGGCCCGGAAAAGGGGCTCAAGCTCGAGAAGCGTTTCGAGATGAAGATGCATCTCGAACAGAAGTCGATGCGCATGTCCATCGGGGACAACGACCTTCCTTCGGAGCTCACGTCGAGCGCCGAGATGGAGCTTAAGTCGCACCAGAAGGTCGTCGTCGCGGACGAGTACCGCGAAGTTGGCGACGAACACGCGGACGTGCTCGCGCGCAAGTTCGTCGAGATGGCCGACAGCAGCGAGGAGCACGTGAAGATGCCGGGCATGGAAGAGGCCCAGGATCACTCGCGTGAGAAGAAGAGCGACCTCGAGGGCGAGACGGTCATCTTTCGTTGGAACGAGAAGGACGGCGAGTTCAAGAAGGAGTGGGACGGCGAGGGCGCCGACAATGCGCTGCTCGAGAAGCTCGAGCAGGACATGGACTTCGTGAAGATCCTCCCGTCGAAGGGCGTCGAAGTCGGTGATTCATGGGAGCTCGACCTCGCGGACTTCGATCAGATTCTCGGGCCCGGTGGCGAGCTCGGCTTCAAGGGCGATGAAGACGACAACGACGACGACAACACGGACTTCCAGGACAACCTGGCCGGCGAAGTCAAGTGCACCTACAAGGGCATGGAAGAGGAAGGCGGGCGCAAGCTCGCGCGCATTGCCGCCGTGGTCACCGGCAAGACGTTCCAGGATCAGGAGCAGGGCGAAGGTGGACAGCTCCACATGGCGTTCGACCTGAACCTCGAAGGCGAGTTCCTGTGGGACGTCGCGGCGAAGCACTTGGCCTCGTACAGGCTCGGTGGCGAGATGACGTCGGAGATGAAGCTCACGCAGGAGGTCGACATGGGCGGTAAGACCGGCGAGATCGTCATCCACATCGAGCTGGGCGGCACGATGGAGATCGAGGGCGAGATCAAAGCGCCCTGAGTCGTAGGGGCGGCCGACGCTGTCCGGGAGTACGACCCTGCTCGCGCGCGACCAGGATGGAATGGCTGCGCGCGAGCTGATGTTCCGCCTGCGCGGCGTTCGACGCGTGCGCTTCGGCGCGGTCGCTTTGCGGCCTGGGGACTGGAACGGGATCGGTACGGGCACGGTCGTGGTGGGCGAGAGCGGCAGCGACTCGATCTCGCTCACCGAATCGGGCACCTGGCGGCCGACCGCAGGCGCCGAGACGAAGTTTGGCAACCTGTTCGCGTGCTCGCCCGACGGAGGCTGACCCAGTTGGCTGGTCCTACACCACCGATGGGGTGGGTCCGGGCCAGTCCCCCCCAATGGCTCGTGGTCCATTCGGAAAAGCACAGTGAGCTGGGTCAGCTTCCGTGTCGTGGGGGCGGGAGTCCCACCCCGGCCCTTTACGATGTCCCAACGCAACGAACCCTCTCCCTCCGAGCCCTCTCCCCACCGATGCGATTCCTCCTGGCGGTCCCGCTGACCCTTCTGTCCCTCGTCCCGACCGCCGCGGCTGTCCCCAGCCCCGCGGCCGGGCCCAGCCCTGTCTGGGCGCCTGAGAAGACCCGCGACGAGATCGATTGGGACACGCTCGAGGAGTCGACGCCCATCACGAACACGACGCAGCTGCAGGCGCGCGTGAATGCGGCGCGCGGCATCGCGAAGCGCGCGACCCAAGGGGGGGAGCCCGACAAGGTTGTGGCGCGTTTCGATGCGCTCGGGGGGAAGTTCCTCACCGACGCGCAGCTGCGGCGGGTCCTGGCCGAGTGCATCGGCCAGCTCGACTCGCCGGGCACGCAGAAGATGCTCGCGAAGTCGATGCTCGGCGGGGCAGCGTACGAGCAGATCTTCCGGCTGCGCGCGGCACGCGAGTGTGCACCGGGGCCGGTGGACGACTCGGCGCTCAAGCTCCTGTCGAACAAGGACGACGGCGTGCGGCGCGAGGCGCTCGACGTGCTCGTGCGTCACAAGCACATGCCGGTCGTGAAGAGCCTGGAGGGCGTGCTCAAGTCCGGCAAGGACGACGTGTTGCTGGGGCCCGCCGTCGACGCGATCTCGGAGTTGATCGGGGATGGCGAAGGTTGGAACGCGTGGGAGCAGCAGCTATTCGGATTCGCGCGGGCGCCGAACGCCAACGTGCGCCGCGCGGCACTGACCGTGCTGTCGCGCCAGCAAGACGCGACGCGCCTCGCGCTGTACTTGGAGTGCTTGCAGCACGACGACTGGGCCACGCGCTCCATCGCGCTGTCGTGGCTGGCCGCGTCGAATTCGAAGGAGGCGGTGGCCGCGATCATCGAGCGCTTCCTGAACGAACCGCCCGACAGTCGCCTGGCCGCGGACTGCGGGGACACACTGCGCAAGATGACGGGGCAGCCGCTTCAGGACGACGCGCAGATGTGGGACACGTGGTGGAAAAACGTGATGTCCACGTTCGAGTTCCCGAAGGCGAAGGGGCCGAAGACGGGCAGCGCGAAGCGCCCGCCGCCGGTGTCGGGAACGAAGGCGCCGCAGTTTTACGGCATCGAAGTGCGCTCGCAGCGCGTGGTGTTCGTCGTGGACGTGTCGGGATCGATGGAATCCACGATGGTCGGCAAGGAGTACGTCGGTGAACCGCGCATCGAAGGCGCTCGCCGCGAGCTGGTCAAGATCATCGACGTCCTGACGCCGGGGTCGCTCTTCAACATCATCTCGTTCAACGACGCGGTCGTGCCCTGGTTGGACAGCATCGACGAGGCCGCCGACGTCGCCAGCGGCGGGAAGGGCGGCAAGGGTGCGCGCAAGGGGCCGACGACGGGTCCCGAAAAGGAGGACACGCGCGACGAGAAGACGCGTGCACGCGACGCGGAGAAACAGGCCAAGGCCGACGAACTCCTGCGCACGAAGGCCAAGGAATACGTGGGCCGTTTGAACGCGGCCGGCGGAACGAACATTCACGACGCGTTCGAGATCGCGTTCGAGGACCAGTCCGTCGACACGATCTTCTTCCTGTCCGACGGGATCCCGTCGACGGGCAAGGAAGTCGACCCGGTCGCGATCCGCGAGGTCATCCGACGCTGGAACGAGTCGCGGCGCATCAAGATCAACTGCATCGCGATCGGGATCGAGCTGCCGCTCTTGAAGTGGGTCGCCGAGGACTCGGGCGGGGAGTACAAGTTCTTTCCCTGACCGTTCGCACGCCGTGAGCGGAACGGGCCGACGCGATGCGCGTGGGTTCGAGACCTTTTCATGATCGAATTGACCCTCCTCGCCGCGCTGCTGCAGGCTCCCGCGCGAACACCCGAACCCGCGCCTGCGCCGGAGTTCCGCTGCATCGTCGTGACGACGATCGATCCGAGCCTCGAGGATCGCTGGTACCACTCGTCGGGCGAGGAGGGCGTGGCGATCTCCTCGACCGACAAGTTCGTGTTGGGTCAGTACTTCGCGATCCATACGCTGTTCACGGGGGTTCGAGGCGACGAAGACGACCGCGCTCGCGTTCGGCTCGACGTGCGCATCCGCAAACCCGACGGCGCGGTGTACTTCGCGAAGGCGGACCTGCCGGGACTCGGCACGCCCGTGGGCGATCCGCGGTCGGTTCAACTCGGTGAGTCGGGATTCCGAGTGTGTTTCGATCCTGGCGACGCGCTGGGCACGTACCAGCTCGAAGTCATCGCGCGTGATCTCGTCGCGGACACGACGTTGACGGTGGCGCAGTCGCTCGAGGTCGTGCGCTACGTGGAGGGCGACGACTTCACCGACGATGCAGGCCTGGAAGCGTGGTTCAACGGCTACTTCGCCGCACCCGATCCGCGGCGCGCGATCCCGGCACTGCGCGCGTGCGTGCGCAATGGGTGGGGGGCCGAGAAGCCGCGTGACGCTCGCGGATTCCTACGCGAGGTGTTCGAGAACAACCACTGGCTGTTCGGTGAGCTGCGCCCGCGCTTCGCAAAGCTCGATGTCCACGAGCGCGGCGCGGTGCTGTGGCTGCTCGCGCGCAGTTCGCTCGATCCAACCGAGTTCCTGCACGATCTGGGCGACGACGATCGCGCCACGTGGGCTGCGCTGCAGAAGTCGCTGCACGACCCGCTGGTCGAACCGATTGCCGGTCGTGCGGATGTGAACGAGCTGTGGGGCATGTACCTCGCCGCGCGGCGCTACGCGACGATCGAGCGATTGTGCCTTGCGCTGGCGCCCGACTCGACCGGGGTCGTCGCGAGCACGAGCTACCACGACGCGGAGCACGACGTGGACGTGCCGCTGTGGCTCGTCGTTCCGAGGGTCGTGCGCGATCTGTTGCGCGCGACGGCCAAGGTCGACGCCCCGACGCGACACTACCTCGAGTGGATGCACGACGCGAAGTCAGTCGCGCAGGACGTCCGCGAGCAGATCGACGTCGTCCTCGAGTAGCGTTCGCGCGTCGACACGCGACGAAGCCTCACAGACCGCGGCTTTCCCGAGACTTCAGGGGAAGCCGACGCACGCGCGCGCGTCCCACCGGCGACCTCAGAGGAATCCATTCATGCGCCATCTCGCACTCTTCGCGCTTTTGTTCGCCGGTTGCCGCTCGGCCTCCACGGCCGAGTCCGCACCGCGGATCGAAGTCATCGCGCTCCAGAACGCGGGAGCGCCGGACCTCGCGAACGAGATCCGCGCCATCCTATCCCAAGTCGCGGCGAAAGGCGGCACTGCCCCGACGGTCAGCATCATCGCCGATCCGCGCACGAACTCGCTGCTCGTACACGCCGACACCGAGGACATGGCACAGATCCGCGAGCTCGTCGCGCAGCTCGACCGTCGCGTCACGGAACCAGGCCGCTGAGGTCGTTCGAGTCGCGAACGCGAGTCGACTGCGCGGCCCTGGCGATCGCGTCTCTGTGGCGTGTGACTGATCTCGCCGCCTCGATCACGGGCGCGGCGAATTCCTGCCCAGGATCCACGCCGCGCCGAAGGTATGGGGTGAAGCTGCCTGAAGGGCTCGAAGACCGCGGGCAACGAGCGCGTGCTGGTGAACCACGAACCACGTCGCGTCGACCCAAGTGCCGAGCCGGTCGTAGAGATCCCGCGATCGACTGAGGTCGCGGCCGATACACAGCGTACGTACGAACGCGCGCTACTCTGCTCGGCATGAGGCAAGCAACCGGCCGTTCGCAGAAGCTCCCGCCTGTGCTCGGATTCGCGGTCAAGCGATCCTGCCGATCATCACCCTTCGCGAACGCGCTCCGAGTGCATGTCGCCCACGCCCTCTTCGCGACGAGCGTCCTCGGCGGTTGCAAGGATCACCACGACGGCGTCGCCTCCGCCACGGTCCCATTGATCGTCGAAGGGAACCGGCCGTTCATCGAACTCGTGCTGCGCGTCGGGGAGCGGACGCCTCGCACCGCGCGCTTCCTGGTTGACAGCGGCGGTGGTGGATTCCTGATGACGGAGTCGCTCGCGGGCGATCTCGGCCTCGAACTCGGCGAGACGAGCACGGAGGAAGGTCGGCAGTACGCGCACGTGAAGACGTCGATCGAGGCGTCCGTCGGCGCATTCGTACTGGAGCTGCGGCCCGAGCGTGTATCGGTAGCGATGGGCACTGACGACATCCTGCCCGACGCGGCGCCAGGACATGCGGACGGGATGCTGCCCGGTCACGTGCTGTCGCAGTATCACGTCGTCTTCGACTATCCGCACTCGACGTTCACGATCGCGCACGCAGGCGTGTTGCGACCGAAGGGCGAATCGATCGCGATGCCGGTGTCGAAGGGCTCAGGCTTTCCCCGGACGGAAATCGAGATCGACGGTATCACCTACGGGTTCCTGATCGACACCGGCGCATCGTTCACCATGGTCTCCGAGGTCGTCCTGAAGGCGCTGGGGAGCGCACATGCGGACTGGCCGCGACACGACGGTGCGTACGGCGAAGCGGCGACGTTGGGCGGGCAGACGCTCGAAACGCTGACCGTCCCGCGCGGCCGATGGGGGTCGCTGCAACTCGCGGAGTTCGGCGTCACGTCGCAGCGCGAGGGCACGTTCGAGCAGTGGATGAGCTCGATGATGACCACGCCGATCTCGGGTTCGCTCGCGGGCAACGTGCTGCGGCGCTATCGCGTCGAGCTCGACTACCCGGGTCGCACGCTGTACCTCGGCCCGTAGACCGAGAGCGCGCGGGCTCGACCCATTCACGCGCTCTGAGCTCGCCGACCGGGAGTGACTCGACGCAAGCGGCTACACTCGGCGCGTGATCACGACGTTCGCAGCTTGTCTGGTGCTTGCCGCGGGAGACGCGGCGTCGCGCAAACCCGCCGCGCTCGAGCCCGCGCTCGCCAAGAAGATCGCGATGCTCGCTGACCATTGGTGGAAGGCGCGGCCGCCGACGAGGTTCGTCGAGTGGGATCCCAAGGCGCGCGCGGACCTCGAAAAGGAGGCGCGCGCGATCGGCGCGATCCCCGAAGGTTCGATGAGCAGCGTCGTCGACATCCTCTGGAAACCCGGGAAAAAGGCCGCGAAGGGCGTGCGCGTCGAGAAACAGAAGCTGGTGATCGACACGCCCTACGGTGAAGCGTGGGCCTGGTTCCAATCGGGCGGGAAGAAGCCCGGCCTCGTGATCGGTCTGCACGGCGGCGGCGAAGGATCGGGGTCAGCGGACGAGCCGCGCTCGTCGTACCAGCGGAAGGGCTGGATGGGCGTCTACCCGCAGGGCATCGAGCTCGTGCACGACACCTGGAACACGGTGCACGGCGAGCGCTTCGTGCTAACGCTGATCGAGGCGGCGAAGCTGCATTACGACGTGGATCCGGATCGCGTGTACGTCATGGGCTTCAGCATGGGCGGAACCGGTTCGTGGTTCTTCGCCGGGCGTCACACCGACCTCTTCGCGGGCGCGTCGCCGTTCTCCGGCGTCGTGATGGCTGCGCCACGCAGCCAGCTCGAGACGAAGGAGGAAGTCACCGCGCTGCAGCACGGGCTCGTGCCGAACGTGCGCAACCTGGCGATGTGGTACACGATCGGCCTCGAGGACAGGAACACGATGCCGGGCACGTACCTGTACGTCGCCGACATGCTGGAGAAGCTGCGCGGGGAGGATCCCGGCGGCTACGCGAAGATCCACTTCGAGACGTTTCCGAACCTCGCGCACGCATTCCCGTCCGGCGAGCCTGCCGGCGCGATGGATTTCCTCGACGGCCAAGTGCGCGACGCGTTCCCCCCGAAGATCAGGTGGGAGTACGTCAGCGATCCAGCGCCCGAGAGCACGCCGCAGGACAAAGTGCGCCGCTACCAAAAGCACCGCTTCCACTGGCTGGGTTGCACCGATCCGATCGATCGCCAGGTGCTACGCGCCGAGCGCGCCGAGAACACTTTCACTATCGACGCACGGAACCGGACGGGCGTGCAGGGATGCGTGATCTACTTGAACGACGCGCTGATCGATCCAGCGAACGAGGTTGTCGTTCGGTCGGGTGGGCAGGAAATCCGCCGCGAAAAGACCGTTCCTGACGTGTGGACGGTGCTCGAGACGCTCGACGACAAGCTGGATCGAACACTCGTGTTCGATCGGCGGATCGAACTCTGAGCGCGATGAAGTCCGCGCATCAAGCGTCCTTCTGGGCGAGCGCAGCCTCTGCAGCGTGACGCACGGGCTCGAGTCTCGACTTCAGCGCCTTCTCGAGCGCGGCGCGGGCCAACGGCACGTCGAGTTGTCCCAGCAAGCCGCAGATCTCGACCTGTTCCTGGGTGAGCAGACGCCGCATCAAGTCCTCGTCGTCCACGCCGGGCATGCTCTTGCGCGCGAGCATCTGAGCGAGGAGTGGGACACCGGAATCGTTGCCGCGACGTGCGAGCTCGGTCGCTGCTTCCTCGCGGAGGTGGTGATCCGAGGCCTTCAATCCGTCGGCGATCAGGACCTCGATCGCACCCTCCGTGCCGTGCAGCGAGGACTCCGCGAACGAGAAGCGGACGCTGCCGTCCTTGTCCTTCAAGCCCGCCGCGAAGATTTCGGGGGCGCCTTCGCAGCGCCGCAGGATCTCGCGCACCTGCGGCATGGCGCTCGCCGACTTGCGTCGGGCGCCCGGATCGACCTGCGCGAGGATCGCACGCGCCGCGGTGAGGACGCTCTCTTTCGTGCGCAGCTGCGTCAATCCCACCGCACCGCGCAGCTGGAGTTCGCGGTTCGAGCCCATGGCCAGGGCCACGAGCTTGTCGTGCATGCCGCGCGTCGGGGATCCGGTCAGGCACTCGAGTGCGATGAGCCAAGCTTCGTTGCGCGGTTCGACGAGGCTCGCCAGAGCAGCGGTTTCCGCCGGGGTTTCCGGCCCCTCGACGAGGTCCGGGATCGTCACCCACTCCTTGCCGTTGGTGTCGACGACGAGGGCCACTTCGCCGGAACGGATCACGACGCGACGGCCGGCGTCTGCCCTCGTCCAACGCCCTTTCGAATCGCGGGCGACCTGCTCGACGGACTCGCGTCGCCCATCGGCGTGCACGAGAACGTCGGCGCGCGCAGCCATCGGCGCTGCCGCGATGCACAGGCACATCGTCATCCACGTTGCAGCGCGTTCACGGAACAGGATCAGGCAATTCGGCATCGCGTTCGTCTCCCCATCGAAGGTGGTCTCGTCGCACGGTACCCGTGACGTTCGGCGAGCAACCGCTTCGCTCGGCGGATTGACCTCCGCTTGACGCTCCGTGACGAGGGTCGGTTCTGGGCAACGTGGGCGAAGACTTCACTTCAGACCCGCTCGGCCGCAAGACGCTCGACTGAGTCGTCCTGGACGAAGACGCGACGCAATGGTGTTCGCTGTGGGCGCAGCACGATCCTTCGCACTCACCGCGGCCTCTCGTCGAGTCCTCACAGGAATTCGTGGTCGGCATGATCTCCCGAGTGCGCTCGACGAGCGGACACTCGATCCACGCCATCAGGTCGATCGAGAGATCCGTCGCGTGAATTGCCTGGAATTTCAGCGGAGTGTGGTCCCCCGAATTCGTCCGAGCCCGTTACTGTCCGTTGTAAGTCCATCGGCGTGCCGAGTGCGCCGACTTCCCTGACCACATCAACTGGAGATCCATCTATGAATCGTTCCCAAGTCCGAATTGCTGCCGTGATCGCGGCCTGCGCCGGAGGCACCTCGTCTCTCCAAGCGCAGACCTCCACCGCGCTCCTCCACGAGGGCGATGCGCTGCCCGGTGCGCCCGGCTTCACCGTGAGCACCATCGGCGAGTGCGCCGCCAACAACGTCGGTGGCTTCGCCAACCAGATCAACACGTCCGACGGCGTCAACACGATCTCGCGCTCGTGGGGCAATGCGATCGAAGCTCCAGGCGCGTTGCTGTGGAGTGAGCAGACGGGCATCGCGGGTTACGACCAGACATCCTGGGAAGGCTTCTTCGGCATCGACGACATGGCGCGAACTGGCTACAGCCCCAGTTGCAATGCAATCGGCGGCGCGACGGGACTCGATTGCACGTGGGTCGACGGCACGCCGATCGCGGTCGAGGGCCAATCGATTCCCACGGTTCCGGGCAAGGTGTACCGCTTCAACAGCCGCGTCGGCATGACCGGGAGCGGCGATCCGTACTGGATCGGCGGCATCAACGACGGCACGAGCGGCGCCAGCGAAGGCGAAGGCCTGTTCTACGGAGCCGCCCAGATCTCCGTGATCAAGACGGGCGATGTTTCGCCTGCTCCGCTGACCTCGACGATCAGCAGCGGCGACTTCGACGTGCGCTATTCGGCCAACGGATCGCACTGGATCATGAACGTGGACACGACCGAGCCGACCGCGTCCGACGAATGGCTCCTGATCGACGGCGCCATCGCGACGTGCGCCGGCGGCGGCATGGTGGGCGAGGGCCAAGTCATCCCCGTCGCAGCCGGCGGCAACGGCGTCGACTTATGGACCGCGACGTTCGGCTCCCTGGGCATCAACGAAGCCGGGGACCACTGCTACGAGGCGGACACGAACGGCGCGACCACCAGCGACGCCGTGATCGTCTACAACGGCGTCATCCGCTGGCGTGAGGGCGACGTTGTCGGCGGCCTGACGCTGACGGGCGCTCCCACAGGACTCTCGCTGAACGAGAGCGGCGATGTCGTGCACACGTGGTCGACCACGGGATCCGTCGAGGCGATCTTCCTGAACGACACTTTGATCGTGAAGGAAGGCGACACGGTCGACTGGACCGGCGACGGCGTGCTCGACGCCGGTTTCGTGATCACTGACATCACCGGCACGACCGCTGTTGTGTTGGGTTCGGCCGGCGCCATTTACTTCACCGCGGACGTCGACACGAATGGCGGCGGCGTGCTCGAAGGCTTCTTCCGCGTGCGCGGCGGCTCGTCCGGATCGGCGTTCTGCGCGGGCGACGGTTCCGGTACGGCCTGTCCGTGCGCGAACAACAGCATGCCGGGACTCGAGGAGGGCTGCCTGAACTCGTTCGGCATGGGCGGCAAGCTGATCGCCTCGGGCACAGCGAGCCTCTCGAGCGACACGATCCTCTTCCAGGGCTCGCAGATGCCGAACAGCTCGGCGCTCTACTTCCAGGGGACGGCCCAAGCGAATGGCGGGCTGGGCTCCGTCTTCGGTGACGGTCTGCGCTGCGCCGGCGGATCGATCGTGCGCTTGAAGACCGTGTCGAACAGCGGCGGCGCGTCGCAGTATCCGCAGATGGGCGATCCGTCCGTTTCCGTACGCGGGCTCGTGATGGCGCCGGGCATGCGCACCTACCAAGTCTGGTATCGCAACGCCGCGGCCTTCTGCAATGCCGAGACGTTCAACCTGACGAACGGTTGGACGATCGACTGGACCCTGTGATCGCGGGTGACGTGATCGCGGATGGCGTTTCGAGCCTCCGCTGAGGAGGCCCGATCGTGTTGCAAGCGAGGTCGACCGTGCGCGGTCGGCCTCGCTGCTTTCGCATTCGTGAACGGGTCGCACAGGCCAGGACTCGAGGCGGTGCGCGGTCCACGACTTCGCCATGCTTCCACGCGTCGAGCACTCGACCGGATCGGCGCGGGCGAGCCGGAGAGAAGTCGACGCGGCGAGCAGTGAAACGGACTGCTCGCCGCGCGAGGCGTCGGGCCTAGACCGACTTCAGATGCCTTCCACGTCCAAGCGGATGCGGTTCGAGAACGTGATCACGCCGTTGGGCAGCACCACGACGGCCTGCAGGAAAACCTCCGCTTCGGTGAACGCCGGCGCAACTTGCCCCAGGTTCAGCGTGAACGGATGCGCGCTCTGCGTCGTCGGCTGCGTACTGGTCAGCACGATCGCGCCATTCGGCGAGTTCGGATCGAGAGCCAGGCTCCCGAACGGAGTGATCACCAGGTGCTGCATTTCAGGTCCCATCGGGAACCCGGCACCGAGCACCAGCGAGAACACCGATCCGACTGGCAGGTCCAGCAGGAGGTCCACCGACGCATTGCCCGCGCTATCGACGGCCACGTTGCCGAACGGATCCGCCAGCGTGAGCGGGTTCGGGCCGGTCGTGGCCGTGCGCAGGCGCACGCCGGTCTCGATGAACTGATCGGAGCCGCGGTGCAGCACGTCGACGGGCCCGCCCGATTGCATGTGCGTGCGTGGATCGAGGTCCTGGTCGAGCGCACAGTTCGCGGGCACGGAATGCCCGTTGAGCATGATCGTCGCCCGCGGACCCGGGACGACGAACGATTGGATGCCCAGGTTCGCGATCGACGGCGACGCGGCGGTCAGATGCAAGTTCCCGGGTGCCGCGACGAACTGCGCGTTCGCGATCCCGATGTTCGTGGCGGAGAAAGGCTGGGCAGGGGAAAACAGCGGCCCAGAGTTGTCGAAGTCGTTCGCTTCGACGAACAGTTGGCCGGTGTACGGCGTGCCCGCGATCGTGATCTCGGGCGGGTTGTAGCTGAGCGTGCCCGCGATCGTGTAGGCCGGGCTGAACAGGATGTTGTTCACGATCACGATGCTCTCTCCGGGGCTGCCGCTCGCGTCGGCGCTGACCCGGATCGTCGTCGGTTGAGTGATTCCGCTGGCGACGGTCACGAAGCCCATCGTGTTGTTCACGATGCGCGCCGAACAGTCGTTCAACGCGAGCCCGACGAGGAACGACGAGTTGTGGATCGTGTTGGACAGGATGCGCGGATGGAGCATGCCTTCCTTGGCACCGCTCCCGTCGAAGCGCATCGCGGTCATGGATCCGATGACGCGGTTCGAGCGAAAGAGATCGCTCTCGTACCACTTGTTCTGAACGTCGATACCGACCGCGCACGAGCCGATGCGGTTGTCGACGATCAGGTTTTGGTACTCGGACTTCATCCCCATCGAGTTACGGATGATGACCCCGCGCGCGCACTGGCTCATCGTGCACTGGTTCACCTGCACCTCGATCGTGCGCTCGACCAAGTCCGAAGACGCGTTGCGTGAAGGGTCGATCTGGATCGCATACCCGGAACTGTTGTTCGTCAGCGTGAGTCCGCGGACGACGCTGGGCGGCAGGCCGTCCGGCAATCCGATCGTGGCGGCGGTGATGGGTCCGACCACCTGATCGAAGTCGAGCAGCGCTGCGTTCGAGAGGTTGCCAGTGATCGTCACGGAGCCACCGCTCGTATCGCGGTAGGCCTCGAGCGAGAGCCCGAACGCCGGCAACGACAGCGGCTGAGTCAGCGTGTACGTGCCAGGCAGCATGTTGATGGTGACGCCCGAGTGGAAGGTCGGCCACAAGCCTGCGAGGAACGCGTCGGCATTCGTGACGGCGAAATCCAGCGGCCAGGGGCTGCTCGGAGAGATGCCACTCCCCGCGGGGCTGCCGGTCGGGGAGACGTAGAAGGAGAGCGGAACGGAAGTGTCGTGGACCCAGGGACCGAAGATCGCCTGGGCGTTCGCCGCGCACGTGAGTGCGACCATGGCGAGTGAAGAATGGATGATGGAAGGAAGTGTCATGGCGGAATGAGTTCTCGTGGTGTGTGGTCTGAGGACTGTCCCCGGACCCAACACGAAGGCGAGATCCGCCGCGTCATCCGTCGCGAGAACTTCGGAGTGCGTCCCGCGAAGCTGCCTGCGTTGCCACTCCTGTGACTGTGTGTGTGGCTTCACGCATCGATGAAAAGGCCGCGGGCCGGCAGACGCGTCGTGCGTCGGCCGGCCCGCGGATAGTTGCTCGGCCGGCGCCAGCCGATGGACATCAAGACGGCGCTCCCGACGAGGTGTGGAGCGAGTGCGAGTGCTTCGG
>JBBQCC010000017.1:0-30347 GCA_038318285.1 Planctomycetota bacterium | reverse complement strand
TGAAGTACGCCCACGGCGCCGTGTTCCCTGCGAGGGAAACCGCGGGGAGTCGCTGCAACGCGGCGTCCCAAGCGAAGACGCCCGCGATGCGCAGAGCGATCGACCCGATCGCTGCGCGGTCCTGGAGTTCCAGCTGCGCATCTCCTCCCGTCGTGCGACGCGCGAGAGCCGGCGCCGCAAGGAACAACACGATCCCGGCGGCCGCGAGGAGCAACGCGGCGATCATCTGAACCGCGAGAACCGATTCAACTCCCTCGAGGAGCGAAGCCCCCACCGCGAACGTCACGACCGAAGTCAGCTGGAAAAACGCACTGACGCACAGATAGAGCGCGGCGATGCGCAGGGCGAGCGCGGTGGAATCGGTGCGAGTCATGACGAGCCTCGACGGAGCGCGATGCCGGGAGAGCGGATCGAGAGAGGCGCAGTCTAGCAGCCTTCTGCAACGAACTTCCGGTTCAGACCACTAGACTGGCCGAGGTCTTGCGTCCCCCCGTAAAGAGGAGCACACCTTGATCTCGCGCACTGCCTGGCTCGCCGTCCTGACCACGATTGCCTGTTCGTTCACGGCCGCGGACGCACGTGCGGGCGCACCGCCGATCCCCTTCGAGGACGTGCACGGTCCGTGCGGCAACCTCGATCTCGTCGCCGGCCCCACGCCGTTCACCGTCGCGGGAGTCCAATTCGCGACACCCGACGTGTTCACCTACAACGTCGGTCAGGACTACAGCACACCGGCCGGCCTCGGGAACCCGTTCACGTCCGACTCGTTCCACATCTGGACGTATGGAGTCGGTGCGGTGCTGACGTTCCCGGGCCCCATCACGAGCCTGGGATTCGACGCTGGCGTCTTCACCAATCAGGCCACGTTCCCGACGTTCGAAGTCGTGGTCGGCGGGTCCGTCATCGGGACGTTCGGCGCGAACATCTCGACGCTCACACCGGTCTCGGTCACGTTGGCGGCCCCGACCACGCAAGTCACGTTGCGTTTCCTGGTGGGCTCGTCGAGCCTGCTCGGCATCGACGATCTCCAGTACACGCGCGACACCGCGTTCGGGTACTGCTTCGGCGACGGAACCGCGACCGCTTGTCCGTGCGGGAACACGGGCGTACCCGGACGCGGCTGTGCGAACAGCGTCGTGCCGCAAGGTGGGCAGCTCGTGTCGTCCGGCGTCGCAGTGCTGTCGGCCGACACATGGGTGCTGCACGCGTCGGGCATGCCCAATTCCTTCGCGCTGTACTTCCAAGGAACCGCGCTCGAGAACGGCGGCAACGGCAGCGTCCTGGGCGACGGCGTGCGCTGCGTCAGCGGCAACATCGTGCGCCTCGGGACGAAGAACAACGTCGCTGGCGCGTCGCAGTATCCCGAGCCGGGCAATCTCTCGATCTCGGTGAAAGGCTTCGTGACGACGCCGGGTCTGCGCACGTACCAAGTCTGGTACCGCAACGCGGCCGTGTTCTGCACGCCGAGCACGTTCAACCTCACGAACGGCTGGCAGGTGAACTGGATCCCCTAGTTGCGAACCCGAGTCCGGTCCGAGTGCACGCACCCCCATGCTCTTCGTCCACGTCCTGCGCTTCGACACGCCGCCCGGGCGCTTGCGAGCAACGGCGTTCCTCGAGGGCTGTTCCTACCTGTTGCTGCTCGGCGTCGCGATGCCGCTCAAGTACTTGGGCGGGATGCCGATCGCGGTGACGGTGGTCGGCTCCGCGCACGGCGTGCTCTTCCTTGCGCTCGCCGTGCTGACACTGCGGGCCATGCTCGCGCGTGGGAAGAGCTTCGCGTGGGGTGTGCGCATCGGTGTCTACTCGCTGATTCCGTTCGCGACGTTCGCGCTCGACCGCCAGCTCTGCGCGGACGACGCGGAGTGGCGGCGGACTCGCGGCTGAGCGGGCGTCGGCGAAGGAAGCGCGCGCGCTGGGTGGCCATGACCGACGGCCAAGAGGAACTCGGGTTCCTGTTCGACGCCGAAGCCGTGGTCGAGCTGCGCGACGGCCGCCGGATACGCGTCGGAGCACCCGCTCGGCGCTGGCACCGCGCCCTTCGCCGACCGATACTGCTGCGCGCTCGATGAGGCGCGCACGTGTGTGCTCGTCCGCGCGCCGCACCCCATGAGCGAAATGCCTCCCTGCCCGAAGTGCGCGTCGACGTTCACTTGGCTCGACCGCGATCTCTACACCTGCCCCGAGTGTGCGCACGAATGGCGTGAAGCGGCCGCGGAGCCGTTCGAGGCCGCCCGCGTCGTGAAGGACGCCAACGGCAACGTGCTGCAGGACGGCGACACCGTCGCGATCGTCAAAGACCTGAAGGTGCGCGGCTCGTCCGCGGTCGTGAAGGTCGGCACCAAGGTGCGCAACATCCGCATCGTCGAGGGCGATCACGACATCGACTGCAAGATCGAAGGGATCGGCGCGATGCAGCTGAAGTCCGAGTTCGTGCGCAAGGTGACCTGAGCACGTCACGCGCGATCGCCGGGCGACCCGGCGTCATGCGCCCATGACGTGCACGACGAGCTCGCGCGGGTGACCCGCGAGGTGATGCTCGACCAGGACGATCCCCGCCACTGGCCGATGACGAGCTCGCCACGGCTGACGGGAATCGTGCCGCTGGTGCGCGTGATCGCGCTGCGACGAGTCGGCTCACCGACGGGCACCGAGCCTCATTTCGCCCTCGGCGGGGCCTTGCGGGCTGAATACCCGGTATGCATACTCGGTAGCAGCCCTGCGCAAGCCCATGTCCGTCCGACACAGCCTCCTGGCCCTCCTCGACCGCGAACCGTCCCACGGCTACGCCCTGAAGGCCGGCTTCGAGGCCGGCACCGCGCACGCCTGGCCGCTCAACGTCGGGCAGGTCTACACGACCCTGGCGCGACTCGAGCGCGACGGCTTGGCCGAACCCACCGGTTCCGACGACGGGCCGCGCCAGACCTGGCGCATCACGGACGCCGGGCGCACCGAGCTCGCGCGCTGGTTCCACGGTCCGCTGGTCGAGGACCCGCCGGCGCGGGACGAGTTGGCGATCAAGGTCCTGCTCGCGATCGCGGCCGAGGGCGAGGACGTCACGGCGATCCTCGACGTCCAGCGCGCGGCGGCCATGGAGCGTCTCCAAGACCTGACGCGGCAGAAGGCGCGCGCGGATCCGAAGCGTGAGTTCGCGTGGTTGCTCCTCCTCGACGCGCTCGTCCTCAAGGTCGAGGCCGAGATCCGCTGGCTCGATCTGTGCGCGGCGCGACTCGCCGAGCGAGGCCGATCATGAGCGCGACGAGCGTCGACACGCCGATCCTCGCACTCGAAGGTGTCGGCCGCGTGCACCCGACGCACAGCGGACCCGTGCGCGCCCTCGGTCCCGTCGACCTCGCGGTCCGGCGCGGCGAGCTCGTCGCGATCATGGGGCCGTCGGGCTCGGGCAAGTCGACGCTCTTGGCGCTCGCCGGCGCGCTCGACCGGCCGACCGAGGGGCGCGTGTTGCTCGATGGCCAAGACCTCGCCGCGCTCGCGTCCGCGGACCTCGCGCGGCTGCGACGCCGCTTTGTCGGATACGTCTTCCAGGACCTGAACCTACTACCCGGGCTGACGGCGCTCGAGAACGTGGCGTTGCCGCTCGAGCTCGACGGGGTGCGCCTCGCCGCGGCGCGAGACGAAGCGCGCGCTGCGCTCGAGCGCGTGCGCCTCGCGCACCTCGCGGACAGATTCCCGGATGATCTCTCGGGCGGCGAGCAGCAGCGCGTCGCGATCGCGCGCGCATTCGTGGGCCCGCGTGCGCTGCTACTCGCGGACGAGCCGACCGGTGCGCTCGACTCCGTGACGGGCGAGATGGTCATGCGCCTCCTGCGCGCGCAGTGCGACGCCGGCCGCACCGCGCTGCTCGTCACGCACGATGCGACCCACGCGGCGTGGGCGGATCGAATCCTCGCGCTGCGCGATGGCCGTTTCGTCGACCACGCCGCGACGCCGCGCGGGGTCGGCGATCCGAGCGCGGGCGCCGGCGCGCGCTCGAACCCGGAGGCGCGAGGCGCGTGAGCGGAGCGCGCAGATGATCCCGCTCTCGGCGCTGCGTGCGCTCCTGCGCGCGGAATGGCGCGGGCTGCGCCGCGATCCGGCGCGCGCGTGGCTCGTCGTCCTCCTCGTCGCCGTGCCGGTCGCGGCGATGGCCGGCGGCAGCACGCTGTGCGCGACGACGCGCCGCACGCCGGACGAAGCGCGCGCGGCCGTGCTGGGCGCGGCGGACCTGCGCCTCGATGCGCTCGCGACACGCGCGCGCGCCGCGGCGCTGCTACCCGGCGCGCGCGAGCTCGAGCCGCTCCGCGACCGTCGCGCGGACGTGAGCGCGATCGGCGCCCACTCCGTCGCGCGCGAGATCGAGCTCGCGCCGGGCGCTCTCGAGCCAGAGCGCCTCGCGCACGGGCTGCTGCGCATCGTCGGGGGCCGCGCGCCGACCGAGTTCGGTGAGGTCGCGGCCTCGTCCACGCTGCTCGCGGAGCTCCGCCAGCCGCTCGGTGGCACGATCGACCTCGACGGTGCGTCCATGCGCGTCGTCGGGATCGTCGTCGATCCCGAGGACCTCGCCGCGCCGCTCCTGCTGCGCGCGCGCGATGCCGCACGCGACGACCCGGCGTCGAGCTGGCTGGCGCGGATCGATCACCCCGAGGAAGCTGCCACGCGCCTGCGCGCGCGCGATGCGGGTGCGACTGCACGCTCCGAGCTCGGCGGCGAGGACGGCTTCGAGACCGCGGCGCTGCTCGTGCTCGGCGGATTCGGCTTCTTCGAGGCCGCGCTCGTGATCGCTGCCGCGATCGCGGTCGGCTTGCGACGTCGGCAGCGCGAGATCGGACTCCTCGGCGCGTGCGGCGCGACGCGCACCGGGATGCACGCAGCGATCGCGGCCTCCTCGCTCCTCGTCTCCGTCGCGGGCACGGCGATCGGCCTCGTCGTCGGGCTGGCGGCCGCGTGTGCCGCCACGCCGCTCCTCGATGGTTGGAACGCGCGCTGGAACGGCGAGCCCGAGTTCCCCGCGCATCTCCTCGCAGCGGCTGCGATCCTGGGCATCGCCACACCGCTCGCGGCGGCGCTCTTGCCGGCGATCAGCGCGACGCGGCTCTCGATTCGCGTGGCGCTGTCCGGCCGGCGGCCCGCCGCGGAGGGCACGCGTGGATGGATGCTGCTCGGCGGCGCACTGCTCGCCGCAGGTCTCGCGTTCGTCGCGTGGGGCGCACGACGCGACGGCGCGGAGGCCGGCATGGGCATCCTCCTCGGGTCGGCGTTCGCCGTACTGGGTCTTGGCGCGTCGAGCCCGTGGCTCCTCGGAATCCTGGCGCGCGCCGCCGCGTCGCTGCCGCTCGCTTGGCGGCTTGCTGCACGGGACGCTGGACGCTTCCGCGCACGCAACGCGCCCGTCGTGACAGCGGTGCTCGCGGGCTCGTCGGTCACGCTGCTGTTCGGCGTGCTCGCGTCGAGCGTCGCGGAGTTCCTGTCGCAGCGAAACCTATCCGGCGACACGGAGTCGATGCTGCTTGTCGCGTTGGCGGCCTGTCTCGTCACGAGCGTCGTCGTCGTGCTGGCCGCGACCGCGCTGTCCACGGCCGAGTCCGCGGCCGATGAGCGCGTGCTGCGTGCGGTCGGCGCGGATCCGGGCGTGATGCGCGTGCACGCCGGCGCGCGCGCCGCGTACCTGGCGTTCCTCGGCGGCGCGTTGGCCATCCCGGGCGGGCTCGTCCCCGGCGCAGGCTTGCTCGAGCTGGCGAGCGGCGATCTCCCGTTCACCACGCCGTGGCGCGTGATCGCCCTCGTCCTCGTCGCGCTGCCCGCGTCGGCGTTCGGCCTGGCCTGGATCCTCGCGCACCTCATGTGCCGCGACGTCCGCGCGCGCGCGGCCCGCAGCTGAAGGAAGTCCGACCATGCTGATCTTCGCCCTCGTTCTCGCGTCCGCTGCTCCGTCCCTAACGCAAGAGCCCGCTCCGCCCGCCGTGCGCTTCGAAACGTACGCGACGACGGGTTCGGACGGCGCGCGGATCACCGGCGAGCTCGGACGCATCGTCGTGCCCGAGGATCGCGCGAAGCAGGGCGGTGCAGAGGTCGAGATCGCGTTCGTCCGCTTCCACACGCGCTCGGAGACTCCCGGACCGCCGGTCTTCTACCTCGCGGGCGGACCGGGCGCTTCGGGCGTCGAATTCTGCGTGCGGCCCGCGACGGGGCGCCTCGTGCGACTCCTCGATGACCACGATGTGATCGGGATCGACCAGCGCGGCACCGGTCTTTCCCGACCGAACCTCGCGGAACATGGCCCGTTCGCCTGGGATCTGCCGCTCGATCGCGCGATCACGCGCGATGAGATGATCGCCGCAGCGACGCGCGCGGCCGAGCGCTGCGTCGCGCACTGGAAGGAGCGCGGCGTCGACCTCGCCGCCTATCACACGGATGCGAGCGCGGACGACATCGACGCCGTGCGTCGCGCGCTGGGAATCGAACAGGTCATCACGTGGGGCGAGAGCTACGGCACCCACTTGTCGCTCGCCTACTTGCGGCGTCACGGCGAACACGTCGCGCGCTCGGTGCTGCTGCGGGTCGAGGGACCGGACCACACGCTCAAGCTCCCGAGCACGACGCAGCGACACCTGGAACGATTGCACGAACTCGTCGCGGCCGACCCGTCGTTCCGTGAAGACCTCCCCGATTTCCTCGGCGCGGTGAAGGGGCTCCTCGCGCATCTCGCGCAGAAGCCGGTGCCCGTCGTCGCGATGCACGCCGGCGGCGAGGAACCGATCGTCCTCGGCGCGTTCGACCTCCAGTACTGGCTCGCGAACGCGCTCGGACTCGCGTTCGAAGTGCGCGACGTCCCTGCCGCCGTCCTGGCGATGACCCACGGCGACTGGAGCGCGCTGGGTACGTTCGCGATCGACGCGCGGCGCGGAGAGACGGGCTCAGGGATGGCCTTGGCGATGGACTGCGCATCGGGTGCGAGCGCGGCACGGCTCGCGCGGATCGAGGCCGAGCGTCGCGATCCGGCGAACCTGCTCGGCGACGCGGTCAACGTGCCCTATCCGAGCGCGTGCGCGGCGTGCGGAACTTCCGCACTGGGCGAGACCTTCCGCGCGCCGATCCGGAGCGACGTGCCCGTGCTGTTCGTGAGCGGAGACCTCGATGCACGCACGCCGCCCGAAAACGTCGACGAGATCCGCGCCGGATTCGCGCGGGGTGTCCACGTCCGCGTGGGGAACGCCGGGCACGAGCCCATCGAGATGATGTCGGCCGATTTCCGCGCCCTTCTCGGCGACTTCCTGGCCGGTAGGCAGGTCGAGAGTCGGACGATCGAACTCCCGGCGCCGCGCTTTCGGCGTTGACTCGAGCACGTGACCAGCAAGCGGCCCAGCCGCTGTCGTCCCACACGCAGCCCACGTTGGACGGCCTGAAGCTCGGTGAGCGCCCGGCACTCGGGAGCCGCCGCAAGCACAGGTCTCGAGAGGTTGGAGCGCGGCCGGCGCTCTACGGGCTACTCGGGCTCCCCTGAAATGCAGAAGGTCTCGGCTGGATAGCCAAGACCCTCTCCCGAACGTGGTAGCGGAGAGCCGCTGCGCTCGCCTGGAGATCAAGGCACGACCGAGGTCAACGCGCGGGTGGACGTGAACGGGGCCCCGCCTCCCGGGTCGATCCATGCCTGGTCGTTGTGCTGGTAGCGGGGGTAGTCCTCGATCCGGCCCACGCAGCGAAGAAAATCCTCCACGCGCAGGCTTTGCTTGACGCAATCAGGGAATCCAGACCACACGCAGTCCGTTCGAGATGTTGAACGTGGCTGGCGTGCAGAAGCTGGCCGAATTGCGGTACATGACCTGGTAGTAGCGCACCGCACCTGACGACGGGATGGCGCCGGTAGCCGAGATGTCCGGTTCGGCGCCAGTCGGCCAAACGATCGATCCCGCTGCGTTGGCGTTCTTCGTGCGGATGCGGATCACGGTGCCGACCGCGCAGCGCAGTCCATCGCCGAACACGCTGCCGCCCGACGCGCTCGTGCCCTGGAACAGTGTGCCGCTGACGTTCGGCGGGATGTTGGAGACGGTCATCTCGAGCGTGTCGCCGAATCCGATCTGCGCGGAACCTGCGGCGCCGAGCCGTGCACCGGAAGCGTGGAACGAGTTGGCGCAACCACGGCCAGCGAGGCCGTTGTTGCCGCACGGGCAGCTCGGGCCGGTGCCGTCACCGGGACAGAACGCCGTGACCGGACCGCCGGCCGGGAAGTCGTAGCCGGTCACGAAGACGTCTCGCGAAAAGCTGGCATCACGGTCGAAAACGACCAGCGCGTTGTCGAGCGTGGAGCCCGAGGAGCGGTTCGTGACGACCCGCGGCCGCTGAATATCGGCGGAGTCCGTCTGCGAAACCACAAGGTCTCCTTCGTTGACGCCGAGCACACCGTTGACGCAAGTCAACGAGGAGAGACGCAGACGACCGACGGGCACCGGGAAGTTGAACACCTGGTACACCACGACGAACTGGGTTCCTTCGGCGTCGCACGAAGACCTGCCTTCATCGCCGCCACCGCCGAATTGCTCGGATAGATCGAATGTGTTCAGGATGCTCGTGTTGTTCAGCGTTCGACAGCGCACGTCCGTGCCAAAGGGGCCGTTGTCGTACTCGTAGGTTACCATCCACGGGCGAATGCCGCCCGTGTCATCGAGGATCGCCGTGCAGCTGGGGTTGCGTTCGTCGGCGGCCAGTGAGGCGACGGTGAAGGTCGTTGCGGTCAACGATCCGTTCCACTGCACGCGTGCACCGAGGATGTTGCGGTTGGCGCTCGAGACGACATCCTCCCACACGACGTTCCAGATCCAGTCGACGCTGCTCGCGCTGATGCCGCACGAGTTGCTGATGGCGGGGTTCTGGTGGAACGTGCCCACGGAACCGTCGACCACGATCGTCGTGGGGTTGAGCGTGCCGCTCGGTTGCACGAGGCGCGCGAGGATGTCCGTGTCGGACGCAACGGTGAATCGGCGTTCCCACACCACACAGTAGAAGGCGAGGGCCGAGTCGTTGGGGTTGCCCCCGACGTCCGGGCTGTAGAAATCGCCGGCCCAGGCCGCATCGCTGACGTTGATCACCGATCCCACGGGCAGGTCCACCGTCGCTCCGACCAGGCGCCCGCGGATCTCGCGGTTGGGTGCCACACCGACCGTGGCGACGACGAGGAAGTTGTTCTGCGTGTTGTTGTTGGCGACAGCCGGATCGGTCCAGTTCGTGTCGGTGATGTCGACGTTGGCGTAGTTGAATTGAGTATCCGTCGTGGTGTGGCGCGCGACCTTGATGTCGTGGTCGGCTCCGCTGAACTGCTGTACCATCACAGTCAGCCAGATGCCGTTCGTCCGGTCGTAGGCGGTGTCCGCACTGAACTCGTCCTCGAGTACGGAGCCTCCGACGTTGAACGTCGTCAGGACCGGGTCGATCACGAATGCACCGACAGCGCGCTCGACGAGAGCCGCCGGAGCCGTGAGCTCGATCACGGATCCACGCAGGCTCGAGTCAATCGGCTCCTTCACTTGGCTGTCGTCGAAGGCGAAGGCTCGGCCGTAGCGCACGTGGCCGAGCTCGTTCCCGAAGCGGAAACCCTCGGCGTCCTCGGCGCGGTCCAGGGCGGTCTCGACACCGACCGAGACGTTGATCTCGCCGCGCCAGGCCAGCTCGTCGAACACGAACGTCTGCTCGATCGACTCCGGCGTCAGCACGTAGCGCTCACGAAAAGCGCCGCGGTCGAACTCGATCGTGTCGCCGTCTCGCACGGCCGGCGCGTCCGCGTCGAACGCCAGCGTGTCGCCGCCGACGGTGACGGCCGAGAGCGCCAGCTCGAGTGGGTAGTTCTGCGGGGCTCGGGAGCCGAAGAACGGGATGTAGGTGGCGTGACCGGCACCGAAGCTCGCCTTGTACGTCCTTCCGCGCACCCAAATCGTTCCCGCGGCATCGACGTCGAAGTCGAGGCTCTCATGATCCAGCCTGTCGCTCACCGACGCCGCGGGTGCCAGGGCGCGCGGCGCGGAGAGTGCCCGTGCGGTAGCTGCTCCAGAATCGGGCGCTTCCGTCGCATAAGCACGCGCAGCAGGCTTGCTGCCAGAGGACTGGGCCGCGCGGGCGCTCGGTGGAGCGAAGCAGAGCGCTCCAAAGAGGCCGACGAGCCAGAGAGTACGAACCCGGACGAACATGGGAACCTCCAAACGACGGGTGAGTGGTGTGCGCACGGCCCGAGAACTCACCCAGACGGACGCGCTTCAGTCCCGATGCTCGATGAATCCGGGGCGTTCGTGAAGTGTTACGCGTCGTTCGAGGTTCTTCGGTTCACGGGCGCTAGCGCGCTTCCGGGACGCCGCGCTCCAGCCTCGATCCGACACCCGCAGATTCCTGTCGACCATGGCTCACCCTCGGAAGTGCTCGTCGAAAGGCCCGCCGAAAAACAAGAGAGGACTCGGGCCAGGTGGCCTGAGTCCTCCCCAGTGTGTGGTAGCGGGGGCAGGATTCGAACCTGCGACCTCCGGGTTATGAGCCCGACGAGCTGCCAGACTGCTCCACCCCGCGACGCGTTGTCGGGAAGAAGTATGTCGCCTCGACGGGGCCAGTTCAAGCCTGCGATCGCATTCCAGGTCGCTCGACGTGTGGGAAGCCGCGCTCGCGTCCCCACCCTTCCAACCGGGGAGGTAGCCTTCGAAGGGTCCCCTTTCCCCACTTCGAGCCCCGCCGCCCGTGCGCCTACTCCACTCGGCCCTCCCCTCAGTCCTCCCCTGGGCCCTACACACCTGCCTCGCGGGCGCGCTGATCGCCGTCCCGTTCGCTGCACCGTCCGCCGCGCAGGCACCGGCGTCGTACTACGCGACCGTCGACACGACGGATGCCGCGACGCTGCGTGTGACGCTGCACGTGGTCATCAAGGATCACACGAAGATTCCCTACACCGCGGCTTCGACGGACACCTGGAACGTGCTCGCCGACGCGTGCGAGGACCCGACGAACAGCGCGAACGTCCTCGACGTCTACCACAACGAGAGCAACCCGAAGCAGACGGCCGGCAACACGTTCTACGACCGCGAGCACACGTGGCCGAACAGCTACGGGTTCCCGAACGACGGAGCGGGCAACTATCCGTACAGCGACTGTCACATGCTGTTCCCGTGCGATCAGGCGTACAACAGCGCGCGCGGCAACGCGCCGTACCGTTCGTGCACCGGCGGTTGCACGGAGCGCACGACGTTCGTGAACGCCGGACTCGGCGGCGGCAGCGGCGTGTATCCGGGCAACTCGAACTGGAACAACGGTTCGACGTCGTCGGGTTCGTGGGAGACGTGGATCGGTCGGCGCGGCGACGTCGCGCGCGCGATCCTGTACGCGGACGTGCGCTACGAGGGCGGGGTGCACGGCATCACCGGCTTTCCCGAACCGGACCTCATCGCCACGGACAACGTGACGCTGATCGCGAACTCAGCGACGGGCAGCAACCTCAGCGTGGCGTACATGGGTCTTTTGACGACGCTGCGCCAGTGGAACCAGGACGATCCGCCGGACGCCTGGGAACGGCGCAAGAACGACCGCGTCGCGTTCTACCAGGGCAACCGCAACCCGTTCATCGACCACCCCGAATGGGTCGAGTGCTTGTGGGGCAGCGCGTGCCCACCGGGGGTGGACTTCTGCTTCGGCGACGGTTCGGGCACGGCTTGCCCGTGCGCGAACAACAGTGCGGTCGGCAGCAGCACCGGTTGCTTGAGCTCGTTGAGCATCGGCGGGCGGTTGGGCGGCACTGGCGTCGCGCGCATCTCGAACGACACGCTGGTGCTCGCGGGATCGGGCATGCCCAGCAGTTCTGCGCTGTATTTCCAGGGCACGAGTGCTCAGAGCGCGTCGGCCGGCGCCGTGTTCGGTGACGGGCTGCGCTGCGCCGCGGGTAGCGTCGTGCGACTCGCGACGAAGAACAACATCGGCGGATCGTCGCAGTACCCCGCACTCGGCGACCCATCGGTGTCCGTTCGCGGTGGATGCTCGGCCGGCAACGTGCGCATGTACCAAGTGTGGTACCGCAACGCCGCCAGCTTCTGCACCAGCTCGACGTTCAACCTGACGAACGGCTACCGGATCATCTGGGGCGTGTGAGCCCACGGTCGCCAGCTCCTCGAACAAGTTCGAGACGCAGCGCCGCGTGCACATGTCCGCTGCTGGCTCGGAACGCGGCGCTCAAGATTGAGCGCGCTGTTCCTGCTTCATCGTGGCAGGAGCTTCGAGTCGCGTGATCAGCGCATTCGAGAACGCCTCGAGGTCCGCGGGCTTGCGCGAGGTGATCAGGGCGCCGTCTTCGACGACCTCGCGATCGACCCAGTGCGCGCCGGCCTTCTCCATCTCTTCGCGGATCTCCGGCCACGACGTCAGGTGCTTGCCGCGCACCGCGTTCGCCTCGACGAGCAGTTGCGGCCCGTGACACACGGCGGCGATCGGCTTCATGCTCGCGACGAACGTCTTGACGAACTCGACGATGCGCGCGTCCGTACGCAAGTGAGACGGGGACTTGCCGCCCGGGATGACGAGCGCCGCGAACTCGTGCGCCTGCACTGCGTCGATCGCGCGGTCCGCGGTGACCTCTTCCTGCCCCTTCTTGCCGCGCAGGGTCTCGCCCGCCTTCAGGCCGACGATGACGACTTCGTGCCCCGCCGCGCGTAAACGATCCAGCGGAACGCGCACTTCCGAATCCTCGTACTCCTGCCCGATCAACATCGCGATCTTCGCCATCTCTGCCTCCGCTTCTGGAACCAACTCGACGTGCGGCCGTGTGGACGCACGCATCGAGGGAGGCAAATGGCCTGCCGAGCGAGGGATCGTCGCCCGCGTCGCGCAGGACGGCGTGATCGCGCGACCTTGTAGAAACCGCGGGGATCCAGGCGCCTTTTCGCTTGGAACGGTCCCGATCGGCCCCGGCGGCCTGATATCAGCTCGCCGGTTCGTTCATCGACGGCGCCGGGTGCGCGGACGTGCCACTGACCTGCACTTCGCTGACGCGTCCCCCGCCGGCCTGCGGGATCATCTCGACTTGGCGCAGGTTCTCCTCGCGCCCGCCAGTCGCGGCCTTCTCGGCCCAGCTGTCGACGTCGCCGATCTCGACGCTGACTTGGCGCGACACGCCCTTCGTCTCCATGGTCACGCCGTACAGGCGTTCGCACGCCGCCATCGTCACCTTGTTGTGTGTGACGACGACGAACTGCGTCGTCGCGCGGTAGCCCTCGAGCATCGCCAGGAACCGCGTCACGTTCACGTCGTCCAGCGCCGCGTCGACTTCGTCGAGGATGCAGAACGGGCTCGGGCGCGCTTCGAACACGGCGAACAGCAGCGCCAGCGCCGTCAGCGTGCGCTGACCGCCTGACAGCAATCCGATGGGGAGCAGCTCGCGGCCCGGCGGACGCGCGACGATCTCGACGCCGGCATCGAGAGGGTCGTCGCCCTCGGACAGCGTCACGTCGGCCTTTCCGCCGCCGAAGAGCTGCCGGAAGATGCGCTGGAAGTTCGCTCGCACGGCCTCGAACGTCTCTTGGAAGAGGCGCTTCGATTCACCGTCGATCTCACGGATCGCTTCCGCCAGCACGTCGCGCGACTGCACGAGGTCCTTGCGCTGGTTCTCGAGGAACTCGAGCCGGCTACCCGACTCCTGCAGCTCGGCGACCGCTTCCGTGTTCACCGGGCCGATCTTGTCGAGGCGGCTCTTCAGCTCGCGCACGACAGACTCGAGCGCCTGCAGCGACTCGACGTCCTGCAGTTCCCGCTCGGGCTCGAAGTTGGCCAGCAGCGCGAGTTCCTCGGCCTGCAGGTCCTCCAGCGCGCGCCGCGCGATCTCCTCGCGCGCGAGACGTTCGCGTTGTTCCGCGAGGCGCACGTCGGCCAGCTTGGCGACGACGGCCTCGAGCTCGCGCGAAACGGCCGATTCACGGCCCTGTGCCAGCGTCATCCCGTCCACGCCGGCTTCGACGGCCGCGCGCAGCTCGACGACGCGTGCGTCCGCATCAGCACGTTCTTCCAGCAGCGCCGCGCTGCGCTCCTGCAGCGTGACCAGCTCGGCCTCGCTGCGCTCCGTCGCCTGCGCGTACTCCGTCGCCAACCGGGCCGCGCGCTCGTGCTCGCGCTGTGTCTCCTGCAGCGCGCGCAAGAGGTCGGCAGATCGACGCGATTCGCCGTCGTGTTCGGCGCGCGTGCGCGCCGCGTTCGAGCGCGCTTCCGCTTCCAGGCCCGACAGCTCCTGACGCCGCGCGTCGAGCCCGCTGCGCTCGCCCTCCAGCGCCATGTGTGCCTCGCGCTCCTTGTCGTGGCCCTCGCTGGCGCCGGTGAACGTCGCCCGCGACGTCTCCAAGTCGCGGCGCAACCGCTCGACTTCGACCTCGGCGGCGCGCGCTTCCTGGTCGAGCGCGTGCAGGTAGGCCTCTTGGTCGCGCAGGCGCGCGCGCGCCGTCGACAGCGCGGAATCGGCCTGCATCTTCGCATTGCGACGCGCTTCGAGTTCCTGACTCGAGCGCTCCCACTCCTTCTGCAGCGCGATGCGGCGCTGCACGCCGTCCGCGCGGCGGATGTCGATCTCCTCGATCGCGGCGTCGAGCTCGACGACACTCGCGGACAGTTCCTCGGCGCTCGAACGGCGCCCGACGGCGCCCTGCGTCAGCGCGCGGTGACCACCGGAGACGCCCGCGGCGTCCACGAGATCACCATCGAGCGTGACGAAACGCAACGTCGGATGCTCACCGACGAGTTCGAGCGCGGTCGCGACGTCGTTCACGACGAACACGTCACCGAGCAACGCGCGGCGCAGCGGCTCGAACCGCTTCGCGCAGCGCACGGACTTCTCCAGCGGCGCGACGACGCGCGGGTCGTCGAGTTCCGCGGGCTCGGCCGGCGTCGCGAAGCTCTGCGGCAGCACGAGGCCGGCGATGCCGCCCTCGCGCGTCTTCAGCCACGCGAGCACCTTCTCGGCGGCTTCGCGTTCCGTAGCGACCAGCGCGCCGCCGCGCTCGCCCAGCACCGCGTCAAGAGCGCGCGCGTGCGCCGTGTTCGTGCGCAGGTGGTCGGCCAGGAGACCCAGCAGCTCGCCCTCGGCAACGGGTTCACCGCGACGCTCGACGGCCTCCAGCACCGTCTTGCCACCCGTCGACAGCTCTTCCAGGTCGCGTTCGCGGTCGAGCAACACGTCGATGCGGCTCGCGACGCGGGCACGCTCGATCTCGAGGCTCTTCTTCTTGGCTTCGTCCTGCGCGAGCTGCGTCCCGAGTTCACTCATCGCCCCGGCCAACGCGCGGCGGGCGCCCTCGGTCTCGACCAGCGCCTCGGCGGCAGTCGTGGCCTGCGCCAGCAATCCGCTTTCCTCGCCGCGCTGTGTCTCGACCTGTGTGCGCGCGTTCGCCGAACGCTCGGCGTGGCGCGCGTCGCGCTCGGTCGTCTGTGCCAGCGCACCCTCGAGCGCCGCGATCCGGTTCTCGGCCTGCGTGCGCTGCTCGACGAGACGCAACAGCGAACGACCACGTGCTTCGAGCGCCGTGCGCAGCTCGACCGCGCGATTCGAAACCTGCGACACCTCCTGCGCGCGCGCCATCGCGACGGCGTGCGCCTCACGCGCGGCGGCTTCGAGCGCGCGCACGCGCTCGACGAGTTCCGACGATTCGGCACGGCGTTCGGTCAGTTGGGCTTCCAGCGCATGCGCGCGCCCGGACTCGTCGTGCGCGGCTTTCGTCGACTCGGTGATGCGCGTGCGCAGGTTGCCGACGCGCTCGTCCACCGCACGCGACTCGCCCGACAAGCGCGACGCGTCCGCAGCCGCGCGCTCCAATTCGGCGGTCAGCGCGCCGCGTTCCTTCTCACGCAGCGCACGATCCGCTTCCGCGGACGCCCGCGCTTCGCGCAGTGCGGCCGCGCGCTCGTCCAGTTCACCGGCGACCTGCGCCAAGCTCTCGAGCGCCGCCCCGTGGATCCACAGGCCGTGGCGCGCGTGACGCGTGCGCGCCGTCAGCCACTCTTCGTGCGCCGCAGTCCAGCGCTCGGCCTTGCCGGCCTGGATCTTCAGGCTGCGCACGCGGCTGGCCAGTTCGCCCAGGATGTCGTCGATGCGCGCCAGGTCCTCCGCGACGCGCTTCAGGCGCAGCTCCGTCTCCTGACGACGCTGGCGGTAGCGCGATACGCCCGCGGCCTCCTCGAAGATGCGGCGACGCTCGACCGGGTTGGCCGACAGCACCGCGTCGATCTTGCCCTGTTCGAGCACCGAGTAGCCGCGGCTGCCCAGGCCCGTGTCGAACAGCATCTCGCGCACGTCCTTCAGACGCACCTTCGACCCGTCCAAGAGGTACTCGCCCTCGCCGCTCTGGAACACGCGGCGCGTGATCGAGACCTCGGGACCATGCCCGTCGAGCTGGTTCGACGCGTTGTCGATGATCAGCGTGACTTCCGCGACCGACAACGACGGCCGGCTCGACGAGCCCTTGAAGATGACGTCGGTCATCTCGCCGCCACGCATCGAAGTCGGACGTTGCTCGCCCAGCACCCAACGCACGGCGTCGACGACGTTGCTCTTGCCGCAACCGTTCGGACCGACGACGCCGGTCAGCGTGTCCTCGCCGAACTCGAACGCGGTGCGGTCGGCGAAGGACTTGAAACCAAAGAGCTGGAGGCGTTTCAGGCGCATGACGTGTTCAGGGAATCAGAGGAGCGTCGTCGGTGTAGAGCGAAGCGGACTCGGTCGCGCGCGGCAGCGCGTAGAGAACGGATGTGCGCGCGCGCTGGCGCAAACGTGCGCGCTCGAAGGCGTCGAGGCCGGCGAGCAGCGGTGCGCGGCCGTCCTGCGGGCGCGCGATGGAGCGCAGGAACCCCGGCGCGTCGAGCACACCCGAGGACAACGCCGACAGCGCGCCAGCGGCATCCTCGGCGCGCGAGCCGCCGCCGTCGTGCAGGCCGGCGAGGTCGAAACCGACCGAGTACGAGACATCGGTGCGCGCGCTCTCGGTGGTCTGGAACAGGTTCGCCTGCACGACCTGAAAGCGGCGCGCGTCGAGCGCGGCGAAACGGCGCGCGTCGCGCTCGCCGTAAGCACCGCACAGCGCCACGGCCAAGCCGCGTTCTTGCCCCAGGCGCTGCGCGGCCTCGGCCAGGAACGCGAAAAGGCGCGCAAAGGCCTCGGGGCGCGCCGATCCGTCGCCGATCCAGGCGACCGCTTCACGCAAGCCGACGGGGACGATCGCGTGCAGGCTCTTCGTGCGCGGACCGTGCGCGCTCGTCCCGCGGCGCAGGTCGCGCAGCGCCGCCAATGCGTCGAGCGCCAGCGCGAGCAGGCGGTGCACTTCCTCGAACAGTGCGTCCTCACGCCACGGGCCGGCGCGGCGTGCGGCGCGCGGCAGGTTGAGCGTCGCGACGGCGCGCAACGACAGCGCACCCCGCTCGCGATTTCCGCGCGCGATACCGGGGCCGACGGCGTGTTCGCTCGCCGAACCGAACGTCGGCACGAGTCGCCCACGCGCGAGCAGCAGTTCGACGCCGCGCTCGAGCGCCGGATGCGATGCCGCAGCTTCGACGAGTTCACCGGCATCCAAGAACACGCGCGGCAATCCGCGGCGCGGACCGTCGGCTTCCGCTGTCGCGAGTTCGTCGACGAGGTGCTCGAACCACGCCGGCGCCGCGGGTCCGCGCTCGCGGCTCTTCAAGCGCGCGGCGAGATCGATGGTGCGCCCCGAACCGCGCGCGACCGCGGTCAACGCGGAGATCCACGTCGCGAGCCGATCCGCCGACGCTCCGCGCGGTCCGCGCGACAGGACGTGCAGCAGTTCACCGCAGTCCTCCAGCACGACGCCGCGCGCGGTGCGCACCGCGGTGGCGGCGACTTCCTGCAGCAGATCGAACGCGTGCGGACCATCGAAATCACCCGTGACGTAGAGGTCGCAGGGCGCAGACAGCGCGACGTCCTGGTGCACGCGGTCGAGGTCCTCGAGTCCGAACTCGCCGTCCGCGAACGAGTCCGCCAACGCATCGGGCAGCAGGTCCTCGATCGCGTAGCGCCGCAGCAATTCACCCGCGACGCGCGCTTCCAGCCCGCGCGGTTCGGCGCCGTTGGTCTCGGGCTCCGGCGCGGCGCCGGCGATCCAACGCGACAGATCGTGCCGCGGGATCCCGACCGGACGCGTGCGCCGCAGCGCGTCGGAGAGACCGCGCTCCACCAGTTCGTTGTCGACCAGCTCGCGCACGAGCGCTGTCGAAATGCGCTTCCAACCGCTGGCGAACACGCGTTCCTCGACGCGCGCTGCGACCTCGTCGGCCAGGCGTTTCGGCACGTCGGCTTCCGAAACGAGCGCGGCGACGATGCGCGCGCGGCTCCAGGGTTCGAGTCCGCCGTTGACGAGCACGCGCGGCGCACGCCGACCGAGCGGCGCGTCCTCGCTGACTTCGCCCAGCGCCGCGCGCACGCGCGTGTCGCGCGCTCGATCCAGGATGTACGCCTTCGCGACGGCCGCATGGCCCAGCTCGATGAGCGATTCCTCGATGAGGTCTTCGATCTCCTCGACGCCGGGCAGGCTCGCGGCGGCGCCGTTCGTCGCCGGACTGGGCGACGACGGTTCGCGCACGCGATCGAGTCCGTAGCGCCGACCGAGCGCCATCTCGACGAGGTCCGCGACCTCGGCCGGCGCGCGTGAACCTTCCTCGCCCGCGCGTTCGGCCGCACGCTGCACCGCGCCCTCGACGAGGCGGCGTTCGAACGGCACGACGGTGCCGTCGCGACGACGGATGCGCGCGGGCCTCACGCGCCGACTCCTCGTTCCGGACCTCGGCGCATCACGGGGCCTTGCCGCCGCCACGCGACTCGAGGATGGGCTTCAACTCTTCGAGGAACTGCGACACGTCCTTGAACTCGCGGTACACGCTCGCAAAGCGGACGTAGGCAACTTGATTCAGTCGCCGCAACTCCTCCATGACCATCGCGCCGATGACGGAGCTCGGCACCTCGCGGTCGTACTCCTCCTGGCAGCGCGTCTCGACGCGCGCGGCCGCGGCTTCGAGTTCCTCGATCGCGACGGGCAGCTTCTCGCAGGCGCGGATCATCCCGGCCAGGACGCGATCACGCTCGAAGCGCACGCGCTCACCGCTCTTCTTGATGACGCGCAGCGGCGTCTCTTCGATGCGCTCGTACGTCGTGTAGCGCAGCACGCAGTCCAGGCACTCCCGGCGGCGCCGGATCACCGATCCGTCGGAGCTCGCGCGCGAGTCGACGACGCGGTCGTTGTCCTGTTTGCAACGGGGGCAGCGCATGGGGCGTGGGTACGGAAGGAGGGCCCGCCGGCGGGGTCCGGCAGATCCCAACACGCTAGATGTGGGGTGTCAACGCGGGTTTGGGCGCTCGGAGGGCCGTGCGGAGCACGCACCGCTCGATCGCCCTCCAGAATGCCGTCCGAGGCCCGTCCGAGCGGGTTCTGAGCCTCGATTCGCGGCCGGAATCGCTCGCGCCGCGGAGGACGCGGGAGTTTGATTCCGCACCCTTTCGCGCGGGGCTCGGGCGCCCAGCGAGCCAGCCGTAGCGAGCTTCCACCCTCCGCGCATGCGTCCAGCCCCTGAAGGCACCCGGGAGCGATCACTTCCCCAGGCAAAACCGCGCGAAGATCCGGTCGAGCAGATCCTCGGGCGTCGTGCGACCGTCGATCTCGTCGAGCGCGGCACTGGCTTGGCGCAGCGTCTCGGCCACGAGGTCGAGCGGCTCCCCCGCCGCGAGGCCCGCTTCGGCGGCGTCGAGGTGCGCGCGTGCCTGCGCCAAGCCGCGCAGGTGACGCGCGGCGCGTTCGCGGGCGGCGCCGGCGCCGGATTCGCTCGCATCACCGACCGTCGCGTGCTGTTCGAACTGCTCGGCGATCTGCGCGCGCAGCGCATCGAGGCCCGCGCCCGTGCGCGCCGACACGGACGCGACGGCGTCCACGCGAAGCGCTGCGACGTCCGGCGCCGGACACGCACCGACGAGGTCGATCTTGTTCCAGGCCAGGATCACGGGCAACGAGCGTGGCAACTGCGCGCGTTCGCGCGCTAGGTCTCTCGTTCCCGTCGCATCCACGACCCACAGCGCGACGTCGGCGTGCATCAAGTGCTCGCGCCCGATGCGCTGCGCCTCGGCGTCCACACTCGCCGCCTCGTCGTCGAATCCGGGCGTGTCGAGCAGTTGCAGCGCGACGCCGTCGACGTCGAGGCTCGCTTCGAGCGTGTCACGCGTCGTGCCGGCGAAGTCGCTCTCGATCGCGTCGGACGCGAAGTCCGTGCGCGTGGAGCGCCGGAGCTGATTGAACAGCGCGCTCTTCCCCGCGTTCGGCGCGCCGCACAGCACGATTCGTGCACGTCCCGTCGCCCGCGCGCGCGACGTCTCGAACGCCAGCGCTTCGTCGACGCGCGCGCGCACGGCGCGCATGCCTGTCGCGATCTCCTCCGTCGCGACGTGGCCCGTGTCGGCCTCGTCGAAGTCGAGGCTGGCCTCGCACAGCGCACGCACTTCGTCGAGCGCGTCGCGCAATCCCGCGATGCGGGTCCCGAGTCCTCCGAGCAGCAGCGCGCCGGCCGCGCGCACATCGGCCGCGTCCACGGCCGCGATCAAGTCCGCGACGCCCTCGGCGCGCGTCAGGTCCATGCGGCCATTCTCGAACGCGCGCCGTGTGAACTCGCCGGGTTTCGCGGGCGTTGCGCCCAGTTCCAGCACCCGCGCCAGCACAGCGGCGAGCAGCGGCGGCGATCCCGGCACGTGCAGCTCCGCGACGTCCTCGCCGGTGTAGGAACGCGGGCCGGGCATCCACAGCAGCAACGCCGGCTGCGTGCCGCGACCGTCGTCGATACGGCCCGCGTGCAGCGCGCGGCGATCCAGCGCGGGCGCTTCGCCGACCCACAGCGACCGCACGATCTGGCCCGCAACGGGTCCCGACACGCGCACGATGCCGCGCGCACCCGGTCCCGGAGGCGACGCGATGGCGGCGATGGTCGCGCCCGGGTTCACGGCCACGATCGTAGGGCCGACCACGTTGCGCGTGCTGGCCTCGTCCGTCATCCGAGACTCAGCGCTTCTTGCTGCGCGGCCGCTCGGCCTGAAGTTGCTTCTGACGCTGCTCCTGCGCCGCCATCAATTTCGACATGAAGCCGCCCTGCTTGCGCGGCAATTCCGTGTCGTCGATGGGCCAGTGCTTCTTGATGAACTTCTGTTCGACGATGCCGAGCGCGGACGTCGTGATCATGTAGATCGAGAGTCCCGCCGCGTAGTTGTAGAGGAAGATGCCCATGACGACGGGCATCCACATCATCATCTTGTACATCATCAACGCCTGTTCCTCGGTGGGCTTCGGCATCGAGCGCTGCTGCAGGATCCACATGACCACCATGATCGGCGGCAGCACGTTGACGGCGGCGACGTAGCCCAGGATCGGCAGCGTCATGCCCAGCGGCAACAGGTGGTCGGGCAGCGAGAGGTCGGTGATGAAGCCCAGGAACGGCGCCTGGTGCAGGTCGAAGCTGACACCGATCGCACGGAAAAGCCCGATGAAGATCGGCAGTTGAAGCAGCGGCGGCAGGCATCCGCCGAGCGGCGGGAACGCGCCCTCCTCCTGCATGATCTTCGCCTGTTCCTCGCGCTGCTTTTTGGGGTCCTTGTCCCACTTCTTCTTGGACGCTTCGATGCGCGGCTGAACGCGCTTCATCTTCGCTTGGTAGCGTGCCATCGCCGTCTGCGACCGACGGTTGATCGGGAACAGCAGCACACGCACGAGCACCGTGAGCAGCACGATCGCGAAGCCCCAGCTCGTCGTGATCGAGTGGAAGAAGTTCATGATGTACAGCAGAAGGCGCGCGACGGGGCTGACGAAGCCCAGGTCGTGCTTCAGGAGCGCCGCGTGCTGCGGCAACACGTCCGTCATCGCGTCGCGGTCCTTCGGCCCCGCATACGTCATGTACGTCCACGTGCGCGACTCGCCAACGGGCGGCAGCGCGAGCTGCAGATCGAGATCGACCACGAGCTGACGGAACGCGTCATTGTCCTTGCCGGGGTGACGCTTCAACCAGCTCTCGTCGCGCGCGGAACGCCAGCTCGCGCCGACGAGTGTCGCCTTCGACGCCTCGTCGCCCGCGCGCATCAGCACTGCGAAGTACTTGTTGTAGACGCCCGCGAACAGGAGCGGTGCCGTCGTCGCCAGCGCGCCCGTGCGGTTCGCGCCCGAACGGTCGGGCATCTGCACGACCGGATCGCCCGACGTCTCGCCGGCCGGCAGGGACAGCGCGACGGCCTGCGGCTCCTGGTAGAACGAATCGCCCGAGTCGTTCGGCACGCCGACCGCGGGCGTCAGCACGAACGAGCGGTAGCCCGCGAGGTCCGTCACGCCCTCGTTCCGGATCTCCAGCTGGACGCGCACCTGGTCGCTGCCCGGCAAGAACGTGAAGCGCTTCACGAACGTGACGCCGCTGCCCGGCGCGAGGGTGTACTCGATGCCTTCGGGCGCGCCCTCGGCGCCCAGGATCCGTCCGCGCCACAACGCCCGACCGAGTGGCTCGCGCACGAGGTTCTGGCTCGACTGTGTCGCGCGCAGCTCGAAAGAACCGGCCTGTTCCGTCGCCTGTTCCTCGCCGACCAGCACGCGCCAGTGCGCGGGGTCCGTGCGTTCCTCGGCGGTGCGTCCGGCCTTGTCGAAGTAGTTGCCGGTGCGCAGCTCGGTCAGCACGGCGCCGCGGTTCGAGAACGTCGCCTGGTAGTAGCCCGGAGTGCCGACCTGACCGACGACGAACGTCACCGGCGGTTCCGCTTCGCCGACGACGACGGGGCCGACGACCGGCGCGGACGGGATCGCGGGCTCGGCGGACTGCGGCTCGTTGGCCGGCTTCGGCGCACCGGTCGCGTCCGACGCGGACCCGTAGGACGGATCCGCGGGCGCGGTCACCGCGGGCGGAGTCTTCGCCGGGTCGGGCTTCTTCACCCAACCCAGTTTCTGCGCCAGGTAGCTCCAACCGAGCATGATCGCGAGGCACAGCGGCAGAACGTAGAGGAGTCGTTTGTCCAAGGTTTCCTTCTCAGCGTCCTTCGGAGAGTCGCGAAGCGAGCCGCTCGGGCAGGCTCGGCACCGCGCGGATCGCGGCCGCCGCTGCGGCGTGGTCGTAGTCGAGGCGAACGAATGTGACGTTGGTGCCGTCGAACAGCACGTACGAGAGCCGTGCGTCGCCGTCGCGCGGCTGACCGACGGATCCGACGTTCACGATGCAGCGCGCGCCCGGACCGAAGCCGAGTTCGTACGGACCCTCCGTGCCCGTTGGCCGGAAGAAGCGCCCGTCCTCGTAGTAGACGGCCGGCACGTGGCTGTGTCCGACGAAGCACACGTCGCGTCGCATCGCGGCGAAGTTCGCCGCCAGCTTGGGCGCGTCGTGCACGTCGCGCGGCAGGATGTACTCGCGCAAGGGATCGCGTGGGCTGGCATGCACGAGGTGGGCGACCTCGTCCAAGTGTTCCGGAGCGAGCGCGTCGAGGAAGTCCCAGTACTCCATCGCGCGTTCGCGGTCGCCGCCCGCGCTGATCTGGGCCTGCGTCCACTCGATGGCCTGCCGCGCGATCGGGTTGAATCCGGCCGGCGTGTCGAACAGCGCTTCCTCGTGGTTGCCGCGCAGTGCGAGCCCGGGCAGCAACGGTTCCTCGCCCGCGATCGGCTCGGGGTCCACGGCCGAGGGCGAGCACAGGCGCATGACGAGGTCGAGGCACTCGCGCGGCTGCGCGCCGTAGCCGACCATGTCGCCCAGGCACCAGAATCGTCGCGCCCCGCGCTCGCGCGCGTCCTGCAGGGCCGTCCGCAGCGCCGGCAAGTTGGCGTGCAGGTCGGAGATGATCGCGGTGAGGGGTAGATCCAAGGGAGGCTTCGCGGCGCGGCGTTCCAGCAGGCGGGATCGCGGCCGGAAAAGGGCGCGGGATTATCCGGTCGTGCGCGTCGAGCGGCAAGGATCGCGGGCCGAACTCGACGGTCGAAGCGCGGAACCGGGCTGTGCGCGGCTTGCGCGGCCACCTACGTCGCCGGGTCGGGATGCATTCGCAGGACGATTCCGAGCAGCACGGCGCAACCGAGCGCGCCGAGGGCGGCCGCCGCCCCGCGCACGATCTCGGGCTCGCGCATCGCGAACGCCAGCGCCACGAACGCCGGCGCTGCACAGAGCAGCACGAGGCCGACGGTCGGGAGCGGACCGCGGCCCGCCGCGCGCAGCCGTTGGCCGAGGTGCCGCGCGTCGCCGCGCCACACGGGCTGTCCGGCACGCGCGCGCAGCACGAGCACGCGCACCAAGTCCAGCGCCGGCAGCGTCAGCGCCGCCTGGCCGACGGAGCTCGTCGCCAGCAGGAGTCCCAACGCGTGCGAGCCCGAGTCGCCCAGGAACGCGTGTGGCGATCCGCCGCGCGCGCGTCGGGTCAAGTTGAAGCCGAGGAACGCCGCGAGCGCGCCGGCGAAGCTCGAACCCGCGCTCGCGAACGCGGCGAACGCCACGGAACCCAGCGCACCGTCAGCGTGGTCGAAGGCGTTGGCCACGTTCTGCGCAACGACAGCCAGCACGACGACGAGGACTCCCAACGCGAGCGGCGCACCGTCCAAGTGTTCGGGCGTGCGCAGAGCCAGCGCCAACGCGACACCGGCCGCGAGTTGGCCGACGAGCTTCTGCGCCGGCCCGAGCCCCTTCGTGCGCACGTCATCGACCAGTCCGGTCGCGAACGACAGCGCCAGCGCCAGCACGAAAAGACGCGGCTCGAAACTCCACGGATCCGCGGGAATCCAGGGCACGAGCGCGTTGGTGTTCCCGAGCGCGCCCGCATCCGCGAAGTGCGGCCAGAGGCACCGCAGCGCAGCTGCGATCGCCAACGCCGGACCGCCCACGAGCGGCACGGACGCGCCGCGGTGTTTGCGCTCGGGCGCGTCGGCGCCGTCGTCCATCCAACGCGTGCCGCGCGCGAGCCTCACGAGCACCGCCAGCATGAAACACGTGAAGACGGTGACGATCGCGAGCTGCAGCCAGTCCAAGGGTCCTCCGAACGGCATCCCGCTCGCGACCGGCGACAGCGGGCGCGCCATCACGGCCGCGCACCGTAGAGGCCGTGCGCGCGGATGTACGCGCGCACCGCATCCGGCACCTCGTCGCGCACGTCGCCGACCTCGAGTCCGGCGCGCGCATCCGTGGACGACGCGACGACCGGCGGCAGGCGCAGGTAGCCACGCTCGATCTTGCGCGCGAGGTCAGGACCCAGCTCGCGCGCGAGGTCCTCGAGCAAGACGTCCGGATCGCCGTCGCGATGCACGACGATCGGTTGCACGCATTCGAGCAGCGCGCGCGCCTCGCGCCAGCCGGCGAGACCGGGCAGGTTGTCGCTGCCGATCAGGAGGAAGAGCTCAGCGTTCTCCGGCTCCCCCAGCGCGGCGCGCAGCCCGCGCACGGTGTCGATCGTGTACGACGGCCCGCCGCGCGCCAGCTCGATGTCGCTGGCCTCGAACGCGCGCTCGCCCGCGATGGCCAGCTCGACCATCCGCATCCGGTCCGGCCCCGGCGCCGGCGTGCGGCCGGGCTTGTACGGCGAGCGGAAGGCCGGCACGAACACGACCCGGTCGAGCCCGAAGCGATCGCGCGCCGCGCGCGCGGCGTGGAGGTGGCCGACGTGGATCGGATCGAACGACCCGCCGAAGAGGCCCACGCGGCGGCGCGCGCCACCCGGACGGGCGCTGGGAACGGGTTCGACGGGGGCCATGGGCGCGAGCGACGTTACCGCGCTCGCCACGGGGGTAGCTAGCGGCGTCGAGGTCGGCTCCGGGCTGGACACGGGCGCGGACGGCCGACACACTCTCGCCCCCACGGTCGGGGCGCACCCGCGAGCGCCCCGCGACGGACGCCCGGCCCCCGCGCGTCCCCCACGCCCTCCTCATGACCCCCCTCATGAAGCACATCCTCCCCATCCTGGCCCTTCCGATCGTCGCCCTGGTTTCCTCCTGCACCACGCAGGGGACGAGTGGCAATGACCACTGGGGCCAGCGTTCGATCACGAACTCGATGGGCCGCGCGTTCTTCGGCTACGACCAATCGCGCGACGGCGACTACCTGGACTTCCAGGCCGGCCAGAAGAAGCAGTTCGCGCTCGTCTTCCGGCGCTACTTCTTCCACCACAACCCCGAGAACCCGTTCGAGGTCTACGACGCGTCGTACTACGCGCCGCGCTACCCGAACAGCATCGCCCCGGACACGGTGTCGTACCTGCAGGATCCCATCTCCTCGGTGATCGGCACGTTCTCCGAAGGCGGCTCGGAGGAGTTTGGCGAAGGCCTGTACATGGTCGGCGACGGCCTCAGCGGCAAGCCGTCGCAGCGTCGCACGGCGAGCTACATGCGCGCGTCGGTTGGCGTCGGTTACGACGACTGAGGGCGTCACGAGGCCGGTCTCACCGGCACGTGCTGCACCCAGCCAGGCTTCACCAACCCAGGCTTCACCAACCCAGGCTTCACCAACCCAGTGCCCGCTGGACCTCGCCCGCGAGGTCGGCGGGCGCGCGGTTTTCCGCGGCGATCCAGCGCGCATCGGGGAACTTGCGGTACCAGGTGCGCTGACGCCGCGCGAACTGCCGCGTCGAGAGAGCAATACGGCGCGCGGCTTCCAGCGCGTCGAGTTCGCCATCGTGCACGGCCAGCGCTTCGGCGTAGCCGAGCGCCTGCGCCGCCGTCGGTCCGAAGCCCGTCGTGTCGCGCACACGCGCGGCCTCTGCGGGCCAACCGGCGGCGAGCATCTCGCGCGCGCGCCGCGCGATGCGTCGGTCGAGTTCGGGCACGGCGACTTCGAGGCCCACCAGCGTGCGCGCCGCGAATGTCGCGCTCCCCCACTGCGTCTGCCAAGCGCTCAACGGCTTGCCCGTCTGCTGCCACACTTCGAGCGCACGCACGACGCGCTTCACGTCGTTCGGGTGCAGCTTGGCGGCCGAAATGGGATCGGCGCGCGCGAGTTCCGCGTGCAAGGCCTGCGGACCGGAGTCGCGCGCACGCTGTTCGAGTTCCGCACGCAGCACCGGGTCGACGTCGGGCCCGCGGAAAAGTCCCGCCGACAGCACTTTCAAGTAGAAGCCCGTGCCGCCGACGAACAGCGCGCGTCGGCCGCGCGCGCGGATCGACGTGACCGCCTCTTCGAGATCGCTCAGGAACCGCGTGACGTCGTAACGTTCGCTGGGGTCCGCGAGGTCGAGCATGTGATGCGGCACGCGCGCCCGCTCGGCCGCGTCCGGCTTCGCCGTGCCCACGTCCATGCCGCGGTAGACCTGCATGGAGTCGAGGCTGACGATCTCGGCGCCGCACGCTTCGGCGACGTGCAACGCGACGGCGGACTTGCCGCTCGCCGTGGGGCCGATCAGCGCGACGAGCGGCGTCCCCCGCAACGGGTCGTGGCGCGGGACGTCCGGCTGCGCCACGGCTTCGGGATCTTCGCTCCCGCGATCGTCACCGCCAGGCGCCCCGCACCCGTCCCCTCCGCCGTGCTGGCTGCCACTCGACATCGCGCCAGCGGACCCGGACCGCCGCGCGCGTGCAAGAGTTTCGCAGCCCGTCGCGCCGATGGACCGTCACGCGCGGCGCGCAGCGCGGTTCTGCTAGCCTCTCGATCATGATCGTCGCCCTCGCCCTGGCCCTGCTCGCGTTCCAAGGGGAACCGCCGCCGCTGCCGCCGCCGCCGGAGAAACACCCGGTCGAGAGCACGCCCCTCGACATCGACGGACATCCCATCGCGGCGGGAAAGCTGCCCGAGAGCACGTCGGTCGAAGCGCGCACGGCCTGGGATCGGCTCACGCGAGCGGTGGCGTCCGAGAGCGGCGCGAACACGCCGATCACGGGGTTCGACCTGGCGCTCGACCTGCAGCTGCGCGTGCAGGAAAACCGCACGAACGCGTTTCCGAACGCGCGCTACGCGTACCTCGCGCCGGGATACCTCTTGGCGGACACGGGCAAGGGACGGCGGCAGGTGCGCGGTCCAAAGGGCGACTGGCTCTACGACCAGTCGCAGCCGAACGAGCGCGCGCTCGTGCGCCTCGACGTCGGTCGGGAGAATGCCGAAGACCGTCGGCAACTGGACGAAGCGCTCGACGTCGCACGTCTATTCGTCCTGCTCGTCGACCCGCGCAACGTGCGCGTCGCACGCTTCACCGCGGCCGCGAATCCGGAGAGCCTCGTGCCCACGAAGCTCGTCGAGGCCGCGCGCAAGCTGAGCTGGTTCCAGATCGACACGCCCGACGTGCGACCCGGCGCACAGAACAAGACGGGCGCACGCATCCTCCTCGGACTCGCGAGCGATTCGGGCCTGCCGGTGATGGCCGTCGCGGACGATGCCGCCGCGCCCGCGCGCGTGAACCCGACGACGTCGGCGATCGAACTGTCCGACTGGAAGACGTTCGACGGCCGCCGCCTGCCGAAGAAGATCCTCGTGTACCTGCCGCGCATCCAAGAGGTGAACGGCGCCGGCGGAGCGACCTCGCGCGTCGCCGACGGCTGGCGCACCGAGCCGGCGATGGACCTCGTGGTGCGGTCCGGTTCGCTGGCGGCGCCGCTGAAGCCGGAGGACTTTTTGCCTCCCGATCCGGCGACGCTGAAGAAGTAGCGACGCTCCTTGTTCGGGTCTTCAGGAAGTCGTGTGGGCTGTCCCCGCCGTCGCGGGGTCGAGGTATTCGCCACCGAAGTTGAGCCGAGTCGCTTCCAGCGCCTCCGATCTCCAAAGTCCGTCCGACGTCGTGGGCGGCACTGCGAACCGACGCTCGAACCGGCGGCGAAGTGCGGGTGAGCCGCTCGAAACTCACGTGAAGCGGAAGTGCGCAGAATCATCGGCGCGCCGGAACTGTGCCTGCGCACTGGATCCCACGACCGCGGTTGCGGCGTCTTCGGTCGCTTGCTGGAGACGAACTGGGGGCGACATGTTTCCATCTGTCCGACGGTCCGACGGCCGGGGTGGGAGTGCCGAGCGCCGAGTGCGAGTGACCCTCCTTGCCAACGGGAGCGAGTGCTGAGGGCGAGGGCCAGCGCGCTGCACCCGACATGGCTCCTTCTCGTGCATGCCCTCGATCCCCGATCGATCGACGCGGGCAGCGACCGGACGATCGCTCCTCGTCGGAATCACCGACGCGGACCGCGCCAAGCAGTCTCGCCGAATGTGCGCGGAATCATCGCGCGGTCTGGCGGGTGCTCGAGCCGAGCGGTCGGAGTTCGACGCGTTGGACCCGAGCACGCCGGTCGGGCCGCGACGTGTGGCGCACAGCAAGTCGAATGTCCGCGGAATCGAATCCGGCGCTGGGGACCATCGCCGACTGCGGAGGGCGAGTGCGGAGTGCGGAGTGCGAGTGCGAGTGCGAGCGCGAGGGCGAGTGCGAGCGCGAGTGCGAGTGCGAGCGCGAGTGCGAGGGCGAGCTCGAGTGCGAGGGCGAGCTCGGGCGGGCTGCACCCGACATGGATCCTCCTCGCGCATGCTCTCGATCCACGACCGGTCGACGCGGGCAACGACCGATCGAACGCTGCTCGTTGGACGAACCATCTTGGCCCTCACCGGGATCTCGCAGAATGTCCGCGGACTCATCGCGCGGTCGCGCGGATGCTCGAACCGAGCGGCCAGACTTCGACTCTTTGGGCTCGAGCGCACCAGTCGGGCCGCGACGTGTGGCGCACAGCGTGTCGAATGTCCGCGGAATCGAACCGCGCGCTGAGGTCCGCCTCGTTCGACGCTTGTTTTCTTGTGATTTTCGACGACCCGAGCGTTCACCGCGCGTTCTATCGAAAGGAGGGAGTCGATGGAGCACGCGCCTGCGTACTCGCACTAGCACCAGCACCATCACTCGTACTCGTACTCGTACTCGCTCATCGAGTCTCGCTGGCCGTCACGCAAGCAGTCGCCGTCACACATGCCGCCGCAGTCCCAAACCGTTCGCCAGATCGACCTGTTCCGCCGCGGCGGCGCGCGAGCCGGAGCAGGTCGCAAGCCCAAGGACGGCCGCGCGCTCGTGCCGCACGACACGCGAGCGCGTGTGACGCGGCACACGCCGGTCCTCGTCACGACGAGGATCCTCGCGGGGCTGCCCAACTTGCGGCGCGAACGCACCCTCGCGCTCTTGCGCGCGACGCTCGCCGCGGGCGCGGATCGATTCGGATTTCGGTTGATCGAGTATTCGATCCAGTCGAACCATCTGCACTTCGTCGCCGAGGCGCAGGACGAGGTCGCGCTGGCGCGCGGCATGAAAGGGCTGCTCGTGCGCGTCGCGAAGGCGCTGAATCGCTCGTGGGAACGGACGGGCCGCGTCGTGGGCGATCGCTACCACATGCATGTGCTGAAGACGCCGCGCGAGGTGCGCAACGCGC